>LADV01000108.1 GCA_000961805.1 Peptococcaceae bacterium BRH_c23 | reverse complement strand
ATACTTTTGTGGCTGATTTCTACTTTTGGCACTTGACTACCAGGCATTACGTTGACTAAGGTGAGCTGCGAAATGACCAACTGAGTCGTTGTTGTTCCGACATCGATCCCCACACTGACTAGAGTCATCTCTTTAGCCATGTTTTTTTCATTAACTCCAATCTTTTAAGAAGGCTTTTTCCAGATACGTATTAGGCATCCAGTTCATCTAAAACGCCAAACTCTTCCTCAAAGGGCCTAATATTCTTGTTACCCCAAACAAAGTAGTAGGCGATAGCAATGAAATAAACAAGCGCTGTCCATTTCAAAGCGGGTATACTGGAAACTAAGACACTTATCGTCAGAAAAATGCCCGTAATAAAGCTAATGACTGGGACTATTGGATACGATACTTTAAAGGGTCTTTTGAGATTGGGTTCTTTGGAGCGTAAGATAAACAGACTGATTAAGCTAAGCATATAGAGGGCAACAGAACCAATAACTGCAATGGTAATCACGATTGCAGTCTGCCCCGTGAGAACGACACCTAGTCCAACAAGTCCAGGGACTAACAATGCCCAGACTGGAGTATGACGTTTAGGGTCGACATACGCCAAGAATTTAGGCAAATACCCAGTCCGAGCCATCGCATAAGTTTGACGAGAGTAACCTACGATAATCCCATGCAGGGAAGCAATTAAGCCAAACAAGCCAATGATATTGACCAAAACAACAATAAAGGCATTTTCGCCAAAGACTTGAGCTAAAGCGATAGGCAACGGGAAGTCCACCGCTGAAACTAAGTTGTAATCTGCAATACCTGCCGTCAAGAAAAGGGTTAGGAAGCCCATAATCATTAAGGTTCCCATACCGCTTAAAAAGCCTTTAGGGATATCTTTCTGCGGATTGACCATTTCTTCCGCAGCCATGGCTCCGCCTTCAATAGCGAGATAGAACCAGATGGCGAAAGGAACGGCTGCCATAACACCTTTCATACCGAAAGGAAGGAGCGGCTCTGCCATAACTCTTGTCATCGAAAAGTGAGGAGCCGCGGCAACCCAGAAAATAACTAAACCAACAAGAGCAATAATGGTGACTACTAATTCTACCGTAGCTGAGGTTTTCATTCCTAAGTAGTTCACAAAGATAAAAAACAAAAAAGCGGCAACCGCTGCAGTCAAGGTTGGGACGGAGGGAACTAGAAAGTTAATATACCCACCAACAGCCAGCGCAATGGCAGGAGGCGCAAACACAAATTCAATTAAGCAGCTTATTCCATTCATATACCCCCAAAAAGGACCCATTGCTCTGCGTGCATAGGCCGAAGGACCACCAGCATGGGGTATCGCCGTTGCCAACTCAGAGTAAGACAAGATAAAGGTTACATAAAAGATCGTGACTGGAATTAAGGCTAAGGCTAATCCCATAGGCCCACCTGCCCCAAATCCATAGCTCCAGCCGAAATAGTTTCCCGAGATGACTAAACCTACTGCGAGAGCCCATAAATGAATTGGTTTTAGTACTCTGGATAAATGTGCATTTCCATCAGTTCCGGGTGTCACTAATTTAGTCTCTGTTGTCACACAAAAACCTCCTCTAATTTATTCGATGGGACACTTGATACCTACCAAGGGATTATCATCTATATCCAATATCTCCTTTCTTAGAAAAAAATTAATGCCCTTTATCACACCCCAGAAGGTCCAGGCTGTGATAAAGGGCATTATTGCCCACTATTCCTTTGTATAAACGGACATAGCTGATAGGTAGAGCTGTTTCCATCTTATAAATATAGGTAGTTCGCTATCCGATAGATTTTCTCCTTCTTAAATAAGCTCAATTCAATAATAATTTATCGGAGATTCAAATTTTTTCATTGCATTTACTTTTTCTTGCCAGTTTTCACATACTCCTTAATCTCTTCTACTGTCATCCCTGCTAGACCTAACACATTAGCTGTCCTTCCTTCTTCCCACCACGATCTTTCGTGTATGACAGAATAGACATTTACTACTGCATCGATGATTGGAGTAACGACCCCGACTTCCTTGGCAATCGTGCTCCATGGTACCAAACCGTAGGGTGCGTCTTCAGTTAAATACCTGCTATTAATATCATTTGGTCCCACGATCGGAGTCAAAGAAATATTCCCATGGATATTAAGGTACAGTTCTTTCCAGTCATAACCTTCCTGCATACCAGTGAAATCCTCTATTGGGGTAAGTTTGTATCCTAACTTTCTGCCAATAGCCTTTCTTTCCTCGTCAATTTGTATATTAACTTTAGCTGCTGATGGGGTAAAGCCATGTTCGTATACATAAAAATCGCCTCTAGCCCAATATTCAATAGAGCCAATATTAAGGAGACATGGCCCTGCATGTACTGCAGGATTAACTATGCTTAACCCACATTCCAAAACATCTGCATACACTTTTTCAAAAGGATGAATCCTGCGAATATCCTCAAGTAATTCTTCAGACTTTTCAGCAGGCAAAAAAGCAATATTCACCTTATTTAAACCAAAGATATTCACTTTACCTGGAGATGTACTCCTTGTATCATACGGTAAGTTATTTACTTCGGTAATGACTGGTCCGTCATCTTCTCCAAAAACTTCTTTCAATAGTAACGATCCAAAGGCTCCTGGATATAAAATAATTATTTGTTCTTTGTTTACTTTGCCTTTCAATAACTTTGCATAAGATGTATGAGCAAAGGCCGGAACCACAAGCACGATATATTTCACGTCTTTTATGGCTTCTTCAATATCGGATGTTACCTTCTCAAGCTTGACAGTCCCCTGGATAACCCCTGTCACTTCTATGGTTTCAGTTTGAAATAAATTTGCCAAATTATGTTTGTATTCAGGCATTTCGTACATGTTTACACTAAATCCACGTAACGTTAAATCCGCTGCCATGGCATGAGCTCCATGACCTCCACCAAGGATAGCTATCTTGTTATTGTTTTTCATGAAAATCTCCTCCTACTATATCTTGTGTTCTAGTCTTAATGCTTCTTAGATAAATCGTTGCCGCAGATAGTAATTTTGGACTTGCATGTTAATGTTGCAAAATTAATTTCGGTAACCAAGTAGAGATAATCGGGAAATAAGTGGTAAGTAGTAATGTTGGTGTCCAGGCGAACAATAACATTGCGAAAGTAGGTTTAAGCATCTCATTGATGGGGGCCCCACCAATACGGCCTGCGAGGTAGAGCAAGGGAGCCGTTGGAGGAGTTATATTACCCATTCCCAGATTAACGCCGACGATGGCTGCAAATTGAATCGTACTTACTCCTAGCTGGGTGACAATGGGCAAAAGAATGGGTGTACAAAGCAAGACCGCACTAACATCATCCATTAACATTCCAATTATAATCATGAAAACGTTAATCATTAACATGATAACAATTTTGTTCGTTGAAATTGACTGAAGGACAGACATGATCGTCGCCGGGAGATTCTCCATAATATATAAACGACTTAAGATCATTACAGCGTATAACATGACCATTATTACACCAGTTGTGACAGCGCTATCAATGATGACCTGTAAAAAGTTCTGGCGGTTTAAACCTTTATAGATGAAGAACCCTACAGGAATAGCATATACAACGGCGATAGCAGCTGCTTCAGTAGGTGTCACTATCCCTCCATAAATCCCTCCTAGAACTAGGATTGGCATAACCAAAGCCGGGGAAGCTTTGAAGGTTCTTTTTTTTGCTTCTCGGGAAAATGTTTTATAGTCCATTTTTTCATTGATGACTAAATCAGGATTCTTTCTTAAATAGACCATATTTACTAAAGATAACAACGTCATCAAGATGATACCTAGGATTACTGACGCTAGAAAACTTGCCAGAACTGACTGATTTCCAATCCAAGCATAAAGAATCATGATAGAACTTGGTGGTATCAACATACCTAAGACAGAGGAATTAGCAATTAGTGCTGCGGAAAATCCTTTAGGATAACCTGCTTTTTCCAAGCGTGGAAACATGATCGACCCAATGACAGATAATGTGGCTGCCGCACTACCTGTAATGGACCCAAAAACAGCACAAGAGACAACTGTTACTACTCCAAGTGCTCCTTTGATACTTCCAACAAATAGTTCAACCAAGCCCACTAATTTTTCGCCAATTTTACCCTTCTCCATTAATCCTCCAGCGAGAATGAATAATGGAATAGCTAGTAAAACAGTTGTGCTCATTTTGCTATATCCATAAGGCAATAAAAAACTCGGGTCATATCCTTGCGTGAAGATCAAAAAGATAACTGATGCAAAAAATGCAAAAGGGACTGGCACTCCCAAAAGTAATGTAATTACAAGTATTAATAACGCAATTCCAACAATCATTCAATCCCCCCCCGTCTAAGATAAATTATTACCAGAGGATTTACTTATTGAGAATTAATAATTTCAATTTCTTTATATCGTCTATTAAATGAATCGTGAAGTAAAAAGACATTAAGCTAAAGCTTAGAAAGATTGCACCTTGTGGAATGACTATCGGAATTCGCCAAACAGAACTTGTGCCTCCTTTGATTAAACTCCAAGAAAAAAAACTCACGGCATAATAAGTAGCCATATAACACAAACCTGTTGTAATAAGAGAACTAATCAGCATTACAATGCTTCGGATTTTAGGGCTGGTAACATACACCGACACTAAATCAGCAGTAATATGATTTTTCTGATAGCTACCGTATGATCCACCCATGAAATATAGCCAAAAGGCAAAAATTACGATTATTTCCTCCATTCCATAAAGGTCTGTTTTAAATATATACCGTAAAGTAGCCCCTAAACTGATACCAATAACTATCATTAAACTGCAAACTATCATTACAGAACGCTGGAATTTTAAAAGGGCCTCCCATGAAATTCTAGCGATTTGCTTTATACCTAATGAATTTGACCCCAAATTAACTCCTCCTTTCTATCATTCAAGGTACTCCTTTTTCAAAGTTAAGGTTTCCCTATACTTTTCAATGATTAAGGGAGGATGCTTTGCGTTAAGGCAAAATCCCCTCCCCCAACAGCTTGTACTTGCTACTTTTGACTATTTGTATTCCTTCAAAAGGCCATCCATTATTTCTTTCCCTAAACGATTGTTTAATTTAGGCCAGCTAGTTTTACGCGTTTGATCAGCAAGAGTCTTAAGGTCGGCATCAGATAACTCAATAACTTTAATTCCTGCTTTTTTCATCTCATCCATATATTGTTTGTCGCTCTTTTGGGAAATATCAACGCTCTCTGTTGATAATTCGGCTGTAGTATCTGCGATGATTTTTTGATCTTCAGCACTCAAAGATTTCCACAAATCTAAATTCATCACGTAAGAAGTGTTTTCAACGAAATTATTAACTGGAATATAGTATTTTAGAACATCCCTAAATCCCAGCCAATTTGAAACCGGGGTTCCGCCGCTCCAGCCATCTGCAACCCCAGTCTGTAGTGCGGTATACAATTCTGCATAAGGTACAGTAACAGTGGTGTAATTCATATCATCAGCCCATACTTTGAAAACATCCATAGGTGGAACCCGGAGTAGGACATTCTTTTTGCTTGTAACTGAGGCAGGATCCTCTGGCAGTTTAGTCATGCCCAGTCCACCAAATCCTTCTACATTGAAACCTAAAAGTTTTACATTTAAGGCATTATTGAGTTGATCCATTGTATTGTAAATATAGGATCCCTGACTATAAAGCTTTCTGACCTGGTCATAATTTTCTGCAATGGAGGGTACATAAGTTAGTTCTAGTTTGGGGTCATGTCCACTTGGTATAGAAATAAGAGCCATCTCAATGGTACCCTTCATAATTTCATCATAAATCAAGGTATAGTCTCCCAGTTGGTTAGCAGGATAGAGTGTCATTTGAATTCTACCATTTGTCTTAGCCTCTACTGTCTCCTTTAATTTCGTCATAGCTTGTGTACCAGGGTGATCAGACGGATATTGTCCTGCCATGCGAATTTTGATTGTTTTTTGAGGAGTTGCAGCATCTTTAGAATCCGCGACTTTATTTTGCCCGCATCCTGTCAGTGTAAGTATACTTATAACAAAGACCGCTAATACAACATAAACTAATTTTTTATTTCTCATAATAATTCCTCCTTCTATTTTTGGTTGTTTGTGTTAATTAATTAAATTTAGCTTGCCCCCTCCATTCAGTTAAAATTTGCAGGAAAACTTCCAGACAATTCGTACCAGTGATGTTAGGTAGAGATTGAACATCGGTCTCTTACGCTTTTCATTGTACGAAGCTTTTCAAATAGGTCCTTGTTAACCGAGGCAGATAAGTGCGATAATTCTGATTCTGTTTAAATTTAAGATAAGTATATCTATTGTAGGACTTTATTTCATTGGAACGAGAGAACAAAATTGATTAAGATAATGTACAAATTTTTAGTATGCTGATACAACTACCTTTGAAACTTGCCCAGACTCACCTAATTAGCCTTGCGATCAGCATTTACTAAGGACTGTACGAATCAAAAAAAAGTAGCTTAATACAGCTACTTTAGTAAAAAAACTTCTTTTTTTTCCAACTAATTCTTTTAACTGGTCTTAATCAAACTTGCTTCATTTTCTTTGAGAGATCATTATTTAAAATCTGAACTTTCACAGCAAAATATAGAGTAATTGACTCTCTAAAATTGCGCAAATTAAACCCACTTATTTGTTCGATTTTTGTTAGTCTATAAAATAAAGTATTCTTATGAATGTCTAAATTCTTAGAAGTATTGATAGGACTGAAACCTGATTCACACCAAACACATATAGTTCGGGATAGTTCATCCCAATCAGATTGTTTTTGCAAACTGTACAATACATTTACCACAAACTTTTGAGAAATATTCTTATTTACACTGGAAAGCAGTTCTTCTAAATACAAATCATTGATACTAAAAATCATGGGCAATCGATTATTCCTTTTTCCGATGGTTAATGCTCTCCAAGCTTCTCTATATGAATTTCGCAACTGGGATATATTCCCTGATACTGAACCAATACCCATAGTAGCTCTGGTATCAAGCTTCTGAAGATTAATTTCTAATTCGAAACATTTCTTTTTCACTTGTGCTATTATTTCATTTTCAGATTGTCTTTGATTAATGGCATGTAATACAACAAATTTGTCATTTGCTATTGAAGTCGATATATCTTCGGTAGAATTAAAAGCATTTTTTATAGTATTATCCACCCTTATTTTCATCAATTGAATCATCATTTCCGGCGAATCTTCAATTGATGAATGTTGATAGATTTCTTGAGTAATATTACTAAATTGATACAGATCAATAACAATGGCAATATATGGCCTAGTTAGATTATAGCCAAGTTCTTGCCCTCGAATTATAAGAAGGCCTTCATCTTTAGTATCCGGGTCAAAGACCGAAATCTCCTGTATTAAATTTTGCAGAGCCCGTTCCCGCAGAAGGGAGGACTTGAGTATAATCTCCTGACGCAACAAGATCTCAACCTGTTTTTTGACAATAGAAATAAATTTGCCAACATCTTCAGGTTCACCCCCTATAGCAACTGTACCAACAACTTTATTAGCTAATTGGATTGGCGCGGTATAACCCGGCTTAACTTCCAAACGTTGCGCTTCCTGAAGATCATGGAATTTAGGTTTACCTGATTTTATAACCTCTAAAGAAGCACGATGAAGGGTTTCTAATCTATTTATATCATCAGAACATCCAATTATTATACCGAATTCATCAGTAATAAGAAGATGATAACCAATAATCTCGCTTATTGATTTTGCAATTTCCTGAGCCAATTCCTTTAACACTTTATAGTTCACCTCTGTAAAAAATTAATTGTCAATAGTTTTGCCATAACCATAAAAAAAAATCAAAGACCCTTCATCCCATCTCGGTAACTCTGGATGCGATGAAGAGCCCTATTGTCAAAATCTTTCTGATTATCTTTTTTTTGAAACCTTAATATCCTCATTGACAATTTGAGCTGCCAGTTTTACAACCGTAATTCGAAGATCCATGGCCTGATGAATAAGTAATTGATGCGCTTCATAGTCACTAATTCCATTGCGTTCTGCGAGGATAGAACGGGCTCGATCAATCGTTTTTTGACTTTGTAATTCCAGCTGGGTGTTTTCCAATTTCGCACGGACGGCTTGCATCTCTCTCCAGCGAGCATAAGCAATTTGGATGGCAGGTAGAAGATCTCGTTCAGTAATAGGTTTGACAAGATAGCCATACACGCTAACTTTCTCTGCTCGATTAATAAATTTGGACTGACTGTAGGCAGTAAGCAATAAGACGGGAATGTTCATAGAGTGCAAGATCTTTGCCACTTCCAGGCCATTAAGCCCTGGCATCATCACATCAAGAATCGCCAAATCTGGAGCGAACGATTTAGCCAATTTAACAGCTTTCAGGCCATTATTTGCTTCAGCGCAAACAATATGTCCTGCCCCTTGCAACATTTCTTTAATATCCAAGCGAATGAGTGCCTCATCATCGGCAATTAAGATGGATAGTACGCTCATAACTGTCCCTCCGAACTATGTTTTGGAAAGCTAACCGTTACAATCGTCATTCCTTCTATACGTTCCATTTTAGACTCTCCACCTAATTGGTCTCTCACTAGTGAATCAACGATCTGTAAACCCAAGCGCTTTTGCTTTACTTGATCAAAAGGCCTGTCTGGATCTGGTCCATTATCTCTAACTGTAAGAGTTATCGTTCCTCTTTTTTCTGTGATTGATAAGATAATAAGACCCTTTTCTAAGAAACGAACCCCATGTTTGAAGCTGTTCGTCAAGAGTTCATTAATGACGAGCGCTAAAGGAACAGCTTGTATACTCGGCAGATGAAGAGTTTGTCCTTCGACATGAGCCTCGATGCACTGCTCAGGTGACATGGAACTTTCTAATAAACTACTAAGTATACGTTGGCAGAGTTCCCTTAAATCAACGGAATCACAATTTTGACAGGCGAAAACATCATGGACCATAGCAATGGATATAATTCGATTGATGCTGGCCGAAAACTCTGCTTTGACAACTTCTAAATCCGACCGTCTCATCTGTAAGCGAAGCAAAGCTGCAACATTTTGAAGATTGTTTTTTACTCGGTGGTGAATTTCCCTTATAACGGTACTCTTAGCATTGAGTTCCTGCTCCTTTTTGCGCAGATCTGTGATATCTCTAAACGATATGACACAACCACTTAAATCTCCATAAGTTACTAAAGGATAAGCCTCAAAAAGATAACTTTTATTTAAGATACAGAACTCAACAGGGTTTTCAAGCATATCTAATAGTTCTTGTAATGAAGTGCAATTAAACATAGTGAACAAGAAATCTTGCCCCAGAGCCTCAAAGCCATGATACTCTTGAAAAATTTTAGCAGCTTTTTGGTTAACATATGTGATCTTGCTATGTTTATTTAAAACAAATATTCCATTACCAACCCAGTTTTCAAACTGAGAACCTGTCATTGACAAATACATCAGAGTATTACTCAATCGTTCTGCGGTTTGGGTCAAAAACTCCACTTGTTCTTCTTGGCGTAATTCTTCCGAAATATCCCGCTCCATGATTAACGTGCCGATTACATCATTTGCCGGATTACGAATAGCAACAACTGTCTGAGCAATTGGAATCCCTTCTTGGCTGACTCCCCTTACATTACGACAAGTTTCCCCTGTCTTTAACGTCTGATAAACTGCCGGTTCACTGGTAGCCAAAGCCAATTCACCGACCACACTATGATTATATAAGGAACGTTTTTCCGGAGGGGCCCATGCTAATACCACTGCATCCATTCCATCTTTCAAGGGAGCATCAATAAAGATATCCGTCTCTGTCAACTGAGCAGTATGAGGGATTTGCAGAGCCATTGTTTCTAAAATCTTTATATCCTCTTCAGTAAGGTTTGTGTATTTTTTACATAAGTCCTTAACGGCTGCGAGATTCATTTAACTCCTCCAATCGCATGCGTAAAGGAGCAACTCCTTCCCCATTCATGACAGATGTTATATAAAAGGGTTCTTCGATGCCTGCATAATGCAAAAAAGAACTCGCTTGTTTAATATCGGCTTTCGGTAAATCCACTTTAGTAATAATTCCAATAATAGGCTTGCGGAAAACCTTTGAAAACTTTGGTGGATAAAATGCTCTCTGTTTTGTTGAATCTTGGAGCGCCCAAATCTCAGAAACTTGATGACTGGCATCAATTAAGACATGATAAAATCGAGGAATCTCCAGATATTCGCCCGGACAATCAATAAAGGCGTGAGTATAATCGATCATTTGAGTTTTTTGATAGCTTACTTGCTCATTCATAAGCATTTGCTTTAAAGTGGTTTTGCCGGCCCCGATTCCTCCGATAAGAAGTATTCGCCCCATTAACTTCTAGTCACCTCAGTTGATGAAAACCCTAAAATGTTAACAAGTGTATTTACTGCAGCTCGTATGGCAGCTTCTACACTGGATACATCACCTGTTATTACCAGAGAACCCGTAAAGCGATCTAAAAACCCAAGTTCAATATCCCCAGCTTTACTGGCAGCATCCGCAGCAATAATTGCTGCCTCACTAGGGGTGATTGTCATTATACCAATGGCCCCTGTCGTTACGATTCCTAATCTCTCATGAATATCTCCCTGCGGGTTCGGTATAATATGGGCCATTGTCACTTGTTTTCCAGGAACATATTCTTGAATTACACGCTGTTTTTCAGCCAAGATATACACCACCATTTCTATTCTTTCCAAACATAAAAGTCCTTATCTGTAATTTCGTCGAAAATTGTCAAAGTCCTCCTTATTTATACCCTACTTCCTTAAAGTAATTTTTTCGAATGATGAGAACCGCAATATCAAGTCCTTTAATTCGGTTCTCCTGTTCATTACTAGTTTCAGCTTATCCCATAAACAGCCGGCTGGACAAAACAGCGAATTCCTTTTTGGTATTTAGCAGATTTCGTCCCATCACTGTGTTATTATAGCGGTCTTCATTTACCCCCATCAGATAGGCTATCGTGGGCATCGTATCAATTGCCCCCCTGTAGTCTCGATCTCACGTCCGTCCATCCCTTTATGATAGATAATAAGCGGTATTCGTTTACTGTCATCGAGCCACCAGCTTTGCTGTGGCTGAACCTGTTTGACCTCACCATTATAGTATTTGGGCACTCCAGTATGATCCCCGTAGATAACAACCCACCGTATTATCCAAAGCCCCTCTTTTGTCAAGCGACTCCAATTGCCCGCTACGGCATAGTAATTGTAATTGCCTCTTTATTAAAGAGGCAATAAAGCCAGCCATAAAAAACTCTTCCTTTTCAGGAAGAGTATACAGATAGCCTTAGTTCAATATAATATCCTTATTCACAAAAATCTGCCCAATTCGCAGGATAGGTTGCATAAAAAACTTTACAAAATGTAGGAGAAGAAAAGATTACTTGGCTTCCCTTTGGGATATAAACCACATCGCCTGCTTTGGCGCGGAAAACTTTGCCCTCAACTTCGAGGACAAACTCTCCCTCTATAACGTAATCTACTTCATCATAGTTTAAAAGCCATGGCAACTTCGCATGATCAAAGGTCATAAAACCCGAGGCGAGATTTCCCACGCGTGAGTCGATCACATCAACGAGTCCTACCTTTTGCCCTGGAGGAGCTTCTAGAAACGGTTGAATAACCACGTTCTCTCCTTTGACATGAGTCGCTCTGGGGTTCTCACAGGCGGGTTTCAAGACCTCACCCAGAATTTTTTGCACAGCCTTTTTAATGTCATCATTCAGGATGATGGGTTCCGTAATCTCCTGTGTTGGCTTAACGTCTTGCTGCGAACTGGTTTGATCAGCCGTTTGTCCAACCATCGATTGACCGAAAACACTTTGGCTAATGATTTCTTGCCTTCCTTTGCTTATGCTAATCCCTAACTCTTTTGCAAGATCTTTAGCTGAGGGAGTCAGTACGCTGTCTTCGTCTAATACAATGTTTTTATCCACTTTGGCCATTTCTCTTAAAACGGCCGCTGAAATAAAACGCCCCATAGTTACACCTCCTTTTCGTGGTTCGATACTTGTAGTTCGTAGTCTGTTCGATCCTCAATGTTCGAACAACGAAGGTCGCACTTCGATCATCGAACTTATACTAGGCTTTCGATCAGTTTCTTGGCTGGACGCGGTATGACGACTTGTCGTATGAGGAGTCCTTTTACGCTGGCTAAGGCACTCCCTTCTTCCACGGCTGCTTTTACGGATGCAACTTCCCCTGTGAGAAGGGTGTAACTCTTGCCGCCTATGCCAAAGGCAAGATGTATAAGGAGGGGCTCAACTTCCCCTGCCTTCAATGCCGCATCCGCTGCTTCGATTAAGGATGCGACGCTGTACGTTTCGATGATCCCGATCGCTTTAATGTCTTTCAGGGGATTGGCGCCACTGATCGCCGGTAAGATGGACGGATGAACATTGGGTATCACGAACGAATCGACGACGGTCTCTGCTCCTAATTCGATCCCTGCGTTCACGGATTGCTGGATTGCTGACACGTCTCCACTGACTAAGACGATATATTTTCCAGGGCATGTGGTTTTGGCCACTAAGATGTTGACGTCTGCTGTTTTGGCCATGATATCGGCGCATTCGATGCCTTGTGCTATACTGGTAAATTCTACGAGCCCTATGGCATGGATCATGTTGCACCCCCTTTCCGTATCGTTATCATTTGGGGCGTGACTTGTTGGACGGTTCCGTCTAGACTGGCATGGACCCTAGCTCCTAAGGATCCTTCTGGGATTTCTCCGACGACTTGCCCTCGTTTAACGTTGTCTCCAACCTTAACCACGGGGATAGCCGGGGCCCCTATATGTTGTTGGAGGCTTAAGCTCACTTCCTCGGGTTCATAGGTCTCAAGGGCTAAGGGAGCTTCTTTATACCAAGGACCCAATTTTAGGCGTTGTACTAAGCGTGACGAGGGGATTAAGCGATGTTGGGCCATCGGGTCTTCTTTCCTGAGTTCTCCTTGATATTTAACTCCTTGGGCGCGAAGCTCTGCTTTTAAGGCGCGATTGACCCTTAGCGGTGAGATTCCGACCGGACAGGCATAGGCTTCACATACTCCACACTCTGAGCACGTGAGGGCACTGGTCAAGGTTTGTAGATCTCCCATGGCTTTGTAATTCACGGCTCGGATGAGGCGATGCGGGGATAATTCGTGCCCGATCATGTGGCGTGGGCAGAGTTCGGTGCAGAAGCTGCATTGTTCACAAACGGTTTTGGCGATGCGTAGTACGGTTTCCAGCGGCATTTGTTTCCGCTTAATGAGCGGGTGATCCTTGGGGAGGGCAATGAGTCCTCCAGTGGTCTTGGTGACGGGCGCACTAAGATCTGTGATCAAGCTTCCCATCATGGGGCCTCCGAGGATATAGGCTAGGTCGTCTCCCCGTCCTTCACCGGCTAGGTTAAGGACTTCCTGCAGGGAAGTTCCGATAGGCACGGTGACGGTGAGGGGATTTTTAACGGCCCCTGTGACGGTGAGGGTCCGCGTGATGACGGGTTTTCCATCATGGGCCTTAGCCACATTGATGAGGGTTTGAACATTATTAACCACGACCCCGATATTAATGGGGATTCCTCCTGGGGGGACGCGCCGACCTGTGGTTAACCAGATGGTGATGACTTCATCTCCGGCGGGATAGATATCCGGCATAATCGAGATCTGCAGTTGGTCGGTGAGATAAGGCTCTAAGGCGGCGATGGCGGCCTGATACTTGTCCTTCAAGGCGATAATTCCTTTTTGGGCGCCAGTGGCCTCCATGGCTAATTTTAACCCTTTAATGAGTTGTTCGGGATAGCGTGCTACCAGTTGTTGGTCGGTTTTTAACATGGGTTCACATTCTGCTCCGTTGACCACTACAATCTCTGCTCGGGCGGCGAGCTTGACATGGGTCGGAAAACCTGCTCCACCTGCTCCGACGACGCCTGCCTCCCGGACGGTCGTGCTTATATTTCTCATACTTTGATCGTTCGCATTGATCGTGTTCATACTTTTATTATTCATTTTTTCACCCACTTAAGCTTACGCTTCAAAGGTTTCTTTATCGATAATGCCCACGATGATGGCATCGATGGGAGTGTTGCGATTCGCCAGTCCTTGTCGTGCTGAGGAACCGCTGGCAATCATGACGATTTCACTTTCCCCGGCTCCGATTTGATCGGCAGTGATGAGGGAGTTTCCGTGTTTGGTTAGCTTGGCTGTTCCATCCTCAGTATAGGTGAGGGTAACGGGTTGGACGACGAGAAACTTTAGGCCACGTAGGGATTCTTCTTTGCGCGTTGACCAGACATGTCCAATGACGCGTGCTAAAATCATCGTCTTCCTTCCTCTCTTTCCAGCTCCGTGCACAACTCGACTCGGCGTATCTTTAAGGTATCTCGGGCTAATGGTGAGATAACAGTTAATCGTTTCACGAGGACCCTTGATTCTTCGGGAAATCCATAGGCATCTTTATCTCCTAAGAACTTCTTTTCGAAACGAATGACGTCCTGGGTGGTTGCCTTCGGCTCACAATGGGTTGTTGTCGGTTCATAAGAGACCGTTTTCTGCTCGTAAAGGCTGGTTTGGTTTATTGGACTTGCTTTGGTAACCGTGGGTTCCTCAGCCGTGACGGTTGTTCCTTTGCCAAGAACAAATCGTTGCTCAACGGTCTGTATTGGGGTGCTTTCGTCCCTAATCCTAGCATAGACTTGTACGCCGTAGGACTGAACTTTCTGAAGATATCCTTCATAAAGTTCAATGTAGGCTTTAGGGGTTTGAGCGGTAAAGCCGAGATACTCGGTCACGAGTTCGATGGGTTGGCCTTGGGTAATTCCACGCCCGATCAGTTCACTTATGGGGTTATCTCGTAGTCCTAATGCGGCTTTTGCTAGCGTATTGGGGGAACACGCTGGGAGGATGATTTTTTGCCAGTCTGTCTTAGTCAAGGCGTCTTGGGGCGTGATCCAGTTCATTCCTTCGGGGAGAGCTGGGTTAGCCTTAGCGACGCTTTCACTGGGTAAAATCGTTAGCGTGTACTTCGCTCCCCAGCGTGTTTCGATGGCGCTTAAGACTCGTTCGAAATCCGAGACATAGTTTAAGAGGACTAAGACGTCGGGTTTCGCCCGATTTCCTGCTCCAGTTCCTTGTAGGAGGGCTTGCAAGGCGGGTTCCGATAGGATGCGCTGCACGAGTTGGTTGATCAGTTCTTCGTTCATGCGTTATACCCCCATGAGCAGGCCTTGACTCTGCGGGTCGAGAAGGGCTGCATTGGCCTCATCCATATCGAGGTGCATTTCTTTGCGGTAGTGTTCATTGACTCGAACCAAGACGTCTTCAAAAACCATCGGGCGTTTGCTTTGGACTTTGACGCGTACTCGGTCCCCATCCTTGAGGGACCACTCCGCTGCTCCTTCGAGGTTTAGGTGTATATGTCGGCTGGCCACCATGACGCCAGATTCGAGGTCAACTTTCTCTAATGGGCCGATGATTTGTAGGCCAGGGGTTCCATCATGTTGTCCGGAATCTCGGATGACGGGTTTGATGCCCAGTTTAAAACAATCGGTGACACTAATTTCGACTTGGGTGTGTTTGCGTACGGGGCCCAAGACTCGGACCTTTTCCAGACATCCTTTGGGTCCAACTAGGGTGACGGTTTCTTTAGCTGCGAACTGCCCAGGTTGGGAGAGTTCTTTTTGGATCGTTAAGGCATAGTTTTTTCCAAACAGGGTGGTTAAATCGTCTTTGGAGAGGTGGATATGACGATTCGAGGTGCCTATGGGCACTCGTTTTTCTTGGCTAAGGCGTCCTCGAACGCTACAGGCGAGGATGTAGAAGGCACTGGATAGCCGGTTTAAGGCCTGGATCAGGTCGGTTCGGCTGCAGTTTCCGTCCTCGTCCGTGAAAGCACGATTGGCGTAGAGTTCGACTTCTCGTGTTTTGGCTCTAAGGTGATGGAGCTTGGACACGACCTTTCCATGGGTATAACTGAGTGGTGTGTGTTCAACGCCATAATTTTTCTTAGGGTGATGGGACCGTTCCCGTAGTTCCTCTGGTGTTAGTCCGAGGAGGTGTTCCCATTGAAACGGTTCGTCTTTGACTTCACTGACCATGAGTTGCCTAGCGAAGGCGGCGATTTCTTCGAGTTTAAGAACGAGTTCGTCTTCCCCTGCTTGGGCAAAAAAACCTTGGGCTTCGATGAGTTCACACTGAAAGAGATCGAGTTGTCCTCGATAGGCGATCACGGGGTGAGTTTTGGTGACTAAGGCTCCGACACGCAGATGGGTCATGTGTTCGGGTTTAACCCCTAGTGAGGTTTGAGTCTGATGTTGGGTTTGAGTCGGACTCTGGCCTTGGCTCTGACTCTGACCGCGGCTTTGAGTTTCCCGATGAGAGTTAAGTTTCTCTTCAAAGAACTTTTGCCTTGTGATTATTTGCTTAGCATTGGAGAAGTTGTTTTTGTGAAGATCGAGTATCCCGTTTCTTCTATTTGGACATCGATTCCCTTGGACCGAATAAAGTCTCGAGCGGAAGGGGTGATGACGCTCCCTTGGGGTAACGTGATTACTTTCGCTTTCGTTTTATGCCAATTGGCTCTTAATTCATACTCTGTTACGATCATGTCCTCACCTCACACTACAGAAGTCGGAGGTCAGATGCCAGAGGTCAGAGGATAGCAATCGGACTTCTGACCTCGAACTCGAATATTGAATTTGCTTATTTTTCACCATAACTTTTGTTATCGCCTACAGGTAAAATGCACTCGACGTCCCGGTGTGGGCGCGGTATGACATGCACGCTGAGCATTTCTCCAACTCGTTGAGCGGCTGCAGCTCCTGCATCTACGGCTGCTTTTATTGCTCCGACGTCTCCTCGTACCATGACCGAGACGAGTCCACCGGAGACATGCTCTTTTCCACATAGCGACACGTTGGCTGCTTTTAACATTTGATCCGCTGCTTCGATCGCGGGGATTAATCCTTTGGTTTCAATCATTCCAAGTGCGATTACACTTCGATCTTGTGCCATTGTGTTCCCTCCTTAATTTGATTGACGATTACGATTCATCTTTTGTTAGCACTTCATCCCATTCAAATGCTGTATAACTTGGTTGATGATTTCTTGGACTAAATTCGCATCAACTTGCTGGGTGGGGATGTTTGAGTTCCGGGCTCCCTCGGCTACCCCTGCTACGTTCATCGGTTCCACGGGTTTGCGTTCGGGTATTCCTAGATGCCAAGCAACTCGTTTGACATTGATTAAGTGTCGTGGGGTAACGTTTTCTGAGACGCTCGATCCTGCCCACGTTCCACACCCTAGGGTGAACGATGGGGCCAAGCCGGTGGTTGCTCCGACTCCTCCCATAGCTGCTGGTGTGTTGACGAGGATTCGGTTAACCGGTTTTTTAAGGGCAAACTCACGAATGACTTCTTCGTTGGTACTGTGGATAGAGACGCTGTGCCCGACTCCGCCTGCTTCTAAGAGTTGAAAGCAGCGTTCACACCCTTCATGCCAATCGGAGACTCGGTAGAAGCCGAGGACAGTGGTGAGTTTTTCGTAGGATAAAGGCCATTGTGGTCCGACGCCGCTTAAGGGAGCCACTAAACACTTGGTTTGTTCGGGGATGGTGATGCCAGCCATTTGAGCGATAAATTTGGGGTCTTTGCCGACCACTTTGGGGTTGACTCCTCCTTTGGCTAACATGACGACCTTGGAGATTTTTTGGACCTCTTCGGGGTCGAGGAAGTGGGCACCGTTGCGTTTGAGATGGCCGATGAGTTCGTCAGCGATGCATTCTTCGGCGACGATGGCTTGTTCTGAGGCACAGATGGTTCCATTGTCGAAGGTTTTGCCCATGACGATGTATTCAGCGGCCTTGGGCAGGTCGGCACTTCGTTCGACGAAGGCGGGGACATTCCCGGGTCCGACGCCGAGGGCGGGTTTGCCACTGCTGTAGGCTGCTTTTACTAAGGCACTTCCTCCGGTGGCTAGGATCATGGCCACGCTGGGATGCTTCATGAGTTCGTTGGTGGCTCCCATGGAGACGTTCAGGATACAGCCGATCACCCCTTCTGGGGCTCCTGCGGCGACGGCCGCTTGATGCATGATTTTGGCCGCTTCATTCGTACAGCGGACGGCCGATGGATGTGGGGAAAACACGATGGCGTTGCGTGATTTTAGGGCGATCATAGCCTTGTATATTACGGTGGAGGTGGGATTGGTGGTGGGTACGATTCCGGCGATGACCCCTACGGGCTCGGCGATTTCCCAAATCTTGTGTTCGTGGTCTTCGCGGATGAGTCCGACGGTTTTCATGCTTTTGATGGACTCATAAACGGTTCGGGAGGCAAAGTAGTTTTTAAAGCATTTGTCTGCGTAATTTCCCATCCCGGTTTCGGATACGGCCATCATGGCCAAACGGGCTGCATTCGCTTCCCCGGCTTCGCGCATCATGTCGATGATTTTATCGACTTGTTCTTGTGTGAAGTTCATGAGGGCTTCTTGGCCTTTGTGGGCTGCTCGTACTAAATTTCGAGCTTCTTGTAAGGAGCATAAATCACGATCAAGTTCCATTTCAACGTTGCACTTCCCCTTCGTCTAAAATTTGAGGCCGTTTTCTACGACGTCGATGACGGATCGTTGGAAGGCCTCACAAGCGGATTTACACGCGCTTTGTGATCCGGTCAACAATCCGCCACCAAAGTTTGTTTCCGTTGGTGGTCCGTAAAAGGCTTGCATGGTGACTTCGGCTGCTTTAAGGGCAGCGTCCAAGCCGAACATGGCTTCGATTGGGGGGGCGATGAGATAGGAGAGCGCTTCTCCTTCTGGAATTCCCGCAATTTTGGAAAGATAACTTCCTGTCCGGGATACGGTATGCGGAAACCAGGCGGTTTTCCCACCATCACAGGTGTAGAAGAAACATTCGTTTTCTAAGTGCTCTATGCAGGCGTCAACTCCTGCTCGGACTTCGGCTGGGTTTGGGCCCGCGAAGATGCCGATGATTTCTCCGGATAAGGGACCGGAGGCTCGAGCCGCACCGCAATAGAAACTTTTGGCGTACACAACTTCCACTTCTGCTTTTTTGGTGGCTTCATCTAAGGCCACGTAAGTTGAATCGTCGATGTCTGCAGTAATCATACCAATTGAGCGTTGGTCTTCCGTTAGTCCTAATTTTTCCGCTAAATCCGGAGCGACATTGGGAATTAATCGTACCGCTAAGACCTTAGGCTTAATGGGCTCAATCATAGTAACCCTCCTTTAGACGTCGGTCGCTTTCGCTTTTTTCCGACGATTTATTTTGTATTCTCCACGTTTCTGGTTTTGGGCTTTTCTTCGATAACGGGTAACTTGGGTAGGATTTGTTCGAGTTCTGGGTGTGGGCGTGGTATGACGTGGCAGCTGATGAGTTCTCCGACTCGTTCAGCCGCTGCTGCTCCGGCATCCACTGAGGCCTTGACTGCTCCGACATCTCCCCGTACCATGACCGTCACTAATGCGCCACCTACTTTTACTTTACCGATCAATGTTACATTGGCAGCTTTGGCCATGGCATCGGCTGCCTCAATTGCTCCAACGATTCCACGGGTTTCTACCATTCCTAGGGCAACGAGATCATCTCTTGTAGCCATTTTCTTAGTCTCCTTTCACTGTCTCAATTTATCTATAGATGTAGGACAGGACTCGATCTTTTTAACTCCCTTGCTCTAGTTAACACCTGATGCCTTTACATCAAGTATCTTTTGATCAAGCTCACCAGATGAGCTCCGGCATCCACCGCAGGCGTCCTACCTTTATGGATATCGATCACTACTCTAGGTTCACACCTGATGCCTTCATATCAAGCATTTTTTTGATCAAACTCGCCAGATGAGCTCCGGCTTCCGCTGCAGGCGTCCCACCTTTATGAATATTGCTGATCACGGTCCGCTCGCTTTCAACCATACCTAGCCTTGGATTATATCCCATATAGGCACTCATGCTTTCGGCCGTTCCCAGACCGGGTCTCTCTCCGATCAGAATTACGGCTACGTCCGGTTTCAATTCTTCACCGATCATATCCATCATGGCAACACGCCCATGCTGAACAAAGATCGTCGTCCCAAGTTTCACGCCCATGCCCTCCAGTCCCTGGGTCAAAGCTGGCAGGAGATTTGGAATATTTGCTTCAACTGCTTTACTAGAGAGCCCATCGGAAACGATGATTTGGACCATGGCCCCTTTTTGGCACCCTTTGCGCACAATACCCAAATTTTCAGCGTCAAGTTTCCTCCCTAAATCCGGTCGTGTAAGATATTCATCTTTGGACTGACAGAGACTTTGGACGGAGACCATATTATATTTCGCCGGAAAATCTTCCTGCACTTCACCAAGCACGGAGTCTTGTGCCACAGCATGATCCGCTCGAAAACGAATTATTGTGTCCGTTAAAGGGCGAGGACCGCAGCGCCAAACTCCTATCCGAGCAGGCGTAGAAAGCTTCATTTCTTCATATAGTGCCTTATTAACCGGATTGGGGACTTGCAAATAGTGTTGTAAGTCGATTTCCGCTAAATCCGTAAGCGCATCCTCTTGTATAACAGGAGCGTTGGCTGAAACTTGACTTTTTCCTTTCCCCATATCTTTCAGTAACTCTTCTACAATCGCGCGAACATTATCTTCTAAGCCCATTAATTTATTCCCCCCTTACCTCGTGAAAATTGTAGCATCACCGGCACGAGCCGTGAGCTTACCTTGAGCCATGATTCCCATTGATTCCGCCCACGCCTCAAACTCAGGTAAGGGCCGAAGTCTAAACAATTCTCTTAATGTTGCAATGTCATGATAGCTCGTACACTGATAATTCAACATGACGTCATCACCCATGGGAATACCCATAAAGTAGGTACAACCAGCCGCCGTTAAGAGAGTGGCCAAATTTTCTATATCGTTTTGATCCGCTTTCATGTGGTTGGTGTAACAAGCGTCGACTCCCATAGGCAACCCAGAAAGTTTCCCCATAAAGTGGTCTTCGAGGCCTGCCCGAGTTACTTGACGAGTATCATAGAGGTATTCTGGGCCAATAAAACCGACAACGGTATTAACCAAAAACGGATTATAGTGGCGGGCTAACCCGTAACAACGTGCTTCTAAGGTAACTTGGTCTGCACCATGGTGAGCCTCAGATGAAAGTTCCGAGCCTTGTCCCGTTTCAAAATACATGATATTAGGACCTGTCGCCCGACCCTCTTTTAAACCTAGGGTATAAGCTTCATCAAGCATCTCTTTGCTAACTCCAAACGCCTCATTACCTGTTTGAGATCCTGCGATGGATTGAAATAACAGATGGACCGGTGCCCCTTTTCTTAGAGCTTTAATTTGAGTCGAGATATGGGCCAAAACGCAAATTTGGGTGGGCACCTTCCACTCCTCAACAAATTGATAGAGGGTTTCCAGACTGCGAATGGTCGCTGGCATGGAATCGTCAACAGGGTTCAGTCCAAAGACTGCATCTCCAACACCGTAGGAAAGCCCCTCACGCAGGCTGGTTAGAATCCCATCTACTCCATCCGTTGGATGATTCGGTTGAAGCCTGGAAGCCAAGCACCCTGTTTTACCGATTGTCGTGTTACAGTGGGCAAGGTTTTGAATTTTGGCAGCACCTAAGATCAAGTCAAGATTGCTCATAAGTTTCGCGACAGCTGCAACCATTTCCGAGGTGAGACCACGGCTGAGACGCCGAAGATGGGAGCCAGTCGTTTCAGTGGTGAGAATATACTCCCGGAACTCTGCAACACTCCAGTTTTTAATCGTATGATAGATGGGTTCATTAACATCAGCATCAATAATACGGGATACTTCGTCCTCCTCAAGCGGTATAACCGGGTTCAGCCGTAAATCTTCCAAAGTTAGTTCCGACAAGACTCGTTTTGCAGCGATCCGCTCTGCGGCATTCTCAGCCGCAATTCCGGCGAGAATGTCTCCAGATTTGATCTCATTTGCTTTGGACAATACCTCTTTCACATCTTTAAAGGTAAACGTTTGGCCAAAAAGGCGCGTCTTTAGATTCACGATTTCACATCCTTTCGATATAAATGAAATTTTTAACGAGCAAAGACTAAGGTTTTAACAATAACTGGAACAACTAGTGCCACTGTACGATAGAGGGAGTCGTCATTATTCTCCGCGGATTTAAGCCAAGAAAACGCTCCCGACTCTTCGACTTCCGGATAAACTGCCGGAACATTTCGCAAGGGGCCTGTCCTGTGAGAGTAAAGGTTCATGAAAGATGACCCGTTCGACACATTTCACCATAGCCCGGAGGCACCTTTGAATCACGAGCACTTCGTCTCCGCTTTGCGCTATGGAGTCGTTTGGATAACAATGATTCATGATCGTCTGACCCGGAGAGGAGATATGATTTAAGTGGTGTGTTAAAGGATCAACTTCTATAAACTACTGCCCTCCTTTCAACCGACAAAAAAATTAAGGCTCTTTATCACATCCCAGTAACCCGGGATGTGATAAAGGGCCTTATTGCCCACTATTCCTTTGTGATAACAGACCTCTCGTACAGGGAGAGGTAGGTCTGAACTCTATAAAATATAATTTGATATTAATTTCATTATTCCTTTGAATTTTTAATTATATTCTATATTACCTCAAACTTTCAAAGTGCTGCCTCATTCACTAGTCTGTTTGCCAGTTTTACGACCGTAATGCGAAGATCCATAGCCCTATGAATAAGCAATTGATGCGCTTCATAATCACTCACTCCATCACGTTGTGCGAGGATAGCACGGGCTCGGGCAATCATTTTTCGACTTTGTAATTCCAGCTGGGTATTTTCCAATTTCTCACGAACATTTTGCATTTCTCTCCAACGTGCATAGGCTATTTGGATAGCCGGTAATAGATCTCGTTCTGTAATAGGCTTGACAAGATACCCGTACACACTAACTTTCTCTGCCCGGTTAATAAACTTAGGCTGATTATAGGCTGTCAGTAATAACACAGGTATGTTCATGGAATGTAAGATGTTTGCCGCGTCCAAGCCATCTATCCCAGGCATCATCACATCTAGAATCGCCAGATCTGGAGAGAGAGATTTAGCCAATTCTACGGCTTTAGCGCCATTGTTTGCTTCACCGCAAACAATATGCCCAGCCCCTTCAAGCATTTCTTTAATATCCAGACGAGTTAAGGCCTCGTCGTCCGCAATTAAGATGGATAGTACGCTCATGACTCTTCCTCCGAATTATATATTGGAAAGCTTACCGTTACAATCGTCATTCCGTCTATACGTTCCATTCGGAACTCGCCGCCCAATT
This sequence comes from Peptococcaceae bacterium BRH_c23, assembly GCA_000961805.1. The sequence goes on along the minus strand of LADV01000108.1, from coordinate 3,837 downwards.
GTTCTCTAATTAATGAGTCTACGATTTGTAAACCCAAACGCCATTGTTGTACTTGATCAAAGGGCACAAGTGGTTCCGGTCCGTTGTCCCTCACAGAAAGTTGTATTTTCCCCTTCGTCTCTAATATAAACAGGGTGATTACACCTTTTTCTAAGAAACGAACCCCATGTTTAAAACTGTTCGTTAGGAGTTCGTTAATGACTATGGCCAAAGGAACCGCTTGCGAACTTAGCAAGGTAAGCTGTTCTCCTTCAACATAGGTCTCAATGCTCTGCTCTGGCAGCGCGAAGCTTTCTAACAAACCCTTAAGGATACGTTGGCAGAGTTCTCTCAAATCAACTAAATCAGAATTTTGACAGGCAAACACATCATGCACCATCGCGATAGATATGATTCGGTTTATGCTTGCCGTAAACTCCGCTTTTACAATGTCTAAATTTGACCGTCGCATTTGAAGACGAAGTAAAGCCGCAATATTTTGTAGATTATTCTTGACACGGTGGTGGATTTCTCGAATAACGGTATTTTGCGCACTAAGTTCCTGCTCTTTTTTTCGAAGGTCTGTAATATCTCGAAAGGATATGACACAGCCGCTTAATTCTCCGCAAGTCACCAAAGGATACGCCTGGAAAAAATAATTTTTGCCCAGAATACAAAATTCGACGGGGTTTTTAAGGTTAATCAGAAGCTCATCTAAGCTAGCACAATTGAACATGTTGAGGTGAAAATCACTTCCAGACGCTTCAAATCCATGAACATCTTGATATATCTGTCTTGCCCTTTTATTGACATACGTTATTTCAGTGTTTTTATTTAAAACAAACAGTCCGTTTCCAACCCACTCTTCAAACTGTGACCCAGTCGTTGACAAATACATCAAGGTGTTACTCAAACGTTCGGCCGTTTGAGTCAAAAATTCCACTTGCTCTTCTTGCCGTATCTCTTCGGAAATATCCCTTTCCATGATCAGAGTACCAATCACATTATCAACAGCGTTACGAATCGCGATAACCGTCTGCTCAATGGGAATCCCTTCTTGGCTAACCCCTCGCACATTCCGACTCATCCCACCAGTTTGAATTGTCCGACAAACTGCCGGTTCGCTGGCAGCATAGGCTAATTCTCCAACAACGCTATGACCATATAGTGACCGGTTTTTAGGGCAAGCCCATGCTACCACAACAGCATCCACCCCGTCTTTCAACGGCGCATCAATAAAGATATCAGTCCCTGTCAGTTCGGCTGTACATGGGATTTGTAAAGCCATTGCTTCTAAAGTCTCAACATCAGTTTGAGACAGATTAGTGTACTTATTACATAACCTCTTAATGGTTTCGCAATTCATTCAAAGCCTCCAATCGCATACGTAACGGGCTAAATCCTTCCCCATTCCGCCAGCATATTCAGTGCTTCCTGAACCTGTTCATGCGTTAAACCTTGTTCTTCGGCCTTATTCTGACTTGTCACAAATAGTCTTGTCTACGGGATCATCATTTGATGTAGGATCGTCCATGTATTTTAGCAATTCTTCGATAGGATGAATATGGTTGTAAAACCCCGGGTAATCAGGTGAATAACGACGTTTTTCTATCATATTTTTGTGATGTTTGGGTTGTACAATTTTATGTAATTGTACCGCCTTGGACACCATTTCATTCCACATCTTCGAGTGATTTTCATTTGTAATGTGCCATTCACTGCTATGAACTAGCCTTTTCACCTCCCTCAGTAATTGCTCAAGTTCCTGCCTCAATTTTTGTACATCACTCATCTTTTTTCTCCTTGTCCTAGAGGTTATCCCTTAAATATGGATCAGATATTTCCCATCCAGACATTCCATGCTTTAACGGCTTGGTTATTGATCTTGAAATTCCCCTTAGAGTCCATCTTGAGATACATCTCATACGTGATATGACTGTTAATTGCGGCAATGGGCTTTGTTTAGAAGATACCAAAGAGAAGATTGAAGTATGGAGAAATGACTATAATGAGTTTAGACTGCATAGCGTAAAAACAAACATGACCTCAGCCCAATTCGCTTGTAGCGCAAGCGCTGAGGCCATTTGATGGTTCCATTTTTCTCATTATCGGTGGAATCAATTTTGGGTGATACTCAAAAGTATTTATTACTAATTTACAGGCTCTATTCGTTCTCTAATTGTTTTAACCTATTAATTTCTTTATAAACTAGAAACATTGCGACTGCAAAAGCAAGTAAATCAGCTATTGGTTGAGCTGCCCAGATTCCCTTTACTCCTATATATTTGGGTAGTATAAGTAGTAAAGGAATTACAAAAATAACGTTTCTGGTGCATCCATTTAATATTGCCTTGCCATTGTGTTCGATAGCTTGAAAATAACCTGAAACAAGAAAAGAAATTCCGCCCAGTGCGAACAGAAGCAGGTAGATTTTCATGTTTGCTTCTGTTGCCGCGATCAAATCCGGCGCATCTCCAACAAAAAAGCTTACAACTTGATGTTGAAAAGCAAATAATAGTACCGTTAATACAGCCATGGTGCCAACTGTTTGTTTTATGCTAACTGTCAGCGCTTCTCTAACGCGAGCAAACTGCCCTGCTCCATAGTTGAAACTTACGATTGGCTGAAGTCCTAAAGTAAAGCCCAGTGTTACGAAAATGGAGAAAATATACAATAAATATGCATTGATAATCCCGAAAGATGCTATATCCATTGGTTCACCATATTTACCCAAGAGATTATTGATAACTATAGCTACTACACAAAACGCAGCCTGGACGATAAACGCTGCAAAGCCTGTTTTGTTAATTTCTTTGATTTTCCGAAAATCCAGCATGAAATCGCTAAGTTTCATTTTAAACACAGTTTTACGGCTAATCAAAAAATATAATCCTATTAAACTCCATGAACCTACACAAAGGTTAAAACTAATAGCAGAGCTGGCAATCCCCATATCCAACTTGAATATCAAGATATACTCCACAATAATTGCAACAACTGCAGGTACCGTTAATGCGAGTGTGCCTATAAATGGTTGTTCATCCAGTCGAACGAAAAAGTAAAATACGCACCCAACAACGACGAAGGGGAAACCATAGAAAAAGACCGAAGCATATGCGCTTGCACTCTGAATAACGTCTCCTGATGCTCCAAAAAACGTCACAATACTCTCTACGTTCGTTAACCCTAAAATCATGATTACTAATGAGAGTATTAGCGCATACCAAATACTCTGGCCAAAATAGGATCTTGCTTTTTCCAATTCTCCTTTTCCAAGGTGAATTGCTGCAAGGGAAGTGGCTCCAATACCGATTAATGATCCTGTAGCAAGTGCAAAAACCAACAATGGATAAATAATACTAATCGTGGCTAAACCTATTTCACCTATACCATTACCTACAAAAAATCCATCTCCTGTTATCTGACACATCTGCAGACCCTGACCAATCAATGCAGCTATAGAATATTTTAAAAGCAATGATTTGATGTTTCCATTCCCCAATTCCCGGTCAACTACTGCTTCTTGGCTCATAACATCACTTCTCCTTCTGTGCGCACGTTGTGCGCTTCATATATATTTCCTAGAAATCATCGCTCCTGCATTGCGATGTAAGACAACCGACTAACTTTATGCGAAAGCCTCTGGGGGACAACAGCATGTCGGTAAAGTCAGGATTAGACTGCAATTGCTGTCGAGTAGCCTGGCGAGTCAGGCCATATATGGTAAAGCCTATGGGCTGAATCCGGGTCTGTGGCTTGAGGCGCTGCCGGAATTAACCCCGGTATCAATGGGTATCCCCAATATAAAAAGGATTGGGTATAAGCAGGCCCATTGACGCACCTGCGGTAAGCAGGGTA
>LADV01000123.1 GCA_000961805.1 Peptococcaceae bacterium BRH_c23 | reverse complement strand
ATGCACAAACTTCTTCACTACATATTTGCTGTTCTTCGTGACCAAAAGCCCTTTGTGATTAAACGACCTGAAGATCATCAAACTTGGAGGACAACAAAGCCTCAACCAGCAGCTGCTTAAAGGAATAGTTTGGATACGACAGAGCCATTCGGATCGTGTCAAAGGTGATGCGAGGGATACCGGAGGGCGTTAGACCGAGGATATGCTCGCCATCATCCTATTGACACGTGCACTACACCCAAACGCTTGAAGACTGCAAAGTCTCTTTTACTCCAGAGAGTTACCCCAAATTGAAAGAGAGTTTGCTTGGCTAGCGCCGAGCGTCCCGTTTCTCTAGGTGGGCTTCCCAAAAATTAACGTTTAGGTCATTGTTCGGATTTTTCAATGGCTTAGTTTGTTATGCCGTATTTTACAAACCGAAAATTAAAAGAAATAATCAGACAAACTCTTGACTTTTATTAGCTGGTCTAATGAAATTTTATCATGCTTTAAACGTTATGACAACGAAAAAGGACTAAAGTGATGTATAACAACGATATTTTTTTATCTGTTTTGTAAAATAGAAGAAGGAGTCTTGTCGAAAATCGCGAATAACTATTAATTGGGTTGGACCGCTACGAAATTTGTTCATAAGTTAGATGAACAAATGGTCCAACCAAACAACTATTTTAAGAGAGTTTTAGTCATTCAGCCAAAATTATTTACTGTTTTTAGAACAGTAAAGGTAGGAGGATTATCGTTGTTAGAAAAAAGTTTTGTTCATTCTTTACAGCAATGTGTAGGTCGAGAAAACGTGTTAACAGACAAAGAAGATATTATTTGCTATTCTTATGATCCGACGCCTAACCATCAGATTCCTGAAGCCGTGGTCATACCCGGCACTATTGAGGAGATTTCCCAAGTTGTAATGCTGGCAAACCAAGCTGGTATACCGATAACTCCTAGAGGTGGCGGGTCTAATATTTGTGGGAACTCGATACCTATCAAAGGTGGTATTGTCTTGGCAATGCACCGTTTTGACAGGATTATTGAAATAGATACAGCTAACCTTTGCGCAGTAGTCCAAGCTGGGGTTATTACTGCTGATTTCCAGCGTCAGGTAGAAGCTTTAGGTTTATTCTATCCACCTGATCCTCAGGCCTCGAGTATGTCGATGTTGGGAGGAAATGTAGCGACAAATGCCGGTGGTCCTCGTGGATTTAAATATGGGGTAACTCGCGACTATGTGTTAGGTTTTAAAATGGTCCTAGCGGATGGTAGAATCTTAAAAATGGGCGGCAAAACCGTAAAAAATGTCACTGGGTATGATTTAACTAAACTGTTTGTCGGTTCCGAAGGGACTTTGGGGATTTTTACCGAACTTATTTTACGTCTCATACCATTGCCCGAGAGTAAACGAACAATGCTTGCAGTATTCGATGATTTGTTAGATGCAGCACGGACAGTTTCAGGGGTCATTGCCGCTAAAATTATTCCCACCACCTTAGAGTTCATGGACCGAGAAGCAATGCGTTTGATTGAAGCCTATGTACCCTGCGGCTTGCCGGTAGATGCTGCAGCCGCCATCTTGATTGAAGTCGATGGCAGCGAAAGAGATGTTCCGGTACAAATTAAACAAGTAGAAGAAGTGTGCCGACAGTTTGGTGCACGTGAAATCAGAATAGCAACCACGGAGGCAGAGTCCAATCAAATCTGGGCGGGTCGTAAAGCTGCTTTTTCCTCGATGGCTAAAAGTGCCCCAACTCTTTACGTGGAAGATGTCACTGTACCACGCAGTAAGATTCCGGACATAGTCAAGACTATTACAGATTTAGCGGCCAAGTATCAACTTAAAATTCCCATTTTAGGGCATGCCGGTGATGGGAACATGCATCCCATAATTCTCACAGATGAGAACAATCACGATGAAATTAAGCGTGTTAAACTAGCGATCGATGAAATGTTTAAAGCTGCTTTAGAGTTGGGTGGTACTTTGAGCGGGGAACATGGGATTGGGCTGGATAAGGTCAAATTCATGGAGTGGGAACTGGGTGAAACAGGAATAGATGTCATGCGCAAAATAAAGCATGCCTTGGATCCCCGAAACATCATGAATTCCAACAAGGTCTTACCTGCGGAGGCAGTAGAATGAAACCTTTACATGAATTTACCGAAGAATTATATCGTTGTATTCGCTGTGGTTCATGTACTGCTGTTTGCCCGATTTTTAGTGTAGAAAAGCGGGAAATGTCGGTAGCCAGGGGAAGGTTAAGGTTAGTGCGCGAACACTTAGCCGGGAATCTAGACCTAACTCCGAAAATGAGGGATTATCTGGATTTATGTCTGGGTTGTCGTGCTTGTGTTGTTAGCTGCCCACCTCAGGTACCTACGGATAAGATCATTAGAGCAGCAAGGGCCCATTTCGCCATTAAAAAGGGGCAACCATTGGTACGTCATATTCTGTTAAAAAATGTGCTGGTCAAACCAAAACACTTTACGCTGGTTTTAGATTCTTTAAAACTGGCTCGAAGGACTGGAGTAAATCGTTTGCTGCCCAAAACGTTAAAGACTAAGGAAGATATCTTGCCTCAATTGCCTAAGAATACTTTTCGAGAACTCTTGAAAGGAATTGAACTTAAGAAGAGCGATAAAAAAGTAGGATTTTTCTTAAGTTGTATGGATAATAATGTTTACCCGCAGGTGCTTAGGGCAGCTATTAATATTTTGGAAAAGCTGGACTATGAAGTTGTCATTCCGACTAAGGTTGTTTGCTGCGGGGCAGCTCATGATAATTATGGAGATGTGGAAAACGCCCGCAAACTTGCTTGGCAGAATATAGAAGCCTTCTCAGCTACCGGGGTGGATGTCATTTTGACCGATTGTGCTACTTGCGGATCCACAATGCAGTCTTATGGTGAACTATTCCAAGGGAAGAGTGAAGAGGCTGAAGCCTTAAGCTTTGTCAGTAAGGTAATGGATATAAATCAGTTTTTATCTGACAAGTTGCCCTCAGTAAGCGAATGTGCAGAAACAACGGTGACTTATCATGATCCTTGTCATTTAGTCCGCTATCAAAATGTGAGGGAGGCTCCCCGCAAGGTTCTGGAGTCGGCAGGGGTAAACTTTAAGGAAATGGCTGAAGCTGATCGCTGTTGCGGCGGTGGAGGTACATTTAATATTTTCCACTATGATATTTCGATGAAAATACTTGATCGGAAAATCGAAAATGTTAAACAAACAGGGGCTTCCGTTCTGGCCACCTCCTGCCCGGCCTGTCGCATTCAATTGGAGCACGGCATAAAAAGGCATGGTTTGACTATAGAGGTGTTACATCCTATCGAAGTATTAGAAAAATCGTATCTAAAAGAGGGAGGGGTACCCAAAATAGAGATAAGGTGAAGAAGCGGGTATGAAATTAAAAAATCTTCTTAAATTATGGAGGAGGAAAATAATGAAAAAGTCAAAATTTATTAGTATTAGTTTAATTGGATTGTTAACGCTGGGTTTATTGGCGGTGGCCGGTTGCGGTGCTAAAAGTTCCGACAAGGCTGCCACTAGTGAGCAAAAATGGGAACTTAAAGCTGGACATGTTGCCGCTGCCAGTCATCCGATGAACACTGAATTAATTAACATGGGTAAACAGATTGAAGAAAAAACCAATGGCCGTGTAAAAATCGCTGTCTTCCCTGAAGCTACCGTAGGCGGTGAAAGGGAAATGCTTGAAGGTGCTAAACTTGGAACTATGGATATGGTCTTATCAACAACGGCTGTAGCTGGGAATTTTGATCCTAAAATGAAAATATTTGATTTGCCCTTCTTATTTAAAGACAGGGAGCAAGCAATTAAAGTATTGGACGGACCTATTGGTGAAAAGCTTTTAGACGGAATGTCCAGTCAGGGCTTAGTCGGTTTATCCTTCTGGGAAAACGGATTTCGTAATTTGACGAATTCTAAGAGACCTATCGAAAAACCAGAAGATATTCAAGGCTTGAAAATCAGAACTATGGAGAACCCGATTCACATGGATGCCTGGAAGTCACTTGGCGCTTTACCGACTCCAATGGCTTTTGCAGAAGTATTTACTGCCCTCCAGCAGGGAACCATCGACGGACAGGAGAATCCTTTAGCTATTATTAGTACCTCCCGTTTGTACGAGGTGCAGAAATACGTAGCACTGACCAATCATAACTACTCACCGATGGTTTTAGTCATTAGTAAAAAGGTTTGGGATAGTTTCCCTGATGATATCAAGGTGACTTTTAAAGAACTGTCTAAGAGCAACGCTAAAGTTGAGAGACAAATGTTAAAAGAGGCTGATGAAAAGTACATAGCCGATATGAAGAAATTTGGTACGGTTATCACAACACCTGATTCCACAGCGTTCCGTGAGAAGGTAAAACCTGTCTATGAAAAATATTCAAAAGAGATTGGTGAAGATATCATCAAGCAAATTCTTGACACAAAATAGAAATTCTGTAAGGGGGAGTAGAGGTTTCCTACTTCCTCTTACAATATTTCAGAAGGGGGAACCATATGCTGAGTACGGTCGTGCATAATGTTAATAAAGTTATAGGTCGATTTACTAATTTACTCCTGATAATTATGACCTTAGCGGTTTTCGCTCAGGTTATTTCCCGCTTCCTACTGGAACATCCCCTAGCTTGGTCTGAAGAACTTGCTAGATATTTGATGATCTGGATTACTTTCTTGGGAGCAAGCTTAGCCATAGAAAAAAAAGCCCATCCTATGATTGAGATCTTTGCAGGCTTTTTACCAGGGCGGACTAGACAAGTTGTCCAGGTTATTGCCCTGCTAGTTAGCAGTGTGTTTTACAGTTTGCTAATTTATTTCGGCAGTCAATTTGCAGTTCGGTCGTTTGGTCAATTAACTCCAGCTATGGGACTACCCATCGGGTATGTATACCTCATTATTCCAATTAGTGGTGTCTTATTACTGATTAGTTCTTTTGCCGAAATTGAAAAAATTATTAAAAGGGGGAAGTTGATATGAGTATTGTTTTATTTTTGATTACCTTAGTACTCATGTTAATTGGTGCCCCTATTGCTGTAAGTCTCGGGTTGGGAGCTGCTTCGGCTTTATTTTTTGTCGGCAATATGAATTTACTGATTGTTCCCCAAAGGATGTTTGGGGCTATGGACTCATTTCCTTTAATGGCTATTCCGTTCTTTATTTTGGCGGGTAATCTTATGGCCGTCGGTGGAATTTCCAGGCGCTTGATAGATTTCGCCAGTACATTAGTGGGCAGGATGCACGGAGGATTAACGATCGTGTCCATTCTGGCAGGTATCTTTTTTGCTGCTATTTCCGGATCTGGTGCAGCTGCCACAGCTGCTTTAGGTACAATTCTCATCCCATCCATGGTCAAAAAAGGATATAATAGAGAATTTTCAGCGAGTGTACAAGCATGTTCCGGGGCTATCGGAATTGTTATTCCACCGAGTATACCTCTGGTCTTATATGGGATAAGTGGCAATGTGTCCATCGGTGATCTGTTCCTTGGTGGATTTGGACCCGGTATCCTCATTGGGATTGCTCTTATCATTGTAGGTTATGTGATTTCCCGTAAAGAAGGGTATGGCAAAGAAGAACCCGCTACTCCCAAAGAAATCCTATCGGCATTTAAAGACTCTTTATGGGGTTTGTTAATGCCAGTAATTATTCTAGGTGGAATTTATGGTAGTATTTTTACACCTACGGAAGCCGCAGTGGTAGCAGTTGTCTATGGGTATATTGTTGGTAGTTTCGTCTATCGGGAACTTACTTGGAAAAAACTCCAGGAGAGTCTTGCGTCAAGTGTTATTACCACAGCCATCATCATGTTTATTATTGGCTGCGCTGCACTTTTTGCTTTAGTGCTTACCCGGGAGCAGATTCCACAAGATATTGCTGTTTGGCTCTTAGGGATCTCCCGTAATCCTCTAGTCATTCTGGCAATTGTCAACGTTTTTCTTCTCTTAGTGGGTATGGTGATGGAGACAGCGGCAGCCATTATTATCCTTACGCCAATTCTTGTGCCAATTATCATGGCCTTAGGAATTGACCCCGTTCATTTCGGGGTCTTAATGATTGTCAATTTAGGGATTGGTCTTGTTACACCGCCTGTAGGAATTAACTTATATGTAGCAGCAAATATTGCAGGTACTCGAATGGATCTTATCATTAAGCGGTTGTGGCCATTCTTGCTAGCTATGATTGTGGTCCTAATTATTATTACTTACATCCCGCAAATAACCCTTTGGCCTTTGGAAATGATAAAATCTTTTTAAGCCAATAGCTTTAAAGAAGAATACTTCTGTTGTTATAGGTAAGGGGAAAAAGGTAATTGTATACAAAAGGTCTCCTCTCATTGAAATGAACTTTCTCTAGGAGGAGACCTTTTATTTAAGACATAAAAAGTTGAGTCCATAGACCCCCTTTAAGGTATAATTGCTTTAGGTTATGCAAACAAACTAATTATACCTTAAATTGAATTAGGCGGCACAGATTGTGAGAGTGAGAACATATTCGGAGTTTTGTTTTATAACTAAAGGATTTTGTCTCGAAAGAGTCGAATTTAGACAAAGAGAGGTGAAATAAGTGGAACCTATTTTTGCATTGGATATTGGTACCCGCATGGTGATGGGGCTTGTGATGACCAAGGGTGTAGGACAAGGTTATGAGATTTTGGCCAGTGCCCAAACTGAGCATCGACAAAGGGCTATGTATGATGGACAAGTTCATGATGTGGACGAAGTCGCTCGGGCGGTCGTCAAGGTTAAAGAGAGCTTGGAAAAGAAGTTAGAGAGACCCTTAAAACAGGTTGCTGTGGCTGCTGCGGGCCGTGCGCTGAGAACAGAAGTGGCTGTTGCTGAACATAAAGAAGTGCTTCCTGTCCGTTGGGAACGAGAGAGTGTACTGGCCCTAGAGATGGAGGCGGTTCATCAAGCGTTACACCAACTTGAATCATCCAGTGCAGATGAGGCTCATAGCTACCTCTGTGTTGGATATAATCCCATTGCCCGCTGGAATGAGGGAGAAGAAATATCTAATTTGATCGGGCAACGCGGAAAAACTGCCAAGGTGTCTGTGATTGCGACCTTCTTACCCCGAACAGTCGTCGATGGTTTGGTAGCTGTCTTAGGTCGAGTAGGTTTAGAAATGACAAGTTTGACCCTAGAACCGATTGCCGCAGGCCAAGCAGCAATACCCGCTAATATGAGGCGTCTTAATCTGGCTTTGGTGGATGTTGGGGCTGGAACAGCAGATATTGCTTTGACTAGAAATGGATCTTTTTTTGCTTATGGGATGGTCCCTATGGCAGGAGATGAAGTCACAGAAACGATCTGTGGGCATTATTTGCTCGATTTTAAGGTTGGAGAAAAAGTAAAACGAGAATTAAATACCAAAGAGCAATTAAAATTTAAAGATTTTCTTGGTGCAAAAGTCGTTGTAAATAAGGAAGAAGTCTTAAAGATAATCCTACCTGTGGTTAAAACCTTAGCTGAGAGTATTTCAAGAGAGATTCTGAATCTCAATCATGACGTTCCACAAGCCATTATTCTGATTGGCGGTGGCAGTTTAACGCCTAGTCTTACTGAGGTTTTGGCAGAGACCCTTGAAATCCCCAAAAATCGCGTCGGTCTTCAAATCAGAGAAAGGTTAGGGGAGATTTTTGGGGAGAAAAGTGTCAAGGGACCGGAAAGCATCACCCCGATTGGAATTGGCATAGCTGCTCTTGAAGGAAACGGGCTTCAGTATTATACCGTTTTAGTCAACAATAAGCCTGTACCAATTTTCGAATTACAATTAACCACGGTTGCGGAAGCCTTACTCGCTGCTGGCATCCAGCCTCGTACTTTTTTTGGAAAGCCAGGAGCGGCCTTAACCTTTGAATGGAACAGTGAGATGCGGGTCATTAAGGGGACTATGGGAAGTCCAGCCCAATTAAGGGTAAATGACAAGCCGGGGAAATTAGATCAGTCATTAAAGGCTGGAGACGAAATTTCCTTTACCCCAGGAGAACAGGGGATCGATGCTAAAGCATATCTTGAGGATGTATTGCCTCCTCAAAAGGCTAGCTGGATTTCTTGGAATGGTCAGCGTGAAAAATTTGTTCCGCAGGTTTTCGTAAACCAACAACCGATGAATGAAAAAGATCCCATACTGGACGGATATAAAATCACCTACCTTCCAAATGATAATTTAGACAATCTCCTGCAAGAAAAAGGTTTTGAACTTGGTAAAAAAGTAGCTATAGAGATTCGGATCAATGGAGAACCCCTTGTTCTTAACTTAAACCGTACGATTTTAGTCAATGACTGTGAAGTAGGGCGGAACTGTATAATCCAAGAGGGGGATTCTATAGAGGTTTACACAAAGCAGATTACAGTTGGCGAGTTACAACTCTGTCCCAAGTCCATGCCCTTTAAAGTTAATGGAATAGATATTGAGTATCCTCCCCAAGAGACTGTTATTTCGTTTCATGGCAAGACTGTTACCATGGACGAACCCCTTACGGATGGTATGGATCTTAAAGTAGAGGGATTCAAGCGCATGCCGATTCTTTCGGATTTGTTACCCTATGTTAAGTTTCCTGAAGAGAAGATTTCAGGCTCCTTAAAAATCAGTGTCAATGGTCAACCCGCTGAATTTACGACGGTTTTACATCCTGGTGACCGCTTAACTGCGACTTTTAATTAAAAGACTTGACAATTGCCCAGAAGGTCATAAAATAAAGGATGGAGGTGTTTAGTTATGTTATTTCAGTGGTTTGTAGTACTAATTGCATTTGCTGCCTTATTTGTTACATTATACTCCGATGCGGGATCAGCTAAGAAGAAGCATTCCGACTATTTTCAAAGAGTTCAAAAACCTACCGGAAAAGCACAGCGAGATGCAGCGATACCCAATTCCAATAAATTTGATCCTTTTTACGCAAAACTAAATAGTTGAAAGTTTAAACAGATTCGATGAAGTATCGAGTCTGTTTTTATAATTATTTAGTTCACTGAAGCACGTAGTCTTCAGAAAAGAAGTTCTAAAGCTGTAATATGAGCCACCAATCGACGGTTAGTGGTCTCGGGCACTAGGTTAAGCTAGATGTGCGCTTGAGCTCTTCTAGCATACAAGATATAATGATGATGCTCATTTATTGCAGAGATAGTCAATGGGTAAGAATAATTTGTGAAGACGGGTTTTTCAATCAAAGGAGGGCACTATGCATCAATACTGGTTTTTTGTGGGAGATTTTCCGATTAGAGCTTATGGTACCCTTTTTGCATTAGCATTTATTCTTGGAGTAGGTGTTACACTGTACTTCGCTAAAGCAGAGGGTCGACCGCAATATATGGACGTTTTCATGGATTTAGCGCCCATATTACTAATTTCCGGCATCTTGGGTGCTCGTTTTTGGCAAGTGTTTTTTTTCGACTGGGCATTTTATCGTCAATACCCTGGTGAAATTATTGCGATTTGGCATGGTGGACTTTCCATCCAAGGAGGTGTAATAGGAGCTCTTTTAGCGGCGGCAATTTACGTTTGGTATAAGAAGTTACCATTTTGGGAACTTGCTGATTTGGCTGCTCCGGGGCTTGTGTTGGCTCAATCGGTCGGCAGGAATGCCAACCTGATGAATGGGGATGCTTTTGGAGGGCCGACAGGAGGGGATTTTGGAATTCTATATCCCGAAGGGACAATTGCCCGAGATAAGTTTGGGGACCAACCGTTGTGGCCAGCCGAAGTATGGGAAGGGCAAGTGGATGTGATAATTTTTGCTCTCCTTGTCATTCTGAAATTAAGAAAATGGCCGTCAGGTATGATCTTTTTGTTATATATGGTCTTATATAACTTATCAAGGTTCTTTTTAGAGAGCCTCAGAGGGGATAGCCCACGATTTCTATTCGACTGGACAGCCGCCCAATGGAGTAGTATGGCATTCGTAGGGGTTTCCCTTATCCTTCTCGTCTGGAGATTTTGGAGAGATCGTCAACGTGGGGTGGTTTAACCGGGAGTTAGAGTTTCTGAATTGTACAGAAAAGGAGCTCTTCTATCCCTAAGATAAATTTTAGGGTTTCTATTAAAGCATTTTGCTTCTCACGTGGAGACAATTGTTCGGTAGCTACCGAGAGGTGTTCAAGTACTTCAGAGCGTATGGAGATTTGCAAGCCTTCAGCTATCCCTGAGTAGTGAAAATCATAAACATGTTGCTTCTTTTCATGAACAAATAAATTCCCACGGCCGTAGGTTGTGTGATTTAAGACTTGGAAAGCATCGACAGCACAGGAATGGGTATAAGCTGTGACGATAAGTTCAGAATTGGCTGAAGGGCTAATTTCTAGTTCACGCCTGGCAATTTGGGCTACCCGAAAACCTAAGGCAATTTCTGGGCAAGTATGACCATGAAACTCAATAACTTGCTCCCAAGGTGTCTTTTCAATGCACATAGATTAATCCTCCTAAAGTAACTTTGACGGTATTGTATAACCTTGGAGATGAAATGTGAAGCATTTTGAATATTTATTTAATTCCAGCGTCAAGTAAGCAGGAATTTGGCAGTAAAGATAGAAATTATTAAAAACGTTCAAATTTAGAAGAAAGGGAAATCTCACTATGAGATTTCCCTTTCTTCTAAAAAGAGGCTGCTTTAAAATTGCTGCTAAGATTGAGGAAAAAGGACTCCCGCTATTCCACCTATTCCGCCAGCAACTAAGGCTATGATGGATTTCTCTGCCATCTTTAACCAGGATGGGGTACCAGACAAAAAAACAGCGGATAAGACCAAGACCAGAAGGATGAATCCGAGACCTACACTCAATCCATAGTAGAGACCCTTTGTGCCCGCTTGGTGTGCTGTGACAAAGGCAGCGACAAAAATGCTGGTTCCAAAGATAATGTTGAGCGACAGTTCTGATTCAGGGAGTGATGTGTAAGAGAGTAGGACACCAAAGAACAGAGACAATAACAATGCTAAGATCGCCGCCCAGAGAATTCCTTTTAGAATTAAGCTTAAATGAAAGGATTTTGACATGGTTATCCCTCCTTTGACTGATATCTACCTATGCCTAAACTTGAAGGAGTATGACTAATTGACAGTATAAAAGAGTATTAAAAATGTAGAGCGAAAGTATGAACTTTAACAAGGGAGGTAAAATGGACAATGAAAAAGACTATTCCTGATTTTGAAAAAATGAAACAAGCTGGTGAAAAAATCAGTATGTTAACAGCCTATGATTATCCTTCAGCCAAGTTAGTAGAAGATGCAGGCGTCGACACAATCTTAGTCGGGGATTCTTTAGGGATGGTAGTTTTAGGCTATGATTCCACTGTTCCAGTAACTATGGAAGACATGCTCCACCATACAAAAGCCGTCCGCAGGGGTGCTGCAAAAACGTTTGTCATTGCTGATATGCCGTTTATGAGCTATGCGACACTCGATCTTGCCATAATCAATGCTGGGAGACTGATTAAGGAAGGGGGAGCGGACGCAATAAAACTCGAAGGAGGCTTAAACCTTGTTCCGATCGTTGAAAGCTTAACTCGTGCAGGAATTCCTGTTGTAGGACATATTGGCCTTACCCCCCAAACGGCAAACCAATTGGGCGGGTTTAAGGTTCAGGGTCGAGACCTTGAGAGTGCTGTACAGTTGGTTAAGGACAGTCAGGCACTAGAACAGGCTGGGGTATTCTTACTGGTTCTCGAGGCCATACCAAGACAAGTAGCTGCCCAAATATCCACAGGATTGAAAATTCCTACGATTGGAATTGGGGCAGGGCTGGATTGTGATGGTCAAGTTTTGGTATTTCACGATTTACTGGGACTCTTTGAACGCTTTAAACCAAAATTTGTTAAGCAATTTGCTCAACTAGGACAAGAAGCAGTTCAATCCATTCATAAATATCACGAGGAAGTTAAATTTAGTCTCTTTCCAGCAGATGAACATACCTTTGGCTTGTCAGATGAAGTAATTCAAAAACTTTATGGGGATAAATGAATTAAACCCTACTTTCGAATTAAAGTTTAACTATTACCAATATTCAGTATAGCATTTATTCGTAAATTTGATATAATATTAATTATTCTTAAGAATTATTTAATTAATATTGGGAAGGATGGACTAGCATTGAGATTAAAGGAAAAAACCCATCGGAAATTTGTCGAATTTTTCGAGAAGATTTCTAGTATGTATCAAGGTAAGGATTTCGAATTAGCATATTCAGATATTCAACGAGAAACAGGTGCCGCAAGTGTAACTTTGAAACGAGCAATTCAGGCATTAGCTGAAGATGGAGTTATAGAAGTTCATCCTGGACGTAATTCTAGATATGCGAAGTTTCATTATCTTTTAGCTCCTCTGAGCGCTGCGGAAAATTCAATCGAAAACCCTTTGGAAAAAACTCAAGCTCCAGAGGATATCAGCAATGAGGAAACGCTTCGTTCTGGTGGAGTTCTTGAAGCAATCTCAGAAGATGTAGAAGAACTTACGCAGCTTGTGGATCACTTAAAGCGGCGAGTACGTAATCAAGAAATGGCGATTGCCTTACTTCAAGATCGATTAGCAGAAATTGAGGACAAAATGCGGAAACGATAATTTCCGAGATTTGCTAGAGATTTTTTTGTCTAGTGGTGGTATAATAGTAACATAACCTAGCTTGTGCGTATTGATTACCATGGTTTTGATCCTATTATGTGACAAGGGAGCTAAATGTCAAATTAGTACAACAGGCCCTATCCGTGTGAATATCCGAGTGATTAAGGGAAGTTGGAAAATTGGGACTAGGTACCCACCTGCGAGAGCAGGGTCAGAAACCTGGAATCTTACGGCAAGTCGGGGAAGGGTAGGGATTATTCCCTACCCTTTTGATTGAAGGGGTGTATTGATGACTCGAATCATATTAACGCGCCACGGTCAGACCTTATGGAATATTGAAGGACGAGTTCAAGGAAGTCTAGACTCTCCGCTTACGGAAAAGGGAATACTTCAGGCCCGTTCCTTAGCTCTTCGGCTTAAGAACGAGCGGATTGATCATATTTACTCCAGTGATTCCCAAAGAGCGATTGGAACAGCAGAAGAGATACGCCTTGAGCTGGGTCTTGGCAAATTGTCTTTAAATCCTGCACTTCGTGAGTTTTCTTTTGGAGAGTGGGAGGGGTGTATTTGGCAAGAGTTACGGGAAACCTATCCGGATATCTTTAAGATTTGGGACTCAGAACCACATCTAGTCACTACACCAGGCGGAGAGAACATGACGGGAGTCATGGAAAGGGCCTGGAATTTTGTGCAACATATCATTCAAGCTCATTCAGGAGAAACGGTTTGTCTAGTAACTCATGGCTTGACCTTAAAGCTTTTGATTACCAAAGCACTGGGTTTTGAAGTACATGAGTGGGCAAAAACTCCTTGGCAACATAATACGGCCTTAAATATTCTTGAAGTAGAAGGACAAAAATGGATCCCCAGCATCCTCGCAGATTGCCAACATTTAGAAGGACTTGAGGAATTAGCTGATCAAGAGTCAGATCCCAAAAAATAATTGCAAAGGTAAAAGACAGGCATGAGCCTGTCTTTTACCTTTGCAAGAAAATAGCCACAGTAGTTATTCAGAACTTTTTTCCCAGTCCTGTAAGAACATCTCGCCTAATCGAATGGATGCAGTAGGGGAAGGGACGGTTGTGGAGAATTCATGGTTGGCGAGAAATGAATAGCGTGTCCAACCTGAACTGCTTAAGATAAACGACTTATTATCAAAAATGCCTACGCTCATTCCGAGTGGTGGTTCGCTGGGGTAATACCGAATCTGAACCCCCTGGGCGGCGGTTAAGGTTTCGAGAGTCACTGGATTCTTAGTGGTTACAGCGCGATCAAGGATTAGCCGAACGTCACATCCTTTACCAGCAGCATCAATTAGGGCCTGTACTAAATCTGGATCTGTAATTTCTGTGTTTTCAATCCAGATTGAAGTTGTACTAGATGAGATTCGATCGGCAAGTTGTTGTCGGACATTAGCGTTCGTAGCTAAGATAATATTATCTTCCGGTAGGGAGGATGTCTTGGGGACATTTAAAGGGAATGTTGTGGTGAATTCCCAATCTTTGGAGAACAAGGTAGCTGCCTTCCAGGCGGATCTGCCGGATAACTCGAGAGCAAGATCGTGGGTCTGAAATCCGTACTCTGTCCAGTGAGGACCATAAACAATAGCTCGGGTCTGATCAACTATTAAGTTCTTAGTGTGGTTATACTGGCCTTTTTGAGCAGGATAAAACTGGACAGAAACATTTTGATTTTTGAATTTATCGAGAGTTGCTCGATTTACCTTTTGCCATTGGTCTAAGAGAATGCGGACATCGATACCTGAGCTGGATTTTTCAAGGAGAAGCTCAATAAGGCGAGGGTCATCAAATTCTGCCTGCTCAACGTAGATTGACGTTTGTGCAGACTGAATGAGAGTTAATGTTCGTTCATAGATCTCCTCTTTATCCACTAGAAGTGCATCAGCGGGTAGGTTGGAAATTGGAATTTCTTCAGGGAAAAGTTTTGGTAATTTAATCGTACAACCGCTTAAGAACAACAGACTAAACAATAGTAGAATTAGGATTGAAAGGTAGGATTTCTGTTTTGACATGGCGCTACTTCTCCCAAAGTTAAATATTAATTACAGTATACCATATATGTCCAAGCGGTTAAAACCGTTGTGAGGAATAACCCTAAGAAGTTTTTCATAAGAATTGGCAAAGTGAGTTTGAACTTCGAAGGGGTAATAGATTATGAAGGTTTCCAAGACGATCATGATCGTGTTCATAGTTTTGGGAAGTCTAATGGTTTTTTTCGGATTTAATAGTTTTAGACCCAAGCTTACTCCAACTTCCAATGATGCTGTTGAGGATTTTTCCGCGACAATGGCCTATGAGCATGTTAAATATCTCGTGCAAAAAGTTGGGCCTCGACCTGCGGGAAGTAAGTCAGAGTTGAAGGCTGCTCAATATATTCATTACGTACTAACTCAAAATGGTTGGAAGGTGCGCGAACAACCCTTTAGCAAGGTTGTGGTTCGCGAAGTTTCAATCTTGCAGCCTGAACAACGAGTCGAACTGATCAATAGCCAAAACATCATTGCCGAATTACCGGGATCACGTCCAGATACAATTATCATAGGTGCCCACTATGATTCAGCAACATTTAATGCCCCTGGAGCAGTGGATAATGCCTCCGGAGTCGGCCTTTTACTGGAACTTGCCAGAGTATTAAGTAAGGAACCCCATGAAGAAACCTATCAGCTTGTATTCTTTGGAGCAGAAGAGTTCGGGCTGGTTGGGTCACAATACTATACCTCACAAGCAGACTTATCCGCTGTGCGTTGGATGCTTAATATTGACATGGTTGGAACCCCTCTAGAAATTGATGTGGCTGGTAAAAAGTCTGCTCCACCGGAACTGATTAAGCAGGTTACAGCTTTAGCTGGGGAAAGCAATATCCCTTTCCATCTCAGTCGAGATTCCATCATAATGACCCGTGATAGTTCTCAAGGGGGGACGAGTGATTTTAGCCCCTTCTTAGATCAAGGAATTCCTGCACTGGGTTTAGGAATTTTTGGACGCCCTTCTGGATACTATCATCGACCAGAAGATCGCTTAGATCGTGTTTCTCTGGAAGAGATGCAGAAGATTGGGGACTATTCCCAGCGCTTGCTAAGGTCTATAAGGTTAGAAAAGCTAGGACCTCAGAACTGGGATGAGTTATATCTACCGTTTCAAATGGGTAAGAAGGTTATCATTGTCCCAAGTCATGGAATTCGTATCTTCACGTTTTTCACCTTGCTAGTCACGGGGTTGATTGTCATTAAATTAATTAAAATTCGTGCTCAAAAGCCTAGATTGGACGGTAAAAAGGTTTTGCTGATTCTAGGGATTACTCTGTTGATGAGTCTTATTGTAATTGGCTTAAGTGGGATTAGTGAAGCTCTTTGGCAATGGATTAAACAGGCGACGTTCATCTACTACGCTTATCCAACACTCTTTCTTGTTGTTCGTATAGGAATTGGCTTAGGGATTTTTCTAATTCTAGCGAGTTGGTTAGATTCATTTCCACTAGCACGAGATCCCCAGCTCTATTGGTTTATCGGAGTGTTGATCTTGTTAGTACTTAGTTTAGTATTAGCGCTCAATCGAATTGACCTTGCTTTTCCGTTTGTATTTTGGTTGTTGTGCCTGAATCTGCAGTTTTTCTTACCGAACATTATATTAGTTTTGATCGGTCCCTATTTTATCTATTGGATGCACTATGAGCTTTTAAATTCTCCGCAGTGGCTAAGCTATTATGAGGCAATACATAACCACTTTTTAATTTTCTTGGTTATATACAGCTTGCTGTTAATTCCTTTCTTGCTAGCTGCATTGCATGTAGCTATCACACAAAGAAAACTTGCTAAGCAACTATTGAATCATGTGCGCAAACCTTCCTTAGTTCTGACAGGCTTACTGATTTTATCCTTGGGGTTGGTCCCAATGTACACCCGAGATTACCCACAGACGGTTGTTGTTCGAGAAGAGTGGTCTGGAAGATCGGAAGGGTTCTTACATGTTTTTTCGAATGAAGAATTGCCACGTAAAGTAGTGACTGATTTGAATGGCCAGCAAGGCAAGAGTCTTTATGTACCAGTACTCAATGAAAACCCCCCCCTTAGTATCGATACCTCAGTGGTAGAGAAAATTATAAATTCACAGAGATCCCTAGAAGTTGCTCTCAAATTAAACTATTCCAGTGAACCTTATTTAATCCGTTTTATCTTAGAAAGTGATCAACCTTTTGAACTACAGACCGACGAATTTCTACCGATGTCTAAACTACCCAAAAAATTACAACTTAGAGGAATAGAACAATCCTCTGGAACCTATTCAATCATCCTGCAAAGGACGCCTCCTCAGAAAAATACCATCCAACTCGCTGTGGAAACTCAGAGCGTAATGTCCTGCACAGTGGAGGCAATGTTTCCTGAACCTGCCCCCCGAATCCTAATTCAAGATCCTCTTTTATCAGTTGATTATCAGATTAGCTTCAAAGAGAGCTTTGATTTTTAAAAAATAGGATTGTATAGGTTGAGACTATTGGGGAAAAATAGAGCTTAAGTGAGGAAGGTGAGAAAATGTATAAAACTATAGCAGTAGAAGATGGGCTCGATAATGTGATTCAAGCGTTACATGCCGGGGGATTTAAAACCACACCTTTAGAGGGTGAAAAATTGCAAAATGTCCGCGCCGCAGTTGTTAAAGGGAACGGAACGTCGCTGATAGCTCCAGATTGGCCCGTTAAAATGCCAATTATAAATGCAGCAGGTCGAAGTGCTGATGAAGTATTGGATATTCTTCGTGATCGTCTCTCATAAGCAAGTACGTTTCAACTAACTATTCTCCGTCCTTTTGAAGGGACGGTTTTTTAGTCACCAAAATGGCAATAATTTACATATAATGCAGGGAGAAGATAGGTTATCTCAGGAAGGAGTTGCTCTTATGTTTTTACTCCCCTTTGCTCTAGGTTTTGGTCTTGGAGCCTTTGTTTCTCCTCGTTATGCACCATACCCCTACCCTTATGCGTATCCTACCGCTTACGCCGCTTATCCCTATCCCTATCCTTACCGGGGATGGTAATTAGAGGGTCTCGTAGTGCAGAGAAGGAAGCTTAAGCTTCCTTTTCTGCCACTTTCGAGGTATTCTTAAGCAATACGCCCATTTTAGTAGATGGACCTGAAAGCGAGGAAGAACAAAATGATTGTGCCAAAAGCATTTCTAAAACAAAATCGTAAAAAGCGACTTGAACAGGGGCATCCCTGGGTGTTTCCCAGTGAAATTGAAAAAATAGAGGGAAATCCTCAAGGCGGAGATATAGTACATATTGTCAATCATGTCGGACATTTTTTAGCCCAAGGATTCTATAATCCTTTATCCCAACTCATACTTCGAGTTGTATCGTATTCTGAAGACGACGTTGATGAAAGCTTATTTTACAGTAAAATCGAACAAGCTTGGAAACGGCGACAATGGCTAGTACCTGAAGCCACATCTTGTCGAGTAGTCCATGGTGAGGCTGATTTCCTACCAGGATTAATCATTGATAAATATGAAGATGTCCTAGTTGTCCAAATTCTCTCGTTAGGAATAGAAATGCGACGCCAATGGATATATCAAGCCTTAATTAAACTATTTAACCCTCTTGGAATTTTTGAGCGAAGTGATGTTTCGGTCAGACGTCTGGAAGGGCTCGAAGAAAGGATGGGTTTTGTAGACCAACCCTTTGAGACTAAGGTAACAGTTCGTGAGAATGGATTGAGCATTTTAGTGGATGTTGCTGAGGGGCAAAAAACTGGGTATTTCTTTGATCAGCGTGAAAATAGAGCTGCTCTGAAACCTCTGATGACAGGGTGGGGAGCTGGGCGAGGGATTAAGGTGGATAGTAATGGGCTGCCTATCGATCCAAAAGGGAAAGCCATTAAAAATCCTTTTTGGGACGGTGCTGAGGTATTAGACTGTTTTTCGCATACGGGTTCTTTCATGCTCCATGCCTGTCAGTATGGTGCCAAAAAGGTGACCTGTTTAGACATTTCAGAGAAGGCTATTGAGATGGCTAAAAGTAATGCACTCCTTAATGGGTTCCTGCATCGCACTGAATTTATAGCAGCCAACGCCTTTGACTTTTTGCGTGAACAAGTGAAAGATAAGAAAACGTGGGATGTGGTCATCCTAGATCCACCAGCTTTTGCCAAAAATCGCCAAGCGATAGAAGGTGCTCTCCGGGGGTATAAAGAAATCAACCTTCAGGGCATGAAGCTGGTTCGTAATGGAGGAATCTTAGTGACGGCTTCCTGCTCCTATCATTTGAGTGCGGCGCGCTTCTTGACGATGCTCCAAGAAGCAGCAGCGGATGCCCATAAAGTATTGCGACTTATTGAATTCAGGCGTGCTGGTGCTGACCACCCCGTGCTACTGGGTAGTGAAGAAACAGACTATCTCAAGTTTGCCATGTATGAGGTGTTTAATCGTTAAATTCTGCGAATGCCCTTTTCAAAGGAGTTTTCTTGACATATAATGGAGATATGTGGAGGAGGTCAAGGGGTGGAGGAATTAAAGACATTTGAAAGTATCTGTAATATGTTGCGCGATCATTCCTATAAGGTAACCCCACAGCGCCAGACGATCTTACAAACGTTTTTAGAACATGTAGATCGCCACTTGAGTGCTGAAGAGGTGTATATGCTCGTCAAACACCAAAATCCAGAAATTGGTTTAGCAACCGTATATCGTACCTTAGACATATTAGCTGTAATAGGAGTTTTACTTAAAAACGATTTTGGCGATGGGCGAAGTAGATACGAATTTAGCAGAAAGGACGAACATCATCATCATCACCTCATCTGTCTACGCTGTGGGAATGTCTCGGAATTTGATGATGATTTATTAGAGTCCCTGGAGGCTGTGATTATCAAACGCAACCAATTTAAAGTCATGGACCACGATTTGAAATTTTACGGACATTGTAAAGATTGTGGAGAGGCGCAGTAAAGTGCGCCTCTCCTTTAATTTGTAAGTTTGTGAATGATGATACTCCCTTTTGTAGATATTATGAATGAAAATAAAGAATCAAGGACAGTATTTTTAAACTCTGGCGAGAAAAGTGGATATTCATTCACTTTATGAGAATTACTGGGCATCTGGAAGGTATTTGACGTACGATTTTAGGAATAAAGAGAAGGGGAAAGCAGCCTAAAAGGAGAACGTAAATATGGAAATATAAGTAAATAAAGGGGCGGAAATTATGGCTTTACCTTTGGCCTCGAGACGTAAACAGAAATGGCCTTCTCTTCAAAATTCATATGTCTGGAATTCTCTCCAAGCCAAATGGTATCAACGATTTGGCAAGACGGATGATGCCATCCGAAATTGGGTAGATTTGTTAAATCGAGAATCGCCAAAGCTACGTTTAAGAGAAGTGCGTCATTTAATTGAGGTTCAAGCATTTCAAGAAGCAAGAGATTATCTAGAAGGTCTTGAATTCGATCGTGAAAATTCACATGAAATTAGTTATCTGCTTTCCCGCTGTTATCTTGGTCAAGCACTCATCCCACAAGCCAAAGAAAAAATTGAGCAAGCAATTCAGTCATTACCTCAGATGGCGATGTATTGGGATTTACTCGCAGACATCTATCTGGAAATCGGAGATTGGCGTGAGGCGATTAAAGCACTTGATAATTCATTGAGAGCTGCACCTCAAAATGTGGAAACCAATTATCGTTTGGGTATGATTTATGCTTATCACGAAGAACATCTTGAAGCATTAAGGTGCTTTCAAGGATGTTGTCAACTCCGACCACGGGAGTACTTATATTGGGAAATGAAGGCCGAAATGCATTTAGTATTAGAACAGTTGCCAGACGCCTGTGATAGTTTTGAAAAAGCCCTTCGCTACGGTGGAACTACGGATTTAGCGGCGAGATTAGCATATTGTTATATCCAAAATGATCAAATCAAAAAAGGAATCCAATACTACAAATTCACCTTGAAAAATGAGCCGGATCACTATGAAAGTTTGAGTAACCTTGCTGCAGTCTATCAAAATCTAGGCCGATCTCAAGATGCTTTAAAACTATTAGATCGCGCCATTATCATCTATCCCAAAGATCCAATCCTGCTCAATAATTTAGCCTTTACCTTGGTTCATCAAGGACGCACAAGAAAAGCCGCAGAGGTTTATCGAGAAGCTTTAGAGTTGACACCCAATCATCCCCTAATTCTCTATAATTTAAGTGTTTGCCTTACTCGCAAAGGGAATTGGCAGGAATCCATTGATTTACTCAATCAGTTGATTGAAAATGATCCCAACCATTCAGCTGGCTGGGCCTTACTGGGTAATATTTATGAACAAATTGATCAATCTGATACAGCCATTGATTGCTTTAATAAGGCTTTAAAGCTTGCCTGACGGAGAAGGGTTATTTTAATGAGCGACTGGCTATAAGGCTACAAAGTTCAAGGAACCTTCAGAGAGAGTTAGATTACTCTATCTGAAGGTTCCTTTTCAGCGATGGATAAGTTTACACTTTCTAGCAACTTAAAACCAGGGTCAAGAAACCAAGTTTATGAATTTATTGATATTTCGTTTTCTTTTGTGAATAATAATGATAAAATAGACTGTAATTTGTCATATAAGGAGCGTAAAATGTTTCAGGTATGTGTTCGAGCGCATTTCGATGCAGCTCATTTTATCAGAGATTATGACGGAGATTGTGCTAACTTGCATGGTCATCGCTGGGATGTTGAAGTCTGTATTGAAGGTCAACGACTAGATCATCTGGGAATGTTGATCGATTTTAGTGTTGTTAAGCAGTCCGTTCGAAAATCATTAAAGATATTGGATCATGGCTTGTTAAATGATCAGCCAGCTTTTGGTATCCAAGGAGTCAATCCAACAGCTGAAAATCTTGCGCAATTTCTGTTTATGGAATTTAAAAAGGACTTAGTGCTTGAGGACAAGCGCCTAGCGTGGGTTAAAGTCTACGAGTCTCCCGATACATGGGCTCTATTTAAGGGGGACGAATGATGCCTGGAATCATTTTACTATCGGGTGGTTTAGACTCAACCGTTGCCTTGGCACTCCATTTGGAAAAAAATGTTGTGGATTTAGCCTTAACGTTTGATTATGGGCAAAGGGCCAATCAACGTGAAATCTCGGCAGCGAGAAGTATTGCTGAGCATTATCACATTCCGCATAAGGTTGTGCCATTACCTTTTTTGCAAGAGCAGACCTTTTCCGCGCTTGTGAATCGTTCAGAAGGGCTGCCCCTGATGGAATTGAGTGATCTCGATGACCTTGACGGGCAAGCACAAAAAAGTGCTCGTCAGGTATGGGTGCCCAATCGCAATGGCTTATTTTTGAATATTGCGGCTGTATATGCTGAAAACATGGGTGATGGTGCTGTTTTAATTACAGGCTTTAACAGTGAGGAAGCTGCGACCTTTCCAGACAACTCTCTAGAGTTCATGGCTGCCATGAATATATGCTTCACTTTTTCAACTCAAAATCAGGTGACCATCGTAAGTGAGACTTCGATTTACTCGAAAAAGGAAATTGTTCGAGAAGGGCTGCGCTTGCACGTCCCTTTTGAACATATATGGAGCTGTTATGAGAGTGAGGAAAGAGTATGCGGGCAATGCGAAAGCTGCCTAAGACTAAAACGTGCTCTCCTTGCCAATGGTGCTCAGGGACTTGTAACTCAACTATTTGGTTTTCAATAAGATATCAGGATAAAAATACAATTTACTTGGCAAGATTTTTAATACAATCAGAAAGTATAAACTAGCGTTATATACTGCAAGAAGGGTAATCCGTGCGAAGACAGTGTCTTCGCGGGCACCAGCCAAGTTTTCTTTATCGGGGCTGAGAAAGAGGGATAGTTATGAAATATACAGTCCTGCGTACCCCCCTCAACTATGATGGCAGTCAACTTCAATCCTTGTTTGCCTACAAAAACTTTGGCTTGATGGGAGATAGCATGAGTGTATTCCGTGGCTCGTGCCGTGTAGAACAAGACGAGATGGTGGATATGGAGGATGTCTTGGCCAAAGACTGGATCTATAGTGAGGACATGCTGCATTTTATTGTCGAGCATTTCGAGATGGACTTAGAAAAGACCATTATCCGGCAAAGACTGCTTATCGCGACAATAAAGGAAGAACTCGAAAGGCTTGGAGTGAGAACCCTCAGCCGCAGTGGGGATGATCTCTATGAGGCTGATAAAAAGCTCTCTGTGAGTATCAGTACCCTTTCTCCCGTATCCACCTTGATTCATTGTGGTCTAAACGTATCCAATCTCAATACGCCGATTCCTACCGTCGGTTTGGCTGATCTTAAGATTCAGGATGTTTTAGGGTTTGGAGAGAGCGTCGCCAAACAATACTGTGCTGAGGTCGGATCGATGCGCCTTGCGCGTTGTAAAGTTCGAGGGGTATCGTAATGCTTAAACTACCAATTACAGAAATTTTCTCATCGATCCAAGGGGAAGGTCCCTACGTTGGGGTCAGACAAATTTTTCTGCGCCTGCCAAACTGTAACTTAAACTGTCCCTATTGTGATACAAATACTTCAATACCTCCACAGTTCAGGATGGAGGCAGATTCTGGCACACAGCTATTTAAACAATTTGACAACCCAGTTCCTATCGATAAACTGCTTGCTCTCATAGAGACTTACGACGTTAATCTTCATCATTCTCTAAGTATCACAGGAGGAGAGCCTCTGCTTTGGGTCAAGGAACTAAAGGTGTTACTGCCTTTGTTACGAGATAAAGGATTTAAGATTTACCTAGAGACCAATGGGACTTTACCCGAACAACTTCTTGAAGTGTTACCTTGGGTTGATATCATCAGCATGGATATTAAACTACCCTTCGATGGTCAGGTTTTCTGGGATGTTCATGAATTCTTTTTACGCTATAGCCTGCAAAAGGAAGTTTTTATAAAACTTGTGGTTCAAGAAGATACTAGTTTAATAAATCTTCACATCGCTCGTGATTTAATTGCTAGAGTTGACCCCTTGATCCAGACAATTCTTCAACCGGTCACACCAACGCACGGAATAAAGGCTCCTAAGCCGGATCAGCTTTTGAAATGGCAAAGCTTTTTTCTGGAAAAACTTCGTAATATTCGAGTAATTCCTCAGACCCACGTTTTTATGGGTCAACTATAATAGGTTAGTAACTCAAGGAACCATAGAGTAAAGGAGAAAATAGATTATGGGGATGGATTTAGAAAAGATTGAGCAAGCAGTATACATGATTCTCGAGGCTATTGGAGAAGATCCTGATCGAGAAGGGTTAAGAGATACTCCGAAACGTGTGGCCAGGATGTATGCAGAAGTCTTTACAGGGTTACATGAAGATCCGAGTCGACATCTGAAAGTCCAATTTTCCGAAGAACATGAAGAGATGGTCATCGTGAAGGATATTCCGGTTTATTCTATGTGCGAACATCACCTTGTTCCATTTTATGGTAAAGCCCATGTTGCCTATATTCCACGGAAAGGTAAAATAACGGGTTTATCAAAATTCGCTCGTGTTGTGGAAGGATTTGCCCGCAGACCTCAGCTTCAAGAACGCTTGACCTCCGAGATTGCGGATGCCATAATGGGCGAACTAACCCCCTTAGGCGTTTTGGTGGTCATCGAGGCAGAACACATGTGTATGACCATGAGAGGGGTTAAGAAAGCAGGATCCCAAACCTTAACCTCTGCTGTACGGGGCATATTTAAAACCAATCCTATTACAAGATCAGAAGCTTTTTCACTAATTCAAGGACACAAACGTTAAGAAAGAGGATGTTATGGGAGAACAACAAGGAAACCCGTCCGAAGGACAAGGGAAAATTGAACTAATTTCGTCACTGCGGCTTGGCGTGAATGGAGAACTTTATAAGGTGGTTGATTTTCTGAATAAGAATTTGAAAGACCGTCGACTTATGTTTGGCTTGACTAAAAAAGACGATAAAATGGTGATTTCGGTCTACGAAGTAGAGTGAGCGGGGGAATACCATGCATATTTTACTGACCAATGACGATGGCTATCA
The DNA here is from genome assembly GCA_000961805.1 of Peptococcaceae bacterium BRH_c23. The sequence goes on along the minus strand of LADV01000123.1, from coordinate 13,199 downwards.
TGCGCCTGGGATTCAAACCCTATATCGCACTTTGAGATCTCAAACAAAGCATGACATTAGTATAGTTGCTCCAGAGAGTCAGCGTTCAGCCACTGGACATTCTATCACCCTATTTCAACCCTTGTTTCTGACAAAATATGAGTTGGACGGGGATCTGAAGGGGTATGCCGTCAGTGGTACACCTTCGGATTGCGTAAAAATTGCGATACAAGGGGAACTTATCTCCAAGCCGGATCTCCTCATCTCTGGCATTAATCAAGGCTCAAACTTAGGTACAGATGTTTTTTATTCGGGGACGGTTTCGGCAGCAATGGAAGGCGTTTTGCTTGGAATTCCTGCTTTAGCAGTGTCGCTGGCGAGTTATGAATATGATAACTTTGAACCGTCTGCCCTGTATTTAGCTGAGCACCTTGATTACCTTGTTGAGGAACATCGAAAGGGATTAATGAATATTAATTTTCCAGGTAAGCTTCAAACAGAGTGGCGTGGTGCTAAGGTGACGAGATTGGGTAAGGCTGTTTATGAGAATGTGTTTGAGCGACGTGTTAACCCTCACGGAAAAACCTATTACTGGCAGTGTGGAAATTTAACTCAGGATCAAGAAGGTGACACTGATCTAAGAGCAATCCAAGATGGCTTTGTTTCCATTACTCCAATGCATAGTGATTTGACGGATTACACTGATCTTCAAGTATGGCAAACTCGTTTGAGTGAATCGGACATCATGTCTGTTGAACGAGATAAATAAAGGAGTACAGAATCATTCTGTACTCCTTTATACTTAAAATCTGCGATCTAAGAATTCGTTTCACTCAACAGGGGTGTTTAGAGATTCCTTTGCTCTCCGAATCATGGTTTTGACCATACTACCACCGATTCGGCCTCCAACATAGCCACATTCACGAGAGGTCATGTTTTCCCAGCCTTGAGACTTGATCTTAGAACTTAATCCTAATTCCTCGGCAACTTCCCATTTGAATTGGTCTAATACAGCGTTGGGCAATATACCACTGTTGCTATTATTCTTTTTGCGACTCATTAAGTTCATCTCCTCTCATTAATCTCTAAGACAATTCTAGTATTCACGTTTCAGCGGCGGTTTATAGTACTAAAATAATGGATATATAATGTGTATTTACTAATGGAGGAAGTTACATGATTATTGGCACGTTTGTTTTTTACTTTATTCTTTTTGTAATCGTCTTTTCATATCCGAAATTTAATAAAAAAGAAAGATCAAGCTCACTACTTAAGCTTTTGACAATACCAGCGCTCTTAGGTCTGGCTATGGTCTTTTTAACGGTCATCAAAGTTTATTTTGTCTACAAAATCTTAGCTTTATTATTTGTTATTATCATGTTTCTCTTAACCTATTGGCAATGGGGAGACCAAATCCGTCGTTTCTGGAAATAATAATTAGACCAGATTAGATTGGAAGGAACTTGCCAATCCAAGGAAGTCGTTTTAGATCTTGCAAAGCAATACCACCATTTATAAATAGGATTATACCGTAAACGACTAGTCCTAAGAAAAATTCGATGAAATAACCTAAAACATGTCCGCCCAAAAATGGATTTAACCCTTGAAACACAAGAAGCATGCCAACCCCTCCACTTAATGGTTGGAGTATAAAGCGTTGAAGGTCTAAGGGCATTCCAGTATAGCGGGCAATTGCCATAATATTCAGAGATGCCACGATAAAGTAACCAAGCACAAAGGCCCAGGCCGTTCCTCTAAGACCCCATTGGGGAAGCCCTGTGAGGTATATTAAGACAGGAAAGCGAATGATTGCTGCAATGATGGAATGAAGGACTGGTAACTGAACCTTACCAAGTCCCTGGAGAATTCCAGTTGTGGTTTGTTGTATATACGAAAAGATGCCGCCAAAGGCTAGTATACGTAAAATTGGGGAGATGTCTGAACTCTTGAAAAATGCCGTCAAGGGCCGGGAAAAGTAGAAGAGAATAATTAGACAGGGAATACCGACTAAAATGGTCAAACGAATAGCTTCAGCGCTTCGGGCCCGGACAATATGAAATTGACGGCGAACAGCCGCTTCAGAAATGGATGGGACTAGTGAAGCGGCTAAGGCGAAGGTAAAGACACTAGGAAAGGAAAGTAATGTGTAGGCTGAGCCTCCAAGTTGTCCAAACAAGGTTATGGCTTCACGTGCCCCATAGCCTGCTGCTTGCAGGCGCATTGGGATAAGGATAGCATCTAAAGAAGATAAGCCTGTTGAGAGAAGCCTTCCGACGGTTACAGGGGAGGCTAAGTGCCATAATCGCCTTAGGATTTGGCGTTTTGAATAACCGGGTGCCTGGCTCTCGCCGGTCGGTTTAGGTTTGCGCCTTTGATACTGAAAGATGATTGCTAGCAATCCAATCACTTCACCGGCCAACATCCCTAAGGCTAACCCTGTTGCAGCCCATTCTACTCCGTGATCAAGAAGTCGAAGCGCTGCAGTATAACCGACGATGACTCTAATAATTTGTTCGAAAATTTGGCTGATCGCCGTAGGAACCATGTTCTGCAAGCCTTGGAAGTAACCACGGAAAACTGAGGACACTGAGACGATAAAGATTGCCGGAGTGCAAATAAGAAAAACATTCATCACCCTAGGGTCAGGAAAAATTCGCTGGGAAAGGTGCGGGGCAAGAAAATAGAGGACGATGGAGACGACGGCACCAGAAATACTGAGTAGCCAGAGAGCTAGTCGAAAGATGGATTGAGCGTGTTGCGGACGTCCTAGGGAAATTTCTTCCGAGACCATTTTAGCAATGGCTAGTGGAATTCCAGCCGTTGTGAAAACAAGAGCCAACATATAAATTGGGAAAACCATATTGAAGAGGCCATAAGCTTCACCTCCAATATAATTCATGATTAAATATTGGTAGGCAAAGCCTAGCAGGCGGTTTAACAAATTTGCTCCCATGAGGATTGTCGCACCATAGACAAAGGTTCTTTTCGTCATTTGACCCTCCACAATCAATAGTTGAACTTGCACTTTAACCTTATGCTTGTGGAAAACAAGAAATGCAGTGAAATTTTCAGATCACCCCCTGGGTATAAAGGATTTTTTAACGAAGACAGAGAAATATTAATTATTGTGGGATATCGATCCAAAAGTGGGGCATTATACCTCAAGGAGAGGGTGTGTCATGGTGTGGAAACTTCTGAAGAATGCCAAACTTTATTGTCCTGAATACACAGTAAATTCAGATATCTTAATTGTCGGGAAGAGTATTGCAGCCATCGATAGAGATCTAAGTCTTCCTGAGTTTGTAGAAGGGGAAGTAGTCGATCTTCAAGGCAAAACACTGGTACCGGGTTTTATAGATGCCCATGTCCATATTTGCGGAGGAGGGGGCGAAGCCGGTCCTGCCTCGCGTACTCCAGAACTTAAACTTTCCCAATTAACTCGAGCAGGAACGACAACGGTCGTGGGCTGCTTGGGAACAGATTCTGTCTCCCGTTCCATGGCTGAATTACTCGTTAAGGCGAATGCTCTGCAAGATGAGGGAATAAGCACCTATATCTACAGTGGTGCCTATCAGGTCCCGATGAAAACCCTGCTGCCAACGCTAGAGCAAGATCTTGTTTTGATTCAAAAGGTAATAGGTGCAGGAGAAGTAGCCATTTCCGATCATCGCTCCGGACAGCCCCAAATAAGTGAACTTGAACGTTTAGCTGCGCAGGCCCGAGTAGGAGGAATGCTCGGGAAAAAGGCTGGAGTGATTCATCTTCATCTTGGAGAGGGGAAACGAGGCTTAGATCTTATCTGGAAGATCCTTGAAGAAACGGAGATTCCGATTACTCAATTTATGCCGACTCATATCAACCGCACTCATTCCTTGCTTGAACAAGGGATTGAGTTTCTTCTAGCCGGGGGTCATATCGATCTGACTGCAGGCTGTGACGATTTTCCGGTAGAGCTACGTGTCCCCTCCGTCTTACAATTGTTGAATCAACGTCAAATCCTCAACAATCGAATTACAGTAACTTCAGATGGAAATGGAAGTATGCCACAATATAACGAAACAGGTGAGCTGATTGGCATGGGAATCGGTTCAGTTGAGGTTCTCTGGCGTGATATTAGAGAGTCTGTAATACACTTTGGACTCCCGTTAGAAGTCGCCTTGCGTACGATCACCGCTAATGTTGCTAATGTACTTCGACTACAAAATAAAGGGATAATTCGTGTTGGGTACGATGCTGATCTTGTCGTCCTCGATAAAGATTTGCAGGTCCAAGATGTCTGGGCAATGGGAAAATGTATGATGCGCAATTATCAAACACAGGTCTGGGGAACTTACGAACAAATAAATTAGCTGTTATCAAGATACTTGACCCTTATTAATTCATAAGTAAGAGTAAAATTCATAAGTAAGACTAATTAGGGATATCTAGACATAGTGACTCCAGTTATCTGTTGCAAGTAAAAAGGCACCGTCCTTTTTCTTAAATAACATATCAAGGAGGAATCGTCTTGAAAACCTATGACACACAACATCTTCGCAACGTTTGTCTAGTTGGGCATGGTGGAGCAGGTAAGACTTCCCTGACGGAAACATTTCTCTACAATTCAGGTGTGACGAATCGCATTGGCAAAATATCTGAAGGAAACACCGTCTCAGATTATCTACCAGAAGAAGTTAAACACAAAGTGTCGATTAGTATGAGTCTTATTCCTATTGAGTGGCAAGGGGTCAAGGTTAATGTTCTTGATACTCCTGGATATTCGGACTTTTTTGGGGAAGTTAAGAGTTCTCTACGTGTTGTGGAGTGTGGAGTTTTAGTGCTTTGTGGGGTTGCAGGGCTTGAGGTGCAAGCCGAAATTACGCTGAATGTTATGGAAGAACAGAAGTTACCCAGAGCGATCTTTGTCAATAAGCTGGATCGAAAAAATGCTAATTATGGCAAGGTGTTAGACCAACTCAAAGGTGCGTATCCAAATGAAAGGTTTGTAGCATTACAACTTCCCATTGGGCAAGAAGAAGAATTCAAAGGAATCATCGATATTGTCGAGAATAAAGCGTATGACTATGAAGACAATGGAAGCGGTAAATTTTCAGTTAGCGAGGTTCCCGAAGAATATAAAGATGAAGTTGAACTAATGAGAGAGCAATTGATTGAAGCAACCGCTGAAGCGGATGATGAAATCCTCATGAAATACCTTGAAGGGGAAGCACTCAATGAGGAAGATATTCAAACTGCCCTGAGGAAAGCGTTAAAGCAAAATCTTGTGATTCCGGTGCTCTGCGGTTCTGCGACGAGAAATATCGGGATTACAAATCTGCTGAATTTGTTAGCTCGATCCGTCCCAGCTCCTGAAGTTATTAAAGATAAAGCAGCCTTAGTGTTTAAAACTCTCGCGGACCCCTATGTCGGTAAAATGTCATTTTTCCGGGTTTATGGGGGGAAGTTTAAGGCCGAAACTCTAGTCATGAATTCAACTCGTGGGTCAGAAGAAAAGATAGGGCAACCCTTTTATTTAAGGGGTAAGAGCCAAGAACCCATTTCTATAGTTGCAGCTGGGGATATTGCAGTTGTTGCCAAATTAGTGGAAGTGAAGACTGGGGATACTCTATGTGGTAAGGAAAATATTCTCGAACTACAAGGGATTGATTTTCCAATTCCGACTTTATCCGTGGCGATCCAGCCCAAGACTAAAGGGGATGAGGATAAGCTGGGATCTACCTTAGCCCGTATTATTGAGGAAGATCCAACGATTACAATTCATAAAAATACGGAAACAAAAGAGTTGATCTTAACGGGTATGGGAGAGATGCAGCTTGAAATCCTGCAGGAAAAACTAGCCCGAAAGTTCGGTGTTGAAGTGTCCATGAAGGTTCCGCGGGTTCCCTATCGTGAGACAATTCGTAAGGCTGTCAAAGTAGAAGGAAAACATAAAAAGCAAACCGGTGGGCATGGTCAATATGGACATGTCTGGATTAACATAGAACCTCTGGAAGGGACTCCCTTTGAGTTTGCTGAGTCCATCTTTGGAGGGTCCGTACCGAAACAATACATTCCAGCCGTTGAAAAGGGGATCAGGGAGGCCATGGCAGAAGGAACTATGGTCGGCTATCCTGTAACAGATATCAAGGTCACACTTTGTGACGGTTCTTATCATGCTGTTGATTCATCAGAGATGGCCTTCAAACTTGCGGCGATCATGGCCTTCCGAAAAGGGGTAGAGCAAGCAAAACCCACGTTGCTCGAACCTGTCGTGGAAGTAGAAGTGAGTGTACCTGAAGAATTTATGGGAGACGTGATTGGTGACCTGAATGGAAAACGCGGCAAAGTATTAGGAATGTCGGTTGGAGAAAAATCTCAGGTGATTCGTGCCCATGTTCCACAGGCGGAAATGATGCGTTATGCTATTGATTTAAGGAGTATCACTCAAGGAAGAGGCACCTTTACGATGAATTTCCTGAGGTATGAAGAGGTGCCCGGTAAATTAAGTGACACCTTAGTAAGTCAATTAAAAACTGCACAAAACCATTGAGAAAATGGTTGTAACTAAACTTCTTTCTGCAAGTTTGTTACAACCATTTTAAATTGCCAATTAGCATTGAGGGGATAACTCAACCCTTAAAGCTATAAGAACTAATATTTAAAAAAAGGGCGAAACAATCTTAATATTATAAGATTGTTTCGCCCCTTGTGGCGTATACTGTAAGAGCAACTAATGGGATTAGTCCCATAAAGTTGATTGAAGTTATTCCAAGAGAATGATACAATTATTATGTTAGTAAGAACTAACATCAAGAGATCAATGTGATGGGAGAAGAAGTATGTGCTCACTTAAGACAGAAGATAAAATATTAAACGCTTCCATTCTTCTCTTTTCACAAAAAGGTTATTCAGCGGTAACGACTAAGGAAATTGCTAAAGAGGCAGGCGTCTGTGAAATGACACTCTTTAGGCATTTCGAAAATAAGCATAATTTGTTCGAAAAAACCTTTGATAGATTTGTGTTCTTTCCAAAATACAAGGCTTTATTTGACGGCTTAGAATGGGATTTAGAAAAGGACTTGATTAAAATCTGTTCCGCCTATCAACACATATTATATAAAAATCGTAAGATCATTCTGATGTATTTAAAAAATGAAGAATTGAACTCTGACTATAATATTGAGCTATTCAGATTTCCGAATGAGTTTAAAAAACTCCTAAACTATTATTTCGAAGAAATGCGGCATAGAGGGGTCATCCAAGAGAATCCAGATATGTTGGCTATTAGTTTTTTAAGGACAAATTTTGGTCTATTTATAACGTCTTTAGTTATGAAAAAACTTACCTTTGAAACAGATATTCAGATGAGTGTTTTAAGTTATGTTAAAATTTTCGCAAAAGGAATAAGCTCTGACAAATAACGACTTGTTATTAAAGCTTTATCAAATGCTATGCATCTGTGGAGGAAAAAAATGATTAGAGTTCGAAATATTGGATTGGATGTTGGTTCAACAACCGTTAAAATTGTAGTCTTAGATAATGAAAAAAATATTGTCTATAAGAAATATTTAAGGCATTTTTCCAATATTAGAAATACAGTAGTTTCTATTCTTAATGATGCCAGAGTTAGTTTGCATGGTCATTTATTGACCTTAATGGTTACTGGATCTGGAGGCTATAATATTTCTCAAAACTTGGAGGTTCCTTTTATTCAAGAAGTGATTGCCTGTACGAAGGCCATAAAGATTATGATTCCTAGTACGGATGCTGCCATAGAGCTTGGCGGTGAAGACGCTAAGATCACCTATTTCGGTGAATCCATCGAACAACGCATGAATGGAACCTGTGCCGGTGGTACGGGGGCCTTTATTGATCAGATGGCCTCCTTGCTGCAGACGGATGCTCCTGGCTTAAATGAACTAGCCAAAAATTCACAAAACATCTACCCGATTGCCTCAAGGTGCGGTGTGTTTGCCAAGACCGATGTGCAGCCTTTGTTAAATGAAGGAGCCGCCAAAGAGGATATTGCAGTCTCGGTCTTACAAGCAGTTGTCAATCAAACGATTAGCGGTCTGGCTCAAGGACGACCTATTACTGGTCAAGTAGCGTTTTTGGGCGGTCCGCTCCATTTTATGTCCGAGCTGAGACAGCGCTTTATTAAAACTCTGAACTTAAAGGATGAAAATGTAATTTTTCCGGAGGATTCCCAATTTTTTGTGGCCATTGGTGCAGCCTTGTCTTCACAAGATAAAGCGCTTTTTACCTGTGAGAGTTTAGATGAAAAAATACCCGCGATTCATAAGATCAATAACACTGAGAAGGAAGAGTTAGAGATTCTATTTGCCAATGATGAAGACTATCGTGAGTTTAAGGAACGGCATGCCTTGCATAAAGTCAACCGAGTGGAGCTTGAAAATTATCACGGGAACGCCTATCTTGGGATAGATGCTGGTTCGACAACCACTAAAATTGCTCTCGTCGATGAAGTAGGAAGCTTATTGTATTCACATTATGGTAGTAATATGGGTAACCCCTTAGAGTCGACCATTGAGGCCTTAAAAAGCTTGTATGGAAAACTCAATCAGGGCACAACCATCGTGAACTCTGCCGTTACCGGTTATGGCGAACATCTTATCAAGGCTGCCCTTCAGGTTGACATTGGCGAAATCGAAACCGTTGCTCATTACACTGCCGCTAATTTCTTCCAACCGGGTGTCGATTTTGTTTTAGATATCGGTGGACAGGATATGAAAAGCCTAGTGATCCGAGATGGGGTCATCGAGTCCATCACTTTAAATGAAGCATGTTCTTCAGGTTGTGGATCCTTTGTGGAAACCTTTGCCCATTCTCTGGATATGGATGTCAAAGAATTTGCTAGTTTGAGCCAAGCTTCAAGACATCCCGTCGACCTTGGGACCCGCTGCACCGTATTCATGAATTCCAGAGTGAAACAAGCCCAAAAAGAGGGCGCTGAGATTAGTGATATTTCCGCAGGGATATCTATTTCAGTGATCAAGAATGCTTTATATAAAGTTATTCGCCTGAGAAATGTTGAAAATCTAGGCCAGAAAATCGTCGTCCAAGGTGGAACTTTCCACAACGATGCAGTGCTGAGAGCGTTTGAACGAATTACTCAACAGGAAGTAGTCCGTCCTGATATTGCAGGCATCATGGGCGCTTTTGGCGCCGCTTTGATCGCCAAAAGCCGCTATGAGATTGGGCATAGAACTAGTCTCGTACAGGGAAATGATTTGAGCGATTTTAAGATCGAAACGTCCATGAAACGCTGTGGGTTATGCGGGAATAAATGTTTGGTCAGTATCAAAAAGTTTTCTGGCGGAAGTGAGTATATCTCAGGTAATCGCTGTGAAAAGGGTACAGGCAAAGAGGTCGTTAAGAACGATATACCCAATCTTTACGAATATAAGTACCATAGAGTGTTTGACTATAAACCCTTGACTAAGGAAAAGGCCTGGAGAGGTTCGATCGGAATTCCTAGAGTTTTAAATATTTATGAAGACTATCCTTTTTGGTTTACCTTTTTCACAGAACTCGGTTACCAAGTCTTAATTTCTGGTCGATCCTCAAAACAAATTTATGAACAAGGCATGGATACTATCCCTTCAGATTCAGCCTGTTACCCCGCTAAACTCGTCCATGGACATGTCACTGATTTAATTAAAAAAGGGATAAGAAAACTATTCTATCCCTGTATTCCCTATATTCGAAAAGAAGATCCAGAGGCGAACAACCATTATAACTGTCCAATCGTCACCTCTTACCCGGAGACCATTAATGCCAACATGGATATTCTTAGAGAACCTAGTGTTACCTTTTATCACCCATTCTTGCCCTTGGATAAGCCGAGCAGAATGGTTAAACGCTTGGCGGAAGAATTAAAACCTGAGGGCATAGCCAAGCATGAGCTTGCTCGAGCCATGAAGAAGGCTTATACCGAACAAGATAGATATCAGGAAGATGTCAGAAGAAAAGGTGAAGAAACCCTTAATTATATCCAAGAAAATAAAATCAAGGGAATTGTACTGGCGGGTAGACCCTATCATATTGACCCTGAAATTAATCACGGTATACCGGAAATGATTGGCTCCTATGGGTTTGCCATCTTATCTGAAGACTCGATTCACCATCTTGGCAAGGTTGATAGGCCTTTGCGTGTAGTCGATCAATGGGTTTACCATTCTAGGGAGTATTCTGCAGCCAGCTATGTTGCGAAACAGACAAATCTGGATTTGATCCAGTTGAATTCCTTCGGATGTGGTCTTGATGCTGTGACCACTGATCAAATAAAAGAGATTCTGGAAACATATGGGAAGATCTATACCGTTTTGAAAATCGATGAGATTAATAATTTGGGAGCTGCGAGAATACGCTTGCGTTCTTTGATCGCGGCTATTAACGAACGTGACAAGCGGAATTTCACCCCACACAAACTCTATGATCTACCCCCTAGGGCTCTGTTTACCAAAGAGATGAAGCAGACCCATACGATTTTGGCTCCGCAGATGTCACCCATTCATTTTCAGTTCTTTAAGACGGCCTTTGAAGGGGCGGGCTATACGATTGAGTTCTTACCCTCTGTGGATAAATCCGCCATTGATGAAGGCTTAAAGTATGTGCATAACGATGCTTGTTATCCGGCGATTATCGTTGTCGGTCAATTAATGAAAGCCTTGAGATCTGGTAACTATGATGTGAACAACACTTCGGTCATTATCACCCAAACAGGTGGTGGCTGCCGGGCAACGAACTATATCGCCTTTATTCGCAAAGCTTTAAAAGATGCAAATCTAGAACAGGTCCCAGTCATTGCTTTAAATACGGGTAATTCCTCAAATCTTGAAAGCAATCCAGGTTTTAAGTTTACCTTGGCTATGTTTAACCAAATCGTGAGGGGTCTTATTTATGGAGATCTCTTAATGCGAGTTCTTTATCGAGTTCGACCCTATGAGAAGTTTCCAGGCTCCGCTAATATCTTGTATGAATCTTGGGTTAAGCGGTGCCAAGAATCCCTGAAAAGTGGCGATAACAAAGATTACACTGAGAACATTCGTCAAATAGTCAAGGATTTTGATAATTTAGAGATCTATGAGGAGCTTCTCAAACCAAAAGTAGGGGTTGTCGGGGAAATTCTCGTCAAGTTCCATCCTACTGCCAATAATAATATTGTGGAATTGTTGGAGGCAGAAGGGGCTGAGGCAGTCGTTCCGGATCTCACGGATTTTCTTTTATATGGTGCCTTTGATCATGGTATTAAATATAAGCAACTTTCGGGCAGTTTTTGGGAAATGGTGTCTGGGATGATTTCGATCAACAGAATAGAATCCCTTCGTAAAGAGATGAAGAGGGCTTTGCAAGCCAGCAAGCGCTTTGAAGCTCCAAAATCCATCAGTGAGATCGCCAAGTTAGCGGAAAAACACCTCTCGCTTGCGAATCAGTCGGGAGAAGGTTGGTTCCTCACCGGTGAGATGGTCGAGTTAATACGAAGCGGGGTTAACAATATCGTCTGTCTGCAACCATTTGCCTGCTTGCCCAATCACATTACAGGGAAAGGGATGATTCGTGAAATTAGACGGTCTTATCCCTTAGCAAATATTGCTCCCATTGACTATGATCCAGGAGCGAGTGAAGTTAATCAATTAAATCGCATAAAACTCATGCTTTCTGTAGCCTTAGATAATCTTGGGGGTAAACCAGTGGATGCCAAACCGATCTTAGATCTAGAAACTGAGTTGGTAGAAACTAAACTGACGCTAATGTTGAATCGAGACACGAACTTAGTAGAATGTAAAATGGATTAATCAAAGACAGCTGGTTACTCTTGATAAGATAACCAGCTGTCTTTGATTAATGCAATTGAAAAAAAAGCAAAGTTTCTTGACAGGCAGCCTGATATCTTAGCTGCGCCCAAGAGACAGCTTTGACTTATCCCATCTCACAAAAAATCCGGATCTTGGTCATAATATTCCTAGTAAATGCTCGTCCTACTTATTGGCTCTCTCGGAAACGGTGGGGCCTTTTGATTTTTTATTTTCCATTATTAGCCTTCACATTTTCTCCATACAACGGTCATAGAACGGTAACAAATATATTCTAAGATAAGAACAACAGATGATTACTCGCTGCTTTAGCGGTTAACATAAAGCTGATTTTTTCATTTTTTACACCTCCTTCTACTCCCCCTCCTCGTGAGGGGATTTTTTATTGTTTAACTACATTGGCTATTTTCAAATCTGAATTTTTGACAGAGCACAGACAAATATCGTACAGGTTAAAACTAACCGATATTTACGGCTATTACCAAATGGATGAGATAATTCCTATCGATGGGGTCAATCATAACATGGATATTAACAGAAAATTACAAGTTAATAACTATAGCTTATATTTGCAATCTTTCATTAGAGGAAATAAGGAAGATACTTGGATTTTAGACTACAGTGTTCTAGATGCTACCGGGAATAAATTGGATGCTGCCGTTGAAGCTGGTATATATATGAAGGCAGACAATTAACTTTCTGTTAGCGGAAAGTATTGTTAGTTAGTTCTCAGTCTACTATTTGAACCAGAATATTGGGATCTTTTATTTTACTGTCCTCGGCCAGGAAAATAATCTTGGCTACTATTTCGGCTGTTTTTGGATCATCATCGATAAAGGGAAGAAAGATCCGGCCTCTGTGTTGCGAGTGTACCGGTAGGATATGCACTGATCCGCTGGCCATTTTGTGCACAACACCGCTGCCGAGGTGAACGGTATAGTCGCCAAGCGTACCCTTAATAAAGGCATGCGAGCCTTTCATTTCCACATTGGTCAGTTTAAGCAATCGTAGCATTTCTACAATTATGACGGTACGCATTTCGATCGTTGATAAGCTCGCTTCCGGATCAACCCCTCCGACATGAGCCACGCTGACGACTAAATCAACATCGCGCATGATCTCGGAAAATATTACTTCGGAAAAATCAGTAAACGGTACGGGTTGGCCGGTTTTTCTGTCCCGGAAATCAATTCCTTCAATTGTCGGTGCCTCAACATCAGCTGGTGAGAACCAGTCGGCCATGGCATAGATTTGCGCGATGATGTTTTCTTTGTAATACACCTTTTGCAAGCCTTCACCATAGCTAGCCGTCCAGCCCCTGCTCTTCAGGAGCGCAGCCGTCTTTTTCGGCTGAACCTGATGCCCGTCGTACCTGCGTGATAGGGTACGGGCCTCGAGTTCGTC
>LADV01000141.1 GCA_000961805.1 Peptococcaceae bacterium BRH_c23 | reverse complement strand
GTTAGGTGCCAGAGAAAAAGGTTTTGAGGTTGTGGCGGGAAAAGTCGGTTCTATGGATGTCCAAAAGATCATTGCTGCAGTAGAAACGGCAGCTAAACGTGGAGGGCTTACAGATGATAGCTATCGCTCTCAGCACGCCTTATATCATGCGATTCTCGATGCTCTGCAAGGGTTAGGCCGAGGGCCGTTACAACTTGGAAATATTTTGCGTACGGTTGGACTCCGCTTTGCAGTTGTTAAAGGGCCGCGCACGTTGGAAGATGTCGATGATCTTTGGATCGCAGTTAGCATGTATGGTATGATCGGCGCACCGATTAAAGGACATGAACATGAGGTGTGCGGATTAGGGGTCAATCATTTATAATCGGTCAGCATGTCTTACATTAAGTGGAAGTATGGAATAGGTGAATTTGCAATAAAATAGAGTATGCTCAGAGATATTAGATGCTAGAGGGCTAAGCTGTAAACTTAAGTTTATGGCTTAATCCTCTTTTTCATTGCTCTAAACGAGGAGGAGTCAAGATGAGCGTAGTTTTAGCTGAAAAAATGAAGGTGATCCTGGATGGAGAAACACTCTCGTTAGAGCAAGTCGTTGCTGTGGCACGCTACGGTGCCAAGGTGGATTTACAACCTATAGCTAAGGAGAAAGTTCTTAAATCCAGATTGTTTGTGGATCAGTTGATTGAAGGAAATAAAACGGTTTATGGAATTACAACAGGCTTTGGAATGTTTAGCAACGTTTTGATTTCCAAAGAGGATGCTAAGAAACTGCAGCGTAACCTGATTATGAGCCATGCAACCGGTGTGGGCGAGCCGCTGGCTCCAGAAGTAGTGAGAGCCATCATGCTTCTTAGGGCAAATGCTTTAGCCAAAGGATTTTCCGGCATCCGGCTTACCACTCTTGAAACGTTACTCAAGGTGCTTAATGCGGAGATTATTCCAGTTGTACCGGAGAAAGGGTCCCTTGGAGCAAGTGGAGATTTGGCACCGTTGTCCCATATGGTCTTGGTTTTGCTCGGAGAAGGGGAAGCCTTTTATCGAGGAAGGCGAATGAGCGGCCAAGAGGCTTTAGCTCAGGCGGGGATAGAACCTGTGGTTCTGGAAGGAAAAGAGGGACTAGCCCTGATTAACGGAACTCAGGTTATGACGGCAATTGCTGCTTTGGCGGTGTGGGACGCCGAAATATTATGGGAGTCGGCAAATATTACCGCTGCTTTATCCTTTGAAGCCCTGGAAGGGATACTTGATGCCTTTGATCCGAAAATCCATGCTGTGCGTCCTCATCAGGGTCAAGTCAATGTGGCGGAACAAATCCGCTCACTGACCGAGGGGAGTACGTTCGTAGCGGGAGAACAACGTCCTAGAGTTCAGGATGCTTACGCACTTCGTTGTGTGGCCCAAGTGCATGGCCCGTCAGGGGATGCGGTGGCTTATGTAAAGAAAGCTGTTGAAACTGAGATGAATTCAGCGACGGATAATCCCTTAATCTTCCCAGACCAACAAGAGGTTCTCTCAGGCGGAAATTTCCACGGTCAACCCCTGGCTTTGGCCATGGATTTTCTAGGGATCGCAGTAGCGGAACTAGCTAATATTGCTGAGCGGCGATTGGAACGCTTAGTGAATCCAAACTTAAGTGGACTACCGGCGTTTTTAACGCCTGATGGGGGTCTGAATTCAGGGTTTATGATTGTGCAGTATTCTGCTGCCTCTCTCGTATCGGAGAACAAGATTTTGGCTCATCCAGCCAGTGTGGATTCGATTCCATCCTCTGCAAACCAAGAGGACCATGTGAGTATGGGAACGATAGCAGCCCGTAAAGCCCGCAGTATTATTGAAAACACGTCTCATGTATTGGGAATGGAACTGTTAGCCGCTTGTCAGGGAGTTGATTTAAGAAGTGGAAAAGAGGACCTTCGACTGGGCAAAGGGAGCGAAGGCGCTTACAAGCTTGTCCGTTCTAAGGTAGGGATGCTTAGAGAGGACCGAGTGATGTATCCAGATATTGCAATAGCGAAAGAATTAGTGTCTTCCGGGAAGCTCGTTAACCAGGTTCGGCTCAAACTAGTAAAGTGAAAAATGTGAATATTTATTAGGTTTAAATAGGGTTTGAAGGGATACAATAAGAAAACAGTAGAGTTAAACGGTTCATGTTTTAAAACATGAACCGTTTTTGTTTAGGTCGGATTACCCTATAAGGCGACCATCTGCGCCTGAAGGCTTCTCCGCTATGCTAACACGTGCGAAGACAGTGTCTGCAAGAAGGCTAATACGTGCGAAGACAGTGTCTTCGTGGGCGTTAGCCAAGTTTACTTAATATTTATAAATAATGCATTGACATATAGCATAGGGGGGTATACTATATGAGAGAGGTGAACGATATGAAATCCAATGAAAAGCAAGTTCATACGTGTTCAGTATGTCAAGGTGAAGGGGAAATTCAAGGAGACCGAATGAGTCCTCATGACGAAAAGACGATTAAAGAGCTTGTCAATCGGATGAATCGCATCGAAGGTCAAATTCGGGGAATTAAAGGCATGATCGAACGGCATGTCTATTGCGATGATATTTTAAATCAGATCTCTTCTGCTCAATCCGCTTTAGATGGGGCTTCGCGCTTGCTTTTAGAAAAACATATGAAATCTTGCGTCAAAGAGCAACTTCAGGCTGGAGATGAACAGGTTATCGATGAGGTCCTTAAGACAATCTTTCGCATGATTCGTTAATTAGGAAGCCCGTTTTTAGGGGAGGGATTTAGAATGTCGGAAAATATAGTCCGTGAGAAAAAAGAGATCAATGTCTATGGTATGTCCTGCCAACATTGTGTAAATCAGGTTACTAAACTTCTAGAAACCTTTCCGAGTGTGGAACAGGTTAAAGTAAGCTTGGAGGATTCGAAAGCGACCTTCGTTTGGGATCCCACTCAGGTCAATGTGGCAGATATTAGACATGAATTAGAAGAAGCTGGCTATGCATTGGAAAAATTGGCCGACGAAAAGACAGTTCTCTTAGAGCCAGATCAGAAAGAGCCAGATCAGGCAACGCATGATGAAAAGCCTGATCAGAAAAGGCCAAATATCCCGAAAGATCAGGAAACATTAACAATTGCCACGCCAGAGCAAAAACAACAGTTTAAAATAAGTGGGATGACCTGTGCAAATTGCGCTTTGACGATTGAAAAAGGCCTTAAAACTATGCCAGGGGTCAAAACGGTTGCTGTCAATTTTGCTTCAGAAAAGCTAACCGTAGAAATGGATTCCAGTGTGGTTAATGAGGATGCCCTGCTTACAAAAATTAAGGATCTTGGGTATGCTGCCCAAAGTGAGGACAGCGGAAAACAACAATTTAAAGTGGGCGGGATGACCTGTTCAAACTGTGCTTTAGCCATTGAAAAAAAACTTAAGGGTACTCAGGGGGTTCAAACTGTTGCGGTAAATTTAGCGAGTGAAACTGTGACGGTAGAGTTTGATCCAGGTGTTGTAACAATCAGTGAGATCTTTGAGCAAGTGCGGGAGGCAGGGTATACTCCCATGGAGAACAAAGACGAGAATCAAGGGGATCGTGCAGCAATCAAACAGCGCAATTGGCTCATCTTTAGTGCCATTCTTTCCCTGCCGATTATGCCTATTATGTTTCTGCCTATGTCGAGACCGTTGATGTATACGATGCTTATTCTGGCGACCATTGTCCAGTTTACGGCCGGTTGGACGTTTTACCGTGGTGCTTATCACGCGTTGAAAAACCGCTCAGCCAATATGGATGTTTTAGTTGCTATTGGAATTACAGCCGCCTACGGATATAGCTTAATGACAACCTTGCATATGTTTTTCCCAACCCTCTTCTTTGAAGGTCCCAATTTCTTTGATACCTCGGCCTTGTTGATTACCTTTGTGCGTTTTGGGAAGTATCTAGAGGCTAAAGCCAAGGGTCGGGCGGGTCAAGCCTTAAAAAAACTCTTAGAGTTACAGGCTGATAAAGCGCATTTGTTAGTCGATGGTCAGGTCAATGAAGTGTCAGCTTCGGACCTGAAAATCGGAGATATTACCCTCGTTAAGTCCGGAGAAAGAATTCCGGTTGATGGTGAGATTATTGAGGGACAAGCTAGTATTGATGAGGCGATGCTGACAGGGGAATCCATACCCGTTGACAAAAGTGTTGGGGACCCTGTAATCGGAGCTACGATTAATCGTTCAGGAAGTATTAAGGTTAAAACCACTAAAACGGGTAAGGACACCATTCTGGCTGGAATTATTAAATTGGTGGAAGATGCTCAGGGGGTTAAGCCGCCGATTCAAAGGCTGGCCGATATGATTTCCAATTACTTTGTCCCAGCCGTGGTTTTGATTTCACTTCTTACGTTTGCAATTTGGTATGTTCTCCTGCATAGTACGTTTGTATTTGCCTTTACGGCGGCTATTGCTGTCTTGGTCATTGCTTGTCCCTGTGCCTTGGGGCTAGCTACTCCGACGGCGATTATGGTGGGTAGCGGGGTAGGCTTAAATCGGGGTATTTTATTCAAATCTGCAGCCGTACTTGAAGGGATTGCTCACTTGCAAGCGATTGGTTTTGATAAAACAGGGACATTGACTAAAGGAACTCCCGAAGTGACGGATATTGTTCCCTATGGAGATTTTACCAAACAGGATGTCCTTAAAATTGCAATTGCTGGAGAGAATCTCTCGATTCACCCGCTTGCCCAAGCGGTTGTGGCTGAGGGCAAGAAAGAGCAGCTGGCAATTCATGAGGTGGAGAATTATAAGGAAGAGGCTGGGTATGGAGTCACGTGCACTTATGAAGGGCAAGAGTTACTGATTGGAAACATTAAGCTGCTGCACTTGCACAAGGTAGAAGTTGTTGAGCAGTCAGAACAGGATTTCCAACGCTTAGCCGAATCCGGTAGAACGACTAGTTTTATTGCCCTTGGGGGCCGAGTCATTGGGCTCATCGCCCTGGCGGATGTCGTAAAAGATAGTACCAAAGAGGCCATCCGACGCTTGCACAAATTAGGTTTAAAGACGTTTATGATTACAGGGGATAATAAAAAGGTCGCCAATGTTGTGGGCGAGCAAGTCGGTATTGATGAAGTTATCGCCGAAATTTTACCGCAAGATAAGATAAATATTATCAAGAAGTATCAAGAGCAGGGGTATAAGGTGGCTATGGTGGGGGATGGGATTAATGATGCTCCTGCGCTAGCTCAAGCTGATATTGGGATCGCCATCGGTTCAGGAACTGATGTGGCTAAGGAAACCGGGGACGTAGTGTTAGTCCGCAATGACTTGCTTGATGTAGAGCGAGCCATTCGTTTAGGGCGGAAAACCTTGAGTAAGATCAAACAAAACCTTTTCTGGGCCTTGATTTACAATGTCATCGGTATCCCGATAGCCGCTGGTGTCCTTTATCCGATCACCGGTGAACTTTTACCACCCGAATGGGCTGGACTGGCTATGGCTTTTTCATCGGTTTCCGTAGTGACCAGTTCTATTCTGCTGAGACGGTATGATAAACAGCTAGAGGGTTAGTCTTAAGGAAAATTTAAGGAGTATTCTAGGAGTGTAAACAGTTTCCTCTCTTGATGATATATGAAGTTGCAGCTATCAAAACAAGCGAGTAGGCTCTGTTAGCAAAGTTTCCTCTGTTGGCAATTAATAGCTGCCCTGTAGAGGATATAGATATTCTTCAATAATTTGCTGAGGTTATCGTCATCTGGCCTCCGGCCTCTGACCTCTGACTTCCGAAAAGCGAGGTGAAAAAAATGAGCCAAACTATTCTAAAAGTAGAAGGTATGACTTGTAATCATTGTAAAATGAGGGCTGAAAAAGCCTTGCAAGCAGTAAGTGGTGTGGAAAGCGTCAAAGTTGATCTTGCAGCCAAAGAAGCGGTCGTTACCGGAGAGGCAGAGCGCGCGAGTCTGGTTAAAGCTGTTGTTGATGCCGGTTATTCGGTAGTAGAATAAGCATGAATACATCATCTTTGGATAAACTAAATGAGTCTGGAGGTGATGATGATCATGCCGAGAAATGATGGCAATAAAGACAAGAATGAAGATTTAAAGAAAATTGAGTTAACACTGCGGAATATCCATAAAAATGAAGAATTTTTAGCGGAAAATGCTGGAGAGCTAACTCCTCATCAACTCAAGGATGTTAAAGCGCATTTGTCTTCTAAGAAAAAGCACCTTGAAGAAACAGATGGTACGATTAAATAGGAGCGAGCAAATCGCTCCTATTATTTTTTTGATTTAACGAATACTCACTATTATTCTTTTGCTTTGAACAAATACTAAGGGGGATATCTTTCGATATCCCCCTTAGTGTAATCCTTGTTACCCTTTTGGAACGTTAGATTTTGCTTCCACCTTTAAGGTGCTCTTCAGCAAATTGAATCATACGTTTGGTCATTTGACCACCAACGGAACCGTTCTCACGACTTGTGCGGTCTCCACCTAATTGAAGGCCCATTTCATTTGCTACTTCATACTTGAATTGATCTAATTGCTGTGAAGCTCCCTGTGCTGCTGGGGTATTAGTGTTTCTTTCTCCTGCCATGATTAGGTACCCTCCTTTTATTTGTGTTTGTATAGTGGAACATTCTTATTATGGCTTCTGCAAGTTTTCTTACTCAGGTAATTATTGCTATAATATAAAGAGCTTTCCTTTTTTTTTGACTAAAAGCAAAAGCACTAATTAAAGTGTTCAGGGCTTTTGTGAATTTGCGATTTACAGGTGAGTTAAAAAAAGGTATGGTTGAATTTACCTGAAATAAGGTTTAAAATGGGATTAAAGAATTTATCTTTGGTCAAGGGATTTGTGGAGGGTGAAAAATGACATTAAAAATGAAGGAACCGGTAAACACTTGGACTCATTTTATTTTGTTCATGGCGGCAATTGTAGGACTTGTTTTCTTAATTGTTTTGAGCAAAAATAATCTTTCCAAACTTGTTACGATGACGATTTATGGGCTTAGTATGATCGTGCTTTATGGGGCTAGTTCGCTCTATCATTGGGTAAAAACCACGCCTCAGAAAGAGCTAATCCTTAAAAAGGTAGATCATATTGCTATTTACTTTTTAATTGCTGGTTCGTATACCCCGGTTTTTTACTATGGACTGGATGGGGCATGGCGTTGGGCGATGCTCACAGCAGTTTGGGTCTTAGCTCTAACTGGCATGGCGCTGAAAATTTGGTTTATCCATGCACCGCGCTATGTATCGTCTGCTTTTTACGTCTCGCTAGGCTGGATCGCCTTGGTACCTTTTCTACAACTCATCAAGAATTTACCGATGGGTTCGATCATCCTCATGGCGGTAGGCGGAGTCGTGTATACCATGGGTGCCATAATCTATGCGACCAAAATTTTTGACTTTTATCCTAAACGTTTTGGTTTTCATGAAGTTTTCCATTTGTTTATTGCAGCCGGAAGTATTGTTCATTACCTAATGGTTCTTATTTATATTGTACCAATGACATAGTAAAGGAGTGGTAATATACCACTCCTTTTAAATGTCTTCAGTACAATAGGCAGCTGCCTCTTCCGCACTTAAATCTCCGTAAACGAGTTTCATTAATCCAGGATAATAAGTGTCAAACCCTAGCACTCCGTTCCAAACAATATTTAGGACCTGATCATGAGAAGGCTCGGCATCAGCCAAATCAAGGAAGGTGCGATAGCGGATTTCGCCGTTATCCATATCCATTTCAAAATTCCCGTTCACGAGTTCGTAATTAACACGGCTCATGAAATCGCATACTTCAAGGCGTTTGGAGTAGGGGATTTTTTGATCGATATGCGTATTGCAAAGTAAGGATTCTTGCTCTTCGTCTACAAGCAGGAAAGCATGGAAACTCGTGTTAATACCACGAATCTCAAGCTTAATAATCCCATTCTTGTTGTCAAAATCAAATTCCCAACCGTTTTGGCTTAGAATCTCATAGAGCACCCGAAACAAGGACATTAGATCATCCTCCTTTATCTGCGCTTAATATATAGAAATTCCACATGAGTTGAATAATTCCTTCCCATTCTTGGAGGTAAACCGAAAAAATACTTTTATAGAAATAAAGGTTTTATATTAGTAGATGACGAATTTGAATTTACTGAAGATTAAAGAAATTTCTCCGAGGAGGAGTGCAATTGAGTCCACGTTCACTTAAATATCAAATTCTCTTGCTGATGATTGGATCGCTTATTTTTTTAGCAGCGATTTTTATGCTCGTATTCGGTTGGTATACGCGACAACAGGCGGTAGATGCTTCAATTGTTAAAGCAAAATCCGACTTGGCGACGTGTATGGAGATTATCGATCTAACTTACGCTGGACCTTGGAATATACGTCAAGGGATGTTGTATAAAGGAGAAAATCAGGTATCCCATAAAACAGAACTAGTAGATCATTTAGCCGAGCTAACAGGTAACACAGTAACTTTATTTCTCAATGATACTCGTATTGCTACAACTGTGCGCAGCGCTAATGGAGAAAGAGCTATTGGTACAAAAGTTTCTGACACTGTGGCACAGAGCGTCTTAAAAAATGGTCAGATTTACCTTGGTGAAGCAAATGTCGTAGGGCACCTCTATCAGACGGCCTACCAGCCAATCCGAGATATTAATGAAGATATTATCGGGATTTTTTACGTCGGGATTTCAAAAAGCTATGCCCAGGTATTCTTCGTGAACTCATTGATACGACTGACCGTCTTCGGTTTGGGATTGACCCTGATCGTCGTGGTAGCAACGTGGTTTTTTATTCAAAAAGTAATTATTCGACCTCTCCATGAAATTACCCTGGGAACTCGTGATGTCGCCACAGGTCATGCGACGGAGAAGATCCAGGTTACTGGACCTAAGGAAATTGGAGATCTGGCGTTTGCTTTTAACCAAATGGTTGAACGTTTAGGGAGTATTGCTGACGAAATGAGCAAATCTTCCTGCCCCAGAGATACGAAAGTTCGAAACGAGTCTTTAGAAAACAGTAAAATTGAAGAGCTCGATCTAATCTCAATTAACATGACAAAACTACACCGGAACAATGAACAAATGGTCCTGCCAAAAGGGCTGAATCAGCTGACGTTGAAGCAAATCATCTCTTTCTTGCGCTCGACAAACGAACCGGTCTCAGCTGATATTGTGGCAGAGGGAGTCAACCTAACTCGTGTAACAGTGCGTAGATATCTGGAGTTTTTAGAACAATGTGGAGTGCTAGCTGTAGAATTAAGATATGGAACCGTAGGAAGACCCGTTAAACTGTTTCAGCCAATCATGGATTTAAATTCAATAGATATTGGATGATCCTGTTTCCACAGCGTTATAAATCAACATCTCTGAATACCTCCTAAGGGAGGTATTTTTTTGCACTATCAGAAAGTATAAACTTGCGTTATATACTTTCTAAGCATAAG
>LADV01000332.1 GCA_000961805.1 Peptococcaceae bacterium BRH_c23 | reverse complement strand
ATAAAAATAAAGGTGATATCAATGATCCATAGTCCATATTTTCTTAGAAAATTCGGGACTTTTCGGTTGGCCCCAAAAAGCTTCTGTGTTAAATCACTCACCAAGCCAAAGGGGCAGACGCCGCACCAGAACCGTCCGAATAGAAAGAAGAAGAGAGGTAAGAGTGGCCACCAAAGAACCCAAGTTGCGGCAGTACCGAAGTTATCGTGGGCGCTTGTGGGTCCCGCTAAAGTTTCGACCATGATGACCGCGAAAACAAGCACAGCGAGCCATTGGAAAATACCTGGATACAGTGAACTTTGCAAAAACCTTTTGAGAGGTTTAAACTTAAGAAAGTTACTAGTTTGTGTGGATTTAGGTTGTTTTGATTGACTCATTTTTGAACCTCCTTCAAAGCATTTTGCTTACGTTTTAGGATTTGGGCAAAAATACCTGCCAGTACGACTGCTCCGCCAACACTTCCGATGAGGATCCAGTTCGGACCAGACTTGGTAACGGTAAGTGGCATAGTAACGGTGGTTTCCCCAAGAGTCGGAGAACTGATATGAATATCTTGGTTCCATTCCCCTTGTTTCGTTGGGGTGAGAGTGATTGAGTACATTCCTGGTTCCATGCTGTCGAGCTTTGCTTGTCCTTTGTGGGTAGTGTCTGAGTCCGCACTCATTCCGGACATGTTACTGTGTGAACTTTTATCCATGAGCATCAAATCGACATTCACGGATGCATCGAGGACAGGCTGTCCAGTAGCCTCGTTTTTTACGGTAATCATGATGTTAACAGGTTTATTCGGAGCGGGTTGCTCAGGTTCTACCTGTACACTCACTTGGAACTTGCCGTCCTTGGCAACGGTCACTTCGGATGAAGGAGAGTCACCGTGTGCAGCTTCAGAAGAAGGGTTGTCAGACATGTCCATATCAGACATGTTGTTGGATGGGGCAGGTTTTGAATCTGCTAATGCGGGAAGGGTAAAAACTAATAGTGAGAAAAGGGCTAATACTATAAAAGACAATAATTTCTTTTTCATTGAGCACACTCCTAAAAATTTATCCTGGATTAGGATATATGCAAAAGCTGTGCCAAGTTCGATATTCGATATTTATATTCGAGTTTAAACTACTTGAAATTCGAGTAAGCTCGTTTAAGCTTAAGCTGAACATCGAGAGTATGACGACTTAATGCTTTAAGAGTAGCGTCCAGAACGAATACTATTACCAAAGACGCAAATTCTGTTATTAGCACTATGGTGAAAAGATGCTAAAGTTTAAAAAAGAAAATTTACAATCGATAGTGATCAATGGCTTAAAGGGACCGAAAAAATATACTTTTAAAGGGTTTTAGGTTAAAAAACTGTGGGATTTCCCACACTATGCTGTGGGAAATCCCGCAATTGAGGAGAGTGACTATGCGAAGGGTTTTAATTGCAGATGATGAAGCGAATATGCGCTGGGTTTTAGAACGAGCATTAAGTAAAGCCGGCTATGATGTGGAGACAGCGGAGGACGGGCAACTCGCCTTAGAACGAGCCTTGGCAGAACGTCCGGATCTTGTCCTTTTGGATTTGAAAATGCCGAAGATGGATGGTCTAAGTCTTCTTAAGACGCTGAAAGAGCATTATCCGGATTTAATGATTGTCATGATGACTGCTCACGGAAGTACCGCAACGGCGGTCGAGGCCATGAAGGCCGGAGCCCACGATTATTTGATGAAACCCTTTGATATTGAAGAACTTCTCATTACTGTCGCTAAGGCCTTTGAAGTGGAAAGCCTGCGTGAGCAGGTGGATTACCTAAAGGGAGAGGTCCAAAGTGATGGGTGGCAACTAGTGGGAAACAGTGACGCGATGCAAGCAGTTAAACACTTAGTGGAGAGAGTCGCCAATACTCCTGCAACGGTGCTTATTCAAGGGGAATCGGGGACGGGAAAGGAATTAGTAGCCCATGCTATACATACCTTAAGTCCACGCGTTAATGGGCCATTTATTCGAGTGAATTGCGCTGCATTGACAGAGACCTTGCTGGAAAGCGAACTGTTTGGACATGAAAAAGGAGCTTTTACAGGAGCTCATGCTCGCAAGTCGGGTCGATTCGAGTTAGCTGATGATGGCACACTCTTTCTCGATGAGATCGGCGAACTGTCCTTTAATGTTCAAGCTAAGTTGTTAAGGGTTCTTCAAGAGCGGACGTTTGAGCGAGTCGGCGGTGAGAAAACGATCAAGGTGGACGTGCGGATTATTGCGGCGACGAACCGGGATTTACTAAAAGAAGCTCAGAAAGGGCGTTTTCGGGAGGATCTGTACTATCGTCTTAGTGTCTTTCCTATATCTATTCCTCCCTTACGGGAACGTCGGGAGGATATCCCTTATCTTGCTGAACATTTCTTAAAGAAACTAAAGTATGGGCAAGGCAAGACTCTTGGTCCAGGAGTCCTTACTCAACTTATGGCTTATGACTGGCCGGGAAACGTGCGTGAGCTGGAAAACGTGGTGGAACGCATGGCTATTATTTCCCAGGAGGCAGTAATCGGAGTGGACGGGTTGCTCGTTTATAACACCATCTCAAAAGAGGAAAAGAGCACCGGACTCTTTGTGCTACCTCGAGAGGGGGTTTCACTGGAAGAAATCGAGAAATCCTTTCTCCAGCAAGCCATGGAACAAACGGGAGGGAATCAAAGTCAGGCTGCCAAACGTTTAGGGCTTTCTAGACATGCCTTTTTATACCGTTTAGAGAAATACGGGATTGATCCTCACTGGGGGATTTGAAAGGAAGTAACCTTTTAGGACAAACAACATAAAATGGAGTAGGTAAGGTAGTATTATTACGTTCCTGTCCTTCTCATCTCTAATCTTATGGACCGAGTTAACGGTCACACGAAAGAGAGGGGTAATAATTATGCTTTTCCAAAGAAATTTTACAACTACCCTAGGTGCACAGACGGCTGCGTGTTGCCGTCCACCACATTGCGATCAACTGCCAGGAACACTATTGCGCGTTGCTATACCCCCAGGTGCAGTCATCAATCTCCTGAACCTAATCGAAGTTGCTTCACCTAGTGGGATATGTTTCATTGTACGCTTACCCTTCCTGGGTAACTGTTCAGCTAGCTAGACGAATGTTTAGTCACTATGGATGCAGTACAAGTAGCTTGTGAAACAGTGGCATTTCCGCGATGAAAAATGCGGCGGTCTCAGGAACCGCCGTGCTACTTAGCAAATTACTGTATGGTATAACAGAAGGAGGAGCATTATTGCTAAATAACGAACCCCCTGCCCAAAATCGTGCCCGGACTCTGTTTGACCTGATTGCTATAGGGCTTGTCGTGGCGATTCTGACAATTATTCACTATACGAATTATCATTACGAAGTGGATTATCACATTCTTCTGCAATTCGCCTATTATCTCCCGGTGATTTATGCGGCTATGCGTTTTGGACCTGCAGGAGGGATCATATCTAGTTTTGTCATCACGCTGCTTTTCCTACCGCTCATGACGCATTTTCAGCATACTATGACACCAGCCGCTAAGTATACACAATGGGTAGAAGTCGGCTTAATTAACGTCATCGGCTGGTTAACAGGCTTCTTGACTGAAGAGGAGCGGAAGGCCAAACGCAAATACCAGCGAGCTTTAACGGTTCAAAAAGAGTTGGTAGAGAAGTTAAAGCGAGAAGGGCAGGAACGCGAACGATTAGAGGGTGAGATTCGGCAAACGGAACGAGTAATTGCACTGGGGCATATGAGTGCCGGCTTAGCTCATGAAATACGCAACCCCTTAGGGATAATGAAAGTGAGCATCCAAATGCTCGCCCAGGAAAAAAGCGACGATGGGGTCGTTACGGAATACTGCCGGGTACTTCTGGAAGAGTGTGAACGGTTAAATCGCTTAATGAGCGAGTTCCTGACCTTTGCTCGTCCTAAAGAACTGGTACGAGAAAGAATTCCGGTAGGGAAACTCTTGGATGAAGAAGTTTCCTTGATCCAACCAACTCTGTGGCAAAAAAATATTGAATTAGAACAAGCTCGAAATTCTATTGACAGGCAAGAGGTTGAGGTGGACCCGGATCAGATGAAGCAAGTCATACTTAATATTTTACTTAATGCCATCGATGCTCAGGGGGAAGGTGGTGTGATTCATCTAGAGGGAGTTCAGCAGGATGGCTTGGTAGGCTTCGCTGTTAGTGACGAAGGACCTGGTATTTCTCCAGATGCCATGCCCTATATTTATGATCCGTTTTTTACGACGAAGGAAAAAGGGACTGGATTAGGGTTATCCGTCGTGCACCGCATCCTTGACCAGCATGGAGGGAAGATATCCGCAACAAATCGGAGTAAGCGTGGGGTTCGGGTGGAGATACTGTTGCCTTCCGTTTAAACATAAGGAATTGCCGATTAGCATAGCCCCACGGTCTTTACAAGGACCGCGGGGCTTTAAAACGTTTTTATTAATTCCAATCGATAGCCCAGTCTTTAAAAGGGGCAGAAGGTAGTAGAGCAATCTAAATTCAGAAAATTGGGGATAGGGATTGACAGTGCGTTCTGTAAAAGTTAAAATAATATTAGAAATGTAACCGTTTACATGTGGGTTTTATGTCCCAATAGTAAAGTACCAAAACTTTATGAAGTTAGCAAAAGTGGCCAATATAAAGCCTTTCTCCGAGGGAGTATGAAGCAGAACTATAGATATATACAAGCAGGATATAGAAACAGGGATATAAAAAATGTAACCGATTACAATGAACGGATAGAGGGTGTGCCGATTGGCGACGATTAGAGATGTTGCTCGTTTAGCGGGGGTGTCTGTGGCTACAGTCTCCCGAGTGATTAACAAAACGGACTCTGTAAATCCCGAAACTGCAGGACAAGTCCTGAAGGCGATTGAGCAACTGCAATATGAGCCCAATGCTGTAGCTCGGGGCCTAGCGGGCAAGAAGATGGGGATCATTGCCTTAATCTTGCCGGATATTTTGAATCCGTTTTTTCCTGCTTTGGCCCGCGGTGTCGAAGATGTAGCCCATAAGAAAGGCCTGACAGTTATCTTAGGCAACTCAGATGATCTAGGCTTAAAAGAAAGTTCTTATATCAAAGTCCTTAAGAAAAAGTACGTGGATGAGTGGATATTCGCCCAGTCTGATGGTTTCCGGGAACTTTGATATCGAGAGTGGTCGGAACGCTGTAGAACAGCTTCTAGCCCGTCATCCTGATCTGGATGGTATTTTTGCTGGAAATGATCTCATGGCGGTAGGAGCTCTCAAAGCTTTGCATGAACGAGGAATCCGAGTCCCAGAACAAGTCAAAGTCTGTGGGTTCGATGGAATTAGCTTGACAGAGATTACAGAACCGGAATTAACGACAGTTGCCCAGCCCGTCTATGAAATGGGAGCATTAGCTGCCCGGATTTTGCTGGACGAGATTGAGAGTGGGAGCCATGAGAATACGCTCATTGAGCTGGACGTCACGTTAATTCCCAGAAAATCGACCCAATAGGAGGAGACTTAAATGGATCAGCGACCCAAGATTGTCGTTATTGGTAGTTTAAATATGGATTTGGTCGTCAAAGCCGTGCGTGCTCCTAAACGCGGGGAAACGGTTCTCGGAGAAGAAATTCATTTCGTTCCCGGTGGCAAAGGTGCAAACCAAGCGGTGAGTTTAGCCCGTTTAGGTGCGGAGACAACCATGATTGGAGCGGTTGGGTCCGATGCGTTTGGAGTGGAACTCATGAAGGCCATACAAAAGGATGGCGTAAATACCTCGAGCATTAAGGTCCTCGATTCAGAAGCGACAGGTGTTGCCTCGATTCTCCTAGCAGAGGGGGATAACAGTATTGTGGTGGTTCCAGGAGCGAATGCCCAGTGTTTACCTGAGGATTTGGATCAGTATGAGGAAATAATTGCCGAAACAGATCTTGTGCTCTTACAATTAGAAATTCCGCTAGTGACCGTGGAGCATGCAATCAACTTGGCACGAAAGCACGGGAAGCTCGTGATGCTCAATCCTGCCCCAGCCCAAAGCCTTTCACGAGATCTGCTCAGCAAGGTTGATTATTTAACCCCCAATCGTTCCGAACTCGCCTTACTGACAAGGATGTCCGAAGAGTCTACGATTGCTCAAGGAATTGAGAACTTATTGGAGGTTGGAGTTTCGTGTTGTGTCACGACTCTGGGAGCTGAGGGAGTTGCTCTCATGGAAAAAGACGGCAGCTTGGTGGTAGTTGCAGGTCATAAGGTTCCTGTGGTGGATACTACGGGAGCGGGAGATGCCTTTAATGCGGGCTTGGCGTATGCTCTAGCCCAAAGGAAATCGATACGAGAAGCCACGGAATTTGCAGTTCAGGTTTCGGCCCTGGCCGTGACTAAATTTGGAGCTCAGGGCGGGATGCCAACGTTGGCTGAGGTAGAAGCGTATTTCAGGAGGGACGAAAATGAAGAAGATCGGCATCTTAAACAGTGAAATTTCCCGAGTAATTAGCGAGCTTGGGCATATGGATAGGATCGTCATAGCGGATGCAGGTTTACCCATTCCTCCTCATGTCAAAAGGATTGACTTGGCTTTAAAAGCAGGTGTCCCATCGTTCATTGAAACGGTGGAGACCGTTCTTCAGGAAATGTGTGTGGAAAAGGCTTATGTAGCGCAAGAAATGGGATCAGCAAGCGCTACCAAAAAGGAAGAGCTGGTCGCAGTGTTACCCGGTGTTCAGATTAAGGTCATTACTCATGAAGAGTTGAAAGCTTTAACTCTTCATGCTAAGGCTGTGATCCGCACGGGTGAGTTTACTCCCTTTGCCAATGTCGTCCTTGAGGCTGGCGTCATCTTCTAAAAATTCAAAGGAGGGATTCAGGTATGACTGAACTCTTGACAATGGAGGGCATCAATAAGAGCTTCAGTGGAGTCAAGGTGTTAGAAAATGTTCAATTTTCGCTCTGCCAAGGGGAAGTCCATGCCTTGATGGGAGAGAATGGCGCGGGTAAATCAACCCTGATGAAAATCCTTTCTGGGATTTATAGTAAGGATGCAGGATCAGTTCGAATTCACGGAACCGAGTCCTTGGCTTCTTCGCCTAGAACTGCCCAAGCTCTGGGAGTGGCGATCATCCATCAGGAACTTAACATGATCCCTGATCTATCCATCCAAGAAAATATGTTTTTAGGACGTGAATTTAAATGGGGTCGAACGGGCTTTGTTAACTGGCCCAAAATGCGCTCAGAAGCGAAGAGCTATTTACAGCAACTTGGGATGGATTTGAACTCAGATAGCCTAGTGGGGGGACTTTCAGTTGGACAGCAGCAAATGGTGGAAATTGCCAAAGCGCTTTCCATGCACGCCAAAATTCTGGTTCTAGACGAGCCGACGGCGGCATTGACCAAACGAGAAATCGAGAAACTCTTCCAGCTCATTGCGACCTTGAAAACCCAAGGGGTGGGAATGATCTATATTTCCCATCGTATGGAGGAAATTTTTCAAATCAGTGATCGGATTACTGTGTTACGGGATGGGCGTTATATAGGTACCCGAGATACAAACGTGACAACGATGGATGAGCTAGTGCAGATGATGGTTGGCAGGGAGATCAAAGAGCGTTTTCCTAAGGTAGACGCTAAAATTGGGGAAGAGCGTCTTCGTGTGGAAGGGCTAGCTCAAGAAGGAAAACTCTGTGATATTAACTTCAGTGTACGAGCTGGAGAAATCCTGGGAATTGCAGGTTTAATGGGTGCTGGACGATCAGAATTAGCCAAAGCGCTGTTTGGCGTAGGGAAGTATCAAGGAAAGATCTTCGTGAATGGTAAACCGGTGAAGATTACGAGCCCTGCTGAGGGAATTAAGGCCGGTCTGGCCTTGATTACGGAGGATCGGAAAGGGGAAGGCCTTGTCACTGATCTTTCGGTTCGAGAAAATCTAGCCTTACCTAACTTACGGTCCCTGTCGCGCTTTGGGTTTATCAGTCATCGGTCTGAACGGGAATTTGTGGACGAGAGCATTAAGAAATTGAACGTCAAAGTCCATCATTCTGGACAAGGGGTGAGCTCTTTAAGTGGGGGTAATCAGCAGAAAGTCGTGATTGGTAAGTGGCTGGCCACTCAGCCGAATGTTTTAATCCTAGATGAACCGACTCGAGGTGTGGATATCGGGGCAAAACGTGAAATCTATGATTTAATGAATCAGCTCGTTCAAAAAGGGGTGGCCATCATCATGATTTCCTCAGAACTTCCAGAGGTCCTCGGAATGAGCGATCGAGTACTCGTCATGAAGGACGAATCACTGGAGAATTCACACGCGAAAACGCGACTCAGGAAACGATTATGATGGCGGCTACAGGAGGGAAAAGTCATGGGAAAAGTCATGGATAAAAGTGGAATTCTGCAGCGTATGGGACCCCTTGTGGGTTTGATTCTCATCGTTTTCATCTTATCAATTATCAATTCAGACTTTATGACCGTGGGTAATATTTTCAATGTACTCCGGCAGGTTTCGATTAATGCCTTGATTGCCTACGGAATGACCTTTGTCATTCTGACGGGAGGGATCGACCTCTCTGTCGGTTCGATCATCGCCCTTTCCAGTGCCTTTGCTGCAGGGATGATGGCTACAGGCGGGAACTCCTGGCTGGCCATTGGGGTAGCCGTACTGTCTGGGACTTTGATGGGAACCATAAACGGGGTTGTCATTGCTCGTGGAAAAGTCGCACCGTTTATTGCCACGCTGGCGACCATGACGATTTTCCGCGGCTTAACCTTGGTTTATACAGAAGGTAAACCGATCACCGGACTCCCAGACTCTTTTGGCATGATTGGACGAGGGTACCTCTTCCAAATTCCGATGCCCGTGATCTGGATGTTAGTTGCCTTTGGGGTACTCTATGTCATTTTGAAATTCACATCCTTTGGACGCCACGTTTTCGCCTTGGGAGGAAACGAGGAAGCAACTCGTCTTTCTGGAATTAATACGAATCGAGTCAAAATCCTTGTTTACAGTATGAGCGGTTTGATGGCTTCTTTGAGTGGGATTATCCTGACTTCGCGCTTGAATTCCGCTCAACCGACGGCAGGAGCATCGTATGAACTTGATGCGATTGCGGCCGTAGTCTTAGGGGGCACGAGTCTCACGGGAGGTAAAGGGTGGATTGTGGGTACCTTAATAGGGGCCATGATTATAGGGATTCTCGATAACGGCTTAAATCTCTTGAATGTCTCATCTTTTTACCAACAGGTCGTCAAAGGCGGGGTCATTCTGCTGGCGGTTCTGCTGGATCGGTCGAAAGGGAAATAGCAGAAGGGTAAAATTGCGGATTTCCAACTGAATGGAGCGACGGTTTCGTCAGTTGTGGAATATAGGTTCTCTTAGAGGGGGAGGATGCACAGGCTTAGAAACGGTCCTTGAAGTCTATAGTTTAGAATCATTGTTACCATTCTTTAAAACATGGTGGCTAGACCACCCTAATAGAAAGGAAGAGGAAAAAATGAAACGAAAGAATAGTCTATGGATGATGATCCTCGTAGTTCTTATGTCCATTAGTTTGATTGGTTGTGGAACGACTGAATCCAAATTAGAGAATAAAGAAGCACCTAAACCGGCAGATAAGGTAACGATTGGTTTTTCGATCTCAACGTTGAACAACCCCTTCTTTGTAACCCTCAAAGAAGGTGCTGAAAAAGCAGCTAAGGACGCTGGCGCAGATCTGATAGTTCTAGATGCTCGTGATAATACCGCTAAGCAAATCAGCGATATTGAAGATTTGATTCAGAAAAAAGTCAGTGTGATTCTGATTAACCCAACCGACAGTGCAGCGGTTGTATCAGCCGTCGAATCGGCTAACAAAGCCAACATTCCTGTGATCACGGTTGACCGAGCTTCCAATGGCGGCAAAGT
>LADV01000220.1 GCA_000961805.1 Peptococcaceae bacterium BRH_c23 | reverse complement strand
AGGGCTTGAGCATCCGCTTTGGCCTGGGTTTCAGCCTGGGCAAGAGCCTCAGCGAGGGCTTGAGCATCCGCTTTGGCCTGGGTTTCAGCTAGGGCAAGAGCCTCAGCCAGGGCTTGAGCATCCGCTTTGGCCTGGATTTCAGCCTGGGCAAAAGCATCAGCAAGCGACAGAGTATCAGCTTTCGCCCGTGTTTCAGCTTGGGTAAGCGCGTCAATCTGGGCAAGAGCCTCAGCGAGGGCTTGAGCATCCGCTTTGGCTTTGGTCTCAGCCTTGGCAAGAGCTTCAGCAAGCGCCTGAGCATCAGCTTTGGCTTGGGTTTCAGCTTTCATTTGCTTAATGTTAGGGTAAGGTATGTTAACAGTGGCAAGAGCAGGGATTGGATTAACAGTGACGAACTCGAAGGGGGATACTTCCATAGGCCTTTCTGTATAGGTAGCGTGAGGTGCTATGTTTTTCTTGAAAGCCTCTTTTTTAGGGGTACAGGCGACCTTCAATATGCCCTCGCGTAACATTCTGTCCATTGTTGGTTGGAATGTAGGTAAGCTATCAATAACACGTGCGTCAGGAAGCTGTTGCTCAATGAGTTGTTTAACTATATCCTCTAAGAATTCTGATGGGAGTTCCGGGATCTTTTGTAATGAGGATGTAAGTTTTATTACGAATTGACAACCCTTTTGAAACTCGGCATCTGAATCAACCCCCGTTAATAGGCAGGCAGAAAGAATAGTTTCCATAATTTGTTTAGTCCATTCTCGAATTTGGGGATCGTTATGAAAATATGCCTCCAAATTATCCACCTCCAGATTAATACATGTAGATAGGTATGCTTGGCACTTCCGAGGTATGAATACCCGAAGGAACAATCCCACCGACTCGTCCGAATTATGTCAGTGATGTCAACATAATGGTAACTATTATGCTGCCAAAGCCCAATGCTAGTGCTACATGCAAATTGGCACAGATATCCAGAATATGGTCTTGTGGGAGCTATGGATGATAAAGATGCAGAGCGAATAATGGAGTTAGTACCAAATGCAAAATATAAAAAAATACTTGCGAACCATGTGATTCATGCATTTGAGCAAAAGCAATACATCAATGCTATTGAAGATTTTACATCAGATTTGAAGGAATCCAGCGAAAGAACTAATTAAGCGGTAAACATTAGACGGTCGCACCTTCAAACAAAATTAGAATTCTGTTTTTCTGTATCATAGTTCTAGCACAACACACGGAAAGTGTGATAAGGGAAAGGGAAAGGGAAAGGGAAAGGGAAAATTTCAGGCCTGACCCCTATTTTCTGTGTGACCCCTATTTTCCCCCTCTCTTGTTATTCTATAATTGAAAAGATACTGGCAGGCTCAAACCCTAAACTGCGGAATAAGATGAATACATAATTTATTGATTTTTGTAATAAGGGGATGCTACGTGATGAATTACGAATTTGTTCGTTCATCAATTGAACTTAATCTTTTTTTCTTAAGAATTATGAAAGAGCATCTAATATTTATTGAAGCAGACCTCTCCCAGAGGGATATTCATCTAAGCCATATAATCTCTACATTTAGAAATGAAGCCACCAATCTGCTTAAAGCTACTGTTGCCTTAGCAAATGGTCAGGTTGGTCTCCGCGCCGCTAGTTCTAGTGAATTTATTACTAACTATACTTTAAATGCTGAAAAGGCAACTGAGTTTTTCACGGGAATTATAATTGATAAGGATGTAACAACTGCTGAACTGGCTATCGGTGGTGCAGCTACTTCGAACATTAATCCAGCTTTAGTTGATCAGGTTGTCGCATTGAACAATAGTGCGATAACGGTAACCCAGGCTATTTCGGATTTTAAACAAAGCCTTCTCCAAGACGTATTAACTTGCCAAAGCTTTTCGCACAGTTACCCTCTTTTAATTGATCATGTAAATAGAGAAGCACTTTTCTATCTTAAAGCGCTTAAAAAGATCCAAAACAGGGTGCCTTTCAATTTGGTCCGAGAGGCAGTTGAGCAAGAAGCCTTTTGGAATCGAATAATGGGTGAACATGCTAAATTTGTACGTGGTCTTCTAGATCCTACCGAAGAGCTGTTGTTTGATAAAGCACATCGCTTCGGAAAGGAATTTGACCGTCTAACGGCTGATGCTATTACTCTCAATGAAAACATCACTAGATTGCCCGAAGTGACAAAAAACAGTTTGAGGACCACAAATGCCATTAGGAATTTCAAACAATCTGGCGTTGAAGGTATACTAGGCTGTAAAATTAAAATTACAGCGCTACCATTGCTTGCTGATCATATACTCAGAGAGGCAAACCACTATCTGAGGATGCTTAACGCATTTAATAGGATAGGATAATAGATTAGGACCTGGCAGGTAACTAGACCAGGTCCTAATCTATTATCAATTCAATCATTCCAAAGAGGTACGAAGTTGTGGCTTCTGGAGCTGCCAGCTTGCTCTGAGCAGATAGGGGATCATGTGAGAAACGGGCCCATTTGGGCTCGTTTAGCATTCGAACATATCTTCGGATTGCGTGAGACATTGCATTGCTGAATTAGTGTTTTTTATGTGTACGGTTTGGAGGTATTTTGCAACTTTTGAAGAACACTTGGGTTTAGGGAATGTGTAAAATAATTTTGAGAAATCTCTGAAACACTCAATAAGGCATTACTAACAAAATACTGGCTAGATAATTTAAAATAATGAGGTGCAAAAATGCCGCAACATGGGAATGAATATTTGCTCTTCGACTGTGG
The DNA here is from genome assembly GCA_000961805.1 of Peptococcaceae bacterium BRH_c23. The sequence continues at coordinate 3,933 of LADV01000220.1, read as the reverse complement.
GGAATTAGTGACTGAATATATACAAATGATGATGTTTGGGGTTGTCGTTAATAACGGATCTGCTGACGAGAAGGGGAGAGGACTATGAAGTATTCAGAGGCAAACTTGGGTAGAGTTTTCATATTAAGACTAGAACATGGGGATAGAATACCAGACATTATTGAAGAATTTGCAAAGACACACCAAATTGACTCTGCAATTTTACACTTTCTAGGCGGTGCTGACACATACAGCAAAGTTGTGGTAGGGCCTGAGGATGGTACTGCCGAGAAGCCACGCAAGATGGTTGAAGAATTGTTGGGAACAAGCGAGGCTGTAGGTATTGGAACTTTGTTTCTTAACGAAGACAAGGTTCCAAAACTACACCTACACTCCGCTTTTGGGCGGAATAGAGACACGGTTACAGGGTGTACAGGGGAAGGTGTCATAATCTGGCATATTGGTGAAGTAGTAATTTTTGAACTTAAAAATTCAACGGCACGAAGAAAAATCGACCCTATTACTGGTTTTGAGCTATTGGATTTATAAAAGGCGAGGTTCTTTCACTTTACGTTAAATGAAGTGGTACAATTAAACTTAGTTTTACATTCAAAAGAGGCAAGGGGAGAACTTGGAAGATGACGATTAAAACTGTTTCAATTATAGGCTTAGGAGCTTTAGGAATATTGTTTGCAAAGCATTTTTCTGAGAGGTTACCCAAAGATGATGTTCGTGTTATTGTAAATCCAAGCCGTAAGCAAAGATATGAGCAGAATGGTATCTATTGTAATGGTGAGCGTTTCGATTTTAATTATGTTTTACCTGAAAGCGAGCAAAAACCTGTAGATTTATTATTTTTCTGTGTAAAATTTAATCAATTACAGCAGGCGATTGAAGACGCAAGGCATCAAGTCGGAGATCATACAATTATACTTTCGGCACTTAATGGAATTTCCAGTGAAGAAATTATTGGCAAAACCTTTGGAATGGAAAAAATGCTTTATTGCGTAGCGCAAGGAATGGATGCAGTCAAGATTGAAAACAAGTTGACCTATAAGAACATGGGAATGATATGCTTTGGCGAGAAAGAGAATACGGTATGGTCTGAGAAAGTAACTTCTGTGGCAGACTTTTTAAATAACCTTGATTTTCCCTATGAAGTTCCGAAAGATATGGATCATCGGTTGTGGGGAAAATTCATGTTAAATACAGGAGTAAATCAGACAGTAGCAGTGTTTTCAACGAATTATGGCGGTATTCAAATAGAAGGTGAGTCTAGAAATGTTATGATCGCTGCGATGAGGGAAGTTATCGCCCTCTCGCAAAAGGTGGGTATAAATTTAGGCGAATCAGATTTAGCCTATTGGTTAAATGTCCTAGCCAAGTTAAATCCGTTGGGTATGCCTTCTATGCGTCAAGATATGGCAGCAAACAGAAATACAGAGGTAGGGCTTTTTTCAGGAACAGTCATCGCCTTGGGAAAACAATATCATGTGCCAACCCCGATCAATGAATGGCTCTATCAAAAAGTACAAGAGCTAGAAAAGGACTTTTAGGTATTAAAAACACCCCACTTCTTAATTGAGGTGGGGTTGTCTAACTCTTTGCTAAATTGCGTAGTTGTTTATTTATTCCAATCTCAATTATGATAATCAAGTGAAGGCTCAAGTACCAATACTAATTAGCGACTGATTGCTTGCTAAAAACTAAGCAGTTGGAAAAAGCTATTGATATGAATTGCCAGATTTCATAAGGAGAAAAGAGGATGCCTCGTGTTTTTTGAACCAGGATTCGATGGCCAGGAGAAAGAGGATGCAACGATATATTGGTTGTTGTTCAAAAAGAACAAGTTTCTTGTCTTAGAAAATGAAGGTAAGTTTGCTCTGCCTGACATTGATCTATATAAGTTAGAGATAAAGACAGTTCGGAGACAATATATTGGTCAGGTGGACGGGCGCTCTTGTTATGCTGCTGAACTTTCCCCGGATACGATGATACCAGAAGGTATGTCATTTTGCGACTTGAGGAGGTTACTTGATCAGATTCCGGCCGATTTGTTTTCCTTGGTGGGCAGGGCTAATCAAATTATGCATTGGGATCGTAACCATCAGTATTGTAGCCGATGCGGAACGCAGACAGAAAATAAAAAGGATGAAAGGGCAAAACTTTGTCCTTCTTGTGGATTTGTCAATTATCCAAGGATTTCTCCAGCCATTATCGTGGCTATCACTAGGGGACAAGAAATTTTGTTGGCTAGGGGGAGTCGTTTCCAAACTGCTTTCTATAGTGTTTTGGCTGGTTTTGTGGAGCCAGGAGAAACATTTGAGGAGTGCGTGCAAAGGGAAGTCGAAGAGGAAGTGGGCCTAAAAGTCAAAAACATAAAATACTTTAGTAGCCAGCCGTGGCCGTTTCCCGATTCACTGATGGTAGGTTTTACAGCTGAGTACGATAGTGGGGATTTAAATATTGATCAAAGAGAAATCTTGGATGCAGGATGGTATACTGCCGATCAACTTCCGCTGATACCTAGCACAGGAAGTATAGCCCGCCAATTAATAGATTGGTTTATCCAAACTAAAGGAATCCCCCATAAGACCCCTAACCATCTCGGCTAAAGTGAAGGGTTATTCGTCTCTGACCTTTAGGGACCCAGAAAACTTTACATTAGATTCCTCCCGCTTTAATGTTTCTTCAATGTAAAGGATGATCAGTTACACCCTCGATTACATCGGGGTTACCAAATTTATTTATCCGAGCTTCTTCTCGTTTAAGGGTTTCATCTATATGCTTGGTATCTTCAATAATATTTTTGTGAGCTGAAACTTCACCCGTTACTACGGTATATTTATCGACTACAACTCTCTCTTCACTGACCGGAATCCGTATGGTTTCTTTGTCAGTTATAGGTGAATCACTTTGTTCATTGTTTAAGGTTCTTCTCTCAATAACTATTTCTTCACGTGTTACAGGAATATCGACACTTCGTTGTTCTTCAATGATTTCCTTGCTAAGCTCTACCCCACCTGTTTGTACCATGTTTTTGTCAATATTAAGCTCTTCTTTGCGGAGAAGAAGCTTTGCATCGTCAGCACTAGTTCTTTTCTAGTCTCATCATCAACTTCTTTTTCATTTTCATTTCCAGTTCCAAAAATATCATTTAATATGCCCATATATAAATACCTCATTGTCTAATCCCTTTGTATATTGCCCTTTAAAGGAATTCTTATCCTATAAATTGATCCTTAGAAAAAATCCACAGAAATAGATTTTCTATTAGAATAATTTCTAGTGGCAAACATATTAAAACAATCAAGGTAGTGCCATGAAAATAATAGCTCTTGTGGGAATTGGCAGTAGGATATATGCTTTCAAAAAGTGAATAATACAAAATGAGCGATTGCATTTTTTGTTAAGAAGGATGCAATTCTGTGCAACTTAAATTACAATGAAAAGGTAAATAATAATCAAGGTTTTGAAAGGGATGATTAAATATGAGTATTAAAGAAGATGTACTGAAAGCAATGAGGGATGCAGGAAAACCTGTGAGTGCGGGAGAAATTGAGAAATTAACCGGACTGGACCGTAAGGAAATTGATAATGCATTTAAAGAATTGAAAAAGGAAAATACTATTATTTCTCCTGTGCGATGCAAATGGCAACCTTCTAACTGAATATAATCTTGTTCGATTTTTTCAAATAAGATGATATGAAATAAACTCCTGTTGTAGATCATATTTGTAATCTACGACAGGAGTCTATATTTTTAGGATATTTCTTTACTTAGGGCTTGCTAATTTATCGAAAAGTCAAGACTTTGCAAGGGTTTACGGGTAGTTTCTTAATTAATATGTGCATGAAAAAACAGCCTTTGGCGTCAAAAACCGTGTACATGGAGTTAAAATCAAATGTTGCACCGGTGCACCATTTGGCCTCTCTTCCCCGACGGGGGGAGTA
>LADV01000301.1 GCA_000961805.1 Peptococcaceae bacterium BRH_c23 | reverse complement strand
ATATGCAAAAGATTGTCCCACACTTATGGTTTGACAAGGAAGCCGATGAGGCAGCAAAATTCTATATGTCTCTATTTGAAGGATCAAAACTCAAGGACAAAACCATCTTAAATGATACACCCTCAGGATCCGTGGATATGATCACAATTGAGCTTGCAGGACAAGAATTCATGCTGCTGTCAGCGGGTCCATTATTTAAATTCACCCCTGCGGTATCATTTCTCATCGCTTGTAGTTCTGTTGAAGAGGTTGAAGGGTTATGGGAGAAACTTATCGAAAATGGCGCAGCGCTCATGCCAATTGACGCCTATCCGTTTAGCGAAAAATATGGATGGGTGATTGACAAATACGGCCTTTCTTGGCAAGTGATGTACATGGGTGATTTCGAGCTTAAGCAGAAAATAACCCCAACCCTTATGTTTGTCGGAGATCAGTGTGGAAATGCAGAAGAGGCCATCCAATTCTATACAACATTATTTAAAGATTCGAGCGTTGGTCATATTCTTAGATACGGCGAGGATGCTGCCCCAAACGGAGCTAATGCGATTCAACATGTGGACTTCGTACTTGAAAACCAAACATTTGCAGCTATGGACAGCGCCTATGAGCACAACTTTACGTTTAATGAGGCTATTTCATTGATGGTGATGTGCGATACACAAGAAGAAATAGACTATTATTGGGAGAAACTATCTGCTGTTCCTGAAGCAGAACAATGTGGTTGGTTAAAAGACAAATACGGATTTTCATGGCAGATTGTTCCTACGATGATGAATGTAATGATGCAAACTAAGGATGCTGCAAAATTGGTACAAGTGACGGAAGCATTTCTTAAAATGAAAAAATTTGATATAGCAGAAGCAATAAGGGCCTATGAAAAATAAGTGTTTGGATCGGGATTACAGATAGTTCAAGAGGAAAAGTTGTTGTTCAAATGTTTGTAAAACAGTAGTCATGACTTCACTACAATCGATGGAGGATTGGCGATTCTCGATTGACAAAAACCCGCTAGCTGATATCCAAATATCAGCTAGCGGGTTCTGCATTCGCTTAGCAGAGGCTGTTCACAGCGTTTGCTTATTACTATTGGATACGCTAAGGTTCGCTCTTTTTATAGCCTGATCCATGTAGCTACGATTAATGGATGTCGGATTGAAGTTAGCTATGGCCAATGATGGCTAGCGTGACATTATTGAAGAATCTTTTATTCTAAATTTAGCCGTTTACTTAAAATGAAATTCGTGATAGCAAAGTAAGCAGCACTTAGAAGTCCTGTGAAAATAATTCCACCAGCAATCACCCATTGAATTAGATGCTGCATGCCTATGAAATCATTAGAAGAGATATGGATATCGGGAAAATAGGCTTCAGGGATCAAACCTATGAGCGTGAAAAGGATTTGGGAAAGAGTACTAAGGGCAATGAAGGCTCCGAAGGAGGCCAACATTCTATGCTTACTGAATAAGTGTCCAAGGGCAATCGAGGCATATAAGATCAAGATGCCTGAAGCTAAGCTTATTAAAACGCCTATGATAATCTCAACCGATAAAAGGTACATCGAAGCGCCCAATTGCTCATACACTTGGTCATAAACAGTTAGTAATCCCACCACGATTTTAGTGATGTCTCCTTTTTCAAGAGTAATAATCAAGATCGAAATCAAGGCAGCGATTCCACTGGTCACCATCCACAACATAGAAACCAGAAGCTTGCTGAGAATATGTTTCCAGGGCTTTACGGGCAGTGTAAGCATCAAATAGCCTTCATCGGAAAGCAGATTTTTATAAAAACGTTGAATCATCATAATAAAGGTCATCACGAACATCCCCACCATAATAATGATATAGATGGCCATGCTGATGCTGGCGGGGGCATCCCATTTCTCGGGACCTATCGAATAAATCAATCGTGTGATTCCTGCAAACATCAGCAAAGCGAGGAATAGTGGGAGAAATATTCTTCCAGTGGCTTTTAGTTCGTACTTTAAAAGCTTGCTTAACATTTGAACACCTCCCTGAATAAAGCATCGACAGATTTACCCTTTTCGTCCCGGATATCATCCACAGACGAGGTCAAAACCACTTGGCCATGATTGATAAACACTACATAATCCAAGATATTCTCGATATCTGAAATGAGGTGGGTCGAGATAATCACCGTGGCATTTTCATTGTAATTGCGAAGAATCGTTTGCAGAATATAATCCCTGGCTGCCGGGTCCACTCCGCCGATAGGCTCATCCAAAAGATAAAGTTCTGCTTCACGGCTCATAACAAGAATTAACTGCACTTTTTCCTTTGTTCCTTTAGACATGGTTTTCAGTCTGTCATTAGGATTGATATTGAGGATTTTAAGCATATCGTAAGCCTTCTCCGGTTTAAAATCCTCATAGAAATCGGAGAACAGCTCAATGATTTGGTGTACACGCATCCAATCATTCAAATAAGTCTTTTCCGGGAGGTAGGAGACGATTTTCTTGGTCTCGGTACCAGGCTTCTTACCTCCAATGAGAATACTTCCCCTGGTGGGAGTCAAGAGTTCGTTGGCAAGCTTAATGATGGTGCTTTTTCCGCTGCCGTTCGGTCCCAGCAGCCCTACGATTTGCCCGCGCTCTATCTTGAGATTAACGGCAGATACCGCTACGTTACTTCCAAATTTTTTGGTAAGGTCGTTGCATTCTAAAATGGCGCTCATTTCTTCATCTCCTTTACCATGTTATCAATAATGGTTAAGATCGACCTTTGTTCAAAGCCCATCAAATGCATCTTTGCTAAGAATTCCGAGATTTGCTCCTGAGCCAATTTAGTTTTTGCCATTTCTACCATACGTGCATCCTCCGTTATCGACCGACCGCTTGTGCGGTGGGTAATGATGAGTCCATCTTCCTCCAATTTTACTAAAGCCCTCTGCATGGTATTAGGATTAACTGCAGCCTCTTGAGCCATATCTCGTACCGAAGGCAGTTTGGACCCCAGGGGATAAACACCGGAAAATATCATCAGCTCAATTTGTTCAATCAGCTGGGTGTAAATAGGTCTGTCAGATTTTAATTCCCATGGCATTTGCATCACCCCTTGTATTATTGTATTAAACACTTAATACAATAATACATCATTTCAAATAATTGTCAAGCTTCAGAAGAATATAGGCAATACCTGCTACAACAACGCTTTCTACGGAAATCTTACCGAAAACACTTGACAAAGATTAATCAAAGAGTTAATTTATATATAGAATAGTTCTCCTGGAGAAGTATTCGTCTGAAGTATTTTAATCGGGGGTTCGTCAATGGTTCAGAATGAAGTTTTAGATTTAGTACTGGATAATTTGCGTAAAGTTTTTTATCCTGAAGAGTGGATACAGCTAGACTTAGCTGTTTCAAAGACTGAGCTTTTGGCTATGCTGATTGTGGACAGATACGGGGAAGTGATTATGAGCCAGATTTCCGATTATATTAATGCTCCTCTCAGTACGACAACAGGGTTAGTCAACAGGTTGGTTAAAAACGGGTATCTGCAAAGGGAAAGGAGCGAAGAGGACCGACGGATCGTTGCTATCAGACTTACAGATAAGGGAAAAAGCATGATGACAGAGGTCAAAGAAAGCATTGGATCCTACCTGGAACGAATCAATACGGTACTATCCACGGAGGAACGGCAAACTCTTTTAAAGATTTTCATGAAAATAGTCGATGCTTTAAGTCGGGAAGATATTGTATCTGGAGATAATCAGTTAGAAAAAGTCATTAGAAAAATACCCATCGAATAAGAGATGGGTTAAATTTTTAAAGAATACTTCGCATTAAGTACTATTTGCACAAGGAAGAGTATTGATCAAGAAGTATCATTTAGGTGGCAATAATAACTATTCAGGAGGGAAAAATGATGAGAATTATTTTATACACGGGAAAAGGCGGGGTAGGTAAGACCAGTATTGCTGCATCGTCAGCAGCGCAAAGTGCAAAAAACGGCAAAAAAACCCTAGTGGTAAGTACTGACCGGGCTCATAGCCTCGGGGATTCTCTAGATATAAAGTTATCCCCTGAGCCACAAGAAATCCGACCTAATCTTTGGGCCCAGGAAATTGATTCGGTGCATGAAGTTGAAAAGGGCTGGGGTCAAGTACAAAAATATTTAACGACTCTGTTCACTGCGAAGACTATTAAAGATATTACCACAGAAGAATTAACGGTTTTTCCCGGGATAGAAGATTTACTAAGTCTCTTGAGAATCTTGCAGTATTACAAACAAAATACGTTTGATGTTATTGTCATCGATTGTGCGCCGACCGGAGAAACTTTGGCCTTGCTCAGTTTTCCGGAAATGCTCAGGTGGTGGATGGAAAAGCTTTTCCCGATGAAACGAAAAGCAATTAAGTTTTTGAAGCCCGTGGCTGAGCCGCTGCTTGGGATTCCTATGCCTACCGATTCAGTCATGGCGGAGATCGATAATATCTATCATCAGCTTGATGAAATGCGTCAGATCTTCTCTGACCGTGCAGTGACCAGTATTCGTATTGTCGTTAACCCGGAAAAAATGGTTGTCAAAGAAGCCCAACGAAGTTTCACTTATTTAAATATTTACGATTTCAATGTGGATGCGGTCATAGTTAATCGAATCATACCTGATAATGTTTCAGATCAGTATTTTTCGGTTTGGAAGGATATTCAGAAGAAGTACAAAGCAATGATCAAAGATAGTTTTTCCCCTCTGCCCATCTATCACGTACCCCTTTTTGAACAGGAAATTGTGGGCTTGGAAATGCTAGACAGGATGGGTGAAGAGATTTTTAAAGGAGAAGACCCGACCACGATCAAATACAATGCCCGAACTCAGAAAGTAACCAAGGAAAATGACGAGTATGTTATGGCGATTTATATGCCTTTCACCACCAAAAAGGATCTTTCCCTTAACCAAAAGGCTGATGAGTTAATTATCAAGGTGGGAAACATCAAACGAACTATTACCTTGCCTAGAACCCTGGAAAATCTAACAGTAATAGGTGCCAAATTTGAAGACGAAACCCTAATGGTCAGGTTCGGAGGTGTATTCAATGAATGAGGAATTGCTTAAACGCATGCTGAATATGAAAATTTCTTTAGTCCGTAAAGTAGTTGAACAATTGCCAGAGTCCATTCAAAAACCAGTCAAAGACTTGGAAACACAGATGATGCGGGCTCTCTATGATATCAGCAAAGAAAACGTTGAGAAAGCGTCAGCGGGTGAAAATTCTAAACAAGCAAGTGGGTTGAAGGTTATCGATGTGGAATAGAACAAACACGTGCATCGCCGAGGACAGTTAATCATCCATATTCAGGCGGAAGGCATTCGTTACTGATTATACACCAATAATTCCATTTCTTTTTGCGTAGCCACTGGCCAGAAAGATTGCAGTTAAACACGGGATTTCTGGACCAGCCAATACTGTCCCTAAGTACTTTGCCGTTGCTAGCACAGAGATTTACAGAGTCATAAATCTCTTTCTCTTTATAAAATTCCTTCTTTCTCTTCATCAGAACACCTCTATTAAATTTATTTGCAATATTCAATTATATCATTGAAGATGAGTGCGTATGAGTTGATAAAGAATAATACTTAAACAACAATCCCGCCTCTCAAAGAGACGGGATTCAGTCTATAATATTTTCCCGGAATAAAACGCCTATTTTGCTTGGGGTGATGGGTATTAACTTTCTGCTGACCGGTGATAATGTGGCGATTGCCAATTCACAGAATAATTTTTTTTCGCTGGGAACTCATTCCCATAATCTATAGTATAATAAACCGTCCATAGTGAATTTGTCTGGAATTATATGGTTGATGACGTAGTCGTATTATGATATAATATGACTATTAGAAAGTATATTGGAAAGAGGTGATACCATGGAGAAAATAATCCGGCCGTCAGCAGATTTAAGAAATCATTACAGTGAAATATCAAAACAGTGCAAAGAAACGAGAGAAGCTGTTATTATTACGGTAAATGGAAGAGGAGATACGGTAGTTCTTGGATTACAGGATTACTATCAGCTGAAATCAGAATTAGAGCTGTTGAAAACGTTAGCTGAAGCAGATGATGATGTGAAATCTGGACGAGTGGCACCGATGAAGGATTCGTTTGACGAACTTCGGGCATCTTTATTGGAAAGGAAGAATGTATGAAGTATAAACTACTGAGAACGGATAAGGCAGAGGAGCAACTCCGTGAAATCATATTTTATATAGCAGATGATTCAGGAGACGTCGATATTGCACTGGGATATCTGGACAAAATTAAAACAGCAGTCAATCGTCTGCAAGATTTTCCGGAGTCAGGAAATATACCAAGATATTCAATTTTGAAAAAGCAGGGTTATAGAGTAATTATTGTTGAAAGGCATCTGATATTTTATAAATTCAATAAAGATGAGAAGACAGTTATTATATATGCCATTGTGGATGTAAGAAGAGAATACCGTAATTTAATATAAGGTATTGTTTTGGAGCAACAGTCAAGAAGAGTCTTATGAAAGGCTCCTTGAAGAGAACCAAAGGTTGAAAGCGAAGCTTGGTCTTGAAGGGGACACCTCCCGACGTTCAAGAATACCAGGCTGTTTTTGATTTTGGGTCGTTGGACACCATCGAAGCCAGAATGTTTGAGTCGGAACCGCCGGACGACGTATTGGCAAATTCCACAAGGGACCATTCACAGGTCTGAAATATCATAGTCACAGCAGACAATGAAAGGAAAGGGTTTGAATTTTGAAATGCGTTTGAAGCGATCTTGGATCGCTCTCCTCGTCGGACCATAGGTGCATCGCCGTCATGTTGGCCCGGAGTCGCGCGGTGTCTTCTTCAAGGTCGATAATATGGCCGGCAATTTCCTGAATAAATCTAAAGGGAGTATAGCGAAAATATTCCATTTTACCATTAGTCTTATAGCAACAGGGTGTTCTGTTAATACAGAATACCCAGCAAATGGAGTAACTGATGTTGTTGTAAAGGCTGATAACTCTCAAGAAAAAGGAATTATAAAGGTCTTAGAATTTGATGATTCACAGAAAAAGATTATCAGAGGACTTGGAGCTAATCTAAATGATATTTTTTACTTCCAATACGAGGGTATTCCTCAAGAATACAATTGGTTAGAAGTATGGATTGAATATTATGAGAAAGGCCAAAAAGTTAGTAAACTATTTAGTATTAATGAAGGAGTATCTAGGAAGGGTAATATTCTATGTATGTTTGAAAATATCGATAACAAGACAAGAATTACAATTGATGGTAGCAGCATGCTTAAAGAGAAATCAATCATGGAGCAGAGTGTTACTACAAATAAAAAGAATGTTAAGCCAATCCTTCTTGATACTGACACTGAATTTTTATTGGCAGTTAGAGTCGTTGATGGTGGTAATAGTTCAGCGATAATACCTGACGCAATTTTTACAGTGCAAGACTTTGATGATAAAGAGTTATACCAAAATGATTATGTATATTTGATTAAAGGGAGATTTTACTCGAAGTAATCTACCGAAGCTAGGAAAAGGGCATTATCCCTAATTGGGTTAAATGCTTGAGTCGTGCCAACGTCCCCGGATCACAGGAGACATAGATAATCTGATCCGGCCCCAATTCCTGCAGCCGTTCAAACACTCTCTTGTGTGCTCCGGCCCGGGG
>LADV01000017.1 GCA_000961805.1 Peptococcaceae bacterium BRH_c23 | reverse complement strand
TTGGGGTGGTAGAGGTCGCATGTTCAAATCATGTCGCTCCGACCAGTAATATCAAGGCTTTCAGCCTTTTAAGGTAGGCAGGTCAAACTGCAAGCTTTGACCAAATGCCGACCAGAAAATAGACCATTTTGAATGGTCTATTTTTTATTTTCATATAGCCATGACACATGATAATGCCGAAGAAAGTGCAAACGAGTCTTCGGTGTTTTTTTGCCTTTAAGTGCACAAAAGATACTGAAGAGTGAGAGTCTGGTTCCCCGAGATCATTGAAGTCGGAGCAGTCGTTGCTGACGGACACGGAGTATTGCAGTATTCCTTCGCCTCAAGATATTGAAGTAACGAAAAGGATCCAGGTTGCCTTAGAACCTATTTCAATATCTGTGCTTGACCACATCATTGCTGCAGGACAAGCGTATGTTAGCTGTTCCGAAAAGAGATTATTATAGACAAGTGATAGAACTGTTAGTTTTCAATACAGAACAATAATTGTAACTAAATGGAAATAAAATGAGATTTCGTTTAAAGAATAGGTTGAATGATAACAATAACCAATATAGCTTAAATCGGAAGTGATGCAGTGGTACCACAGTATTTCGCAAATCTCACGGGTGAGCCCTTTTTGTATGTTGAACTGAAGCAAGTCGCCAAACTAACCTTAGCAGGGCTCTCTAGTGTAGAAATCAGTGCAAAAATTATTGACGAAAACCTGTTCCAGTACGCCACAAATAAAAGCCTGGATAAGCTACTAAGTGCAACGCTTAAGCGAGTAGCAGTTCTAGATGAAATACTGTTAAACCTACTAGTTCAAGGTTCTCTCCATACAAGCAAACTCGTGGCCTTAATAGCGATCATGAAAACGAATCGGCTATTTCTAGAGTTTATAGAAGAAGTATATCTGGAAAAAGTACGGCTAGGAGAGCAGGAACTAGAACCTAAGGATTTTTGCATCTTCTTTAACAATAAAGCAGAACAAAGTCTTAAAGTGGCAGGGTGGCAGGAATCGACGCTCAAAAAATTGTCACAGGTCTATAGTATAATACTCTTTGAGGCGGGTTTGATTAATAGTACACGCAAGAAAAGACTAAAGCGACGAAGCGGTTGAAAGTCTTAACCAAACAGATGGACGAACTAAAAAAATATGACGAAGTGATTCATAATCTGGCTGATCAGCAGATTGAGATAGATCTGGATGACGGGGTCGTCGTCAATTACGCTAAGTTTCAGAAGGTGTTGGCGAAGATCTGACGAATGAGTTAAAAGGATTGAGAATGACAAACTAGCGCGCAATGATAATGCCAATAATTGGTTAATGTAGTCTTGGTGATTAGCACTTGGTGCATAGTCTGTAATTAAACTGAGGGGTGATATTTTATGATTTTAAAAAGTATTACCATTGAAAACTTTAGAGGAATTAAACATAACACCTTTGATTTTGATAATAAGTTCAACTTAATTATAGGTAATAATGGAATGGGTAAAACATCAGTGTTGGAAGCAATAGCTATTGGATTAGGTGGATTTATAGTTGGGATTGATGGTATAACTACAATACATTTCACACCTGACGATGTCAGAAGCATAGGCCATTTAGTAGGTGATGGTTCATACGATATTGAATACTTTACCCCTACCGTAGTTAGATGTATCGCGGATTTTGCGGACGAAGAAATTGTATGGAATAGAAGCAAAAGTAGCCAAAAGAAAACAACTAGAACGGTTACAACTAAAAATATTTCCAAATATGCTACAACACTCACAAAAAACAAAAACAATGTGTTTCCAGTTATCAGCTATCAAAGCGCAGGAAGAATGTGGACGCAAAAACGAGATAAATGGGAAGATGTATTTACAGTAAATTATATGCGTAATGTAGGTTACACTCATTGTTTGGCTTCCGAGTCCAATATTAGTATGCTTACCAACTGGTGTCAGAGAATGGAGCGCATCGCCTATCAGAAAAAAACAGAACTTGCTGAATATGAATCAGTAAAAAAAGCTGTTGGTAAGTTTATTGGTGTTTTAGAAAACACAGATATAAATAGTACCATCTTCTATGATGAGCGGACAGGAGAACTTGTGTATTTTTCCAATGGCGAGGCCTTGCCACTTAGATTCATGAGTGCAGGTTATCGTAGCCTTATTGGAATGGTTGCGGATATTGCTTATAGAATGGCCATACTAAATCCTGATTTAAGACGTGACGTTACAGAGAAAACCCCTGGACTTGTCTTAATTGATGAAATTGATTTACATATTCATCCGAAATGGCAATGGAGGATTGTTGAGGCTCTAATGCAAACATTTCCATATGTTCAATTTATTGCGACTACCCATTCTCCAGTTGTCATAGCGTCCTGTAAGGATAAAAAAATTATAAGTCTATTTGACTCAGATACTAGTACACCGATTATTGAGCTAGATACTAAATATATAAAATCTCCATACGGCTGGCGAGTAAATGATGTTTTGAATACATTCATGGGAGTTGACGAAAGATCGCCAGAAGTAAAACCACAACTTGAAGAAATCAAACAGCTGTCGTTTAAGAAAATCAAAAACCAATTATCAGATGAAGAAAATACCAAATTAAATCAATTGAAAGATGATGTGTATTCAAATCTTCCCCAAAATGATGCTGCTGTTGAATTAGCGGAACTTGGCTCAATTGAGGACATCCTAAAGGAACGAGGGAAGAGAAATGCACAAAGTAGATAGGTTGGCACAACCAGAAAGCCTAAAGAAAAATGCAAAAAAATGGACTGTTGACCTGTTAGCGGAAGTTCCGAAACATAGTACGTTTAATGATATCCCGCAAAAATTCGTAGATAAATATAGACAAGAAGATGTCAAATAAACATTACATGAAATGTTTGAGGGGCAGTGTTGTTTTTGTGAATCCCCAATTGGGGTTCAGGTGTTTGAAAGAATAGAACATTTAATGCCTAAAAGTAAATTTCCACACCTATGTTTTGAATGGTGTAATCTCAATTATTCTTGCGAAGTGTGTAATAGCAAAAAATATAAAGGGGATAAATGGGATGACGAAAATCCAATTTTAAACCCAACATTCGATGAGATAAAGAATTACTTAGAAATAGATATAGAAACGGCGAAAATACTGTCTATTAATAACGATTTGAGGGCAAAAACCACAATCGAACATACTGGCCTAAATAGAGAGGGTTTGATCGAACGTCGTAGAGATATTGTTAATAAATTAAAGGAATTGCTAAGAATAGCAGTAAAAGCCGGTGCTGTAGAAGATTTTAAAGATATTAAAAATCAATGTCAAAGAGTTGGGGATATCCATTTTTGATGAATACATTTGCTGACAAGCTTTAATAAAATGGTCTAGGAGGATGGGTGGCAAGTTTAGTGGATTTAGGGACTGAAGGAATCATATTCCATATAAAGGTGTGAAACAATATTGTCTGTAGAACTATTGGAGAATTCAAAGAAGTGGTACCAGCACTATTCAACCCTTAATCAAGTCGAGAGTTGTGAGTTCTTGAAAGAAACATTTAGATACACTTTACCTCAAGAGTTCGTCAAAAAGATTAACTTTGTGAACCTGTTTATGGACAGGTTAAATGGTTTGAAAAGAGAAAGACAGTTTGACAAAATCAGAGAGCTCTGTGACTCAATAGTGCCGCAAAAGCATGTCTGTGGTGAAGAATTCTTTTATGTGGATAAGTATATGATCGATGGAAAACTGAATAACAATCCCATTATTAAAACGGATGAATTACTTCTGGATAAGGTCTTTGACAAAAACTTGGGGGATTAGATGAATGGGCGGAGAGGAATCAGGCGTATCCCAAGTTTAAGGCTGTAGCCTTATGATTAATGTATAGAAATAGTAGGTGAAACCATGAATCATGACCAGATAAATGCAGCCCTGACCGATAAATTTCAGGCACCGTGTCGAGACGGGGCCCAACGGCAGATCATCTTTTGGTACGATGCTGATGGGGATTTCCAAGAGGTCGTCGATGAGCTGGAATTAGGTGAGGTAAAGCTTTGGTCGCGGGGATTCCGGGATGATCGGAGTGTATAAGATTGAAACGGAAGTCGTGACCGGATCTGGAAAATTTGAGAGATCTGGGCTTGGAAACAGCAGGGAAGCCAAAGAAAACACCCTGACTGCGTTTAATTATTTTAAAGCCAATAGTAGGAGCATCAGCGGTTCGATAAGCACTAAGACCAAGGATTACCTGCTGTATGTTCAAGATATCCAAGGCATCGGCATGACCCCTGAGCTGACGTTGACAGCCTTTATCGCGATGTGTTCTGGAGCTATGGGGAAACCTCCTCAAAGTCAGTTAGTCGTATTGGGTTCTATGAGTCTCGGTGGCACCATCAATAAAGTAGAAGAGTTAGCCAACACGTTGCAAGTGTGCTTTGATGCTGGAGCCAAGAAAGTATTACTTCCAATGGCATCGGCCACGGATATTGCCACCGTTCCATCAGAACTCTTTGCGAAGTTTCAGATGGCGTTTTATCAAAGTCCGGAAGATGCGGTGTTTAAGGCTTTGGGAGTGGAGTAGTAGGAAATTACTTTAGGTAGAGGATGTAATGTAATGTTCTATGAATCAGAAAATAGGGCTATTAAATTAGCCTGTAAGAAAGCTGGGGAAAATTTAGACCAGTGTATAGTTTTAGTGAAATAGTTGTAACTGGATATCGGTCATTCTGCTTCGTACTGCCTCAATTTTCTTCTTACTCCAGCCATTAAATAATGAATCGACATACTTTTTCGGCATAGAAGAGTACCCAAAAAATGCTGACCAAAAGCACCATGCGTAATATGAACGATCAACCATCTTCTGGTTCAAATAACGCTCCAATTGTTCCAGATCTTTTTATTACGATATCATAATCAAACCGAGATTCCGCCGGAGCCGGACAGCCTACCTCCTCAAATTCGGATCCGGATCCGAATTTGAACTACAGCCAGGCGGTGCTTCTTTTAGGGATCCCCAAGGAGGAACGGGCGCAATTCATCATTGATATGGATATCGAGGGAATGACCAAACAGGAACTCAGGCAAGCGGTCAATGAACGAACGCAGACCCTGCAAGAAAAAGACCAGGTTTTACAGGAAAAAGACCAGGC
>LADV01000122.1 GCA_000961805.1 Peptococcaceae bacterium BRH_c23 | reverse complement strand
GAGCGCCAGATTGCCCAGCCATAGGCAGGATCAAGGCCATAATGCTGGGTCACGCTCTTGACCTCAAGGCCGTTACCCTCTGGGAAGCAGGGATTCCATGACACGCCGCAGCCATGAGAGCCTGAAAGAACAGTTCCGTTCAACACAACTTTCGGATTTATATTGATGGCCAGCGGATTTTCTGCGTCAATCTGCATCCGCTGTTCATCGGTAAAGTCGGTTCCATCGTTCTCAATAGAGAGATTCCACTTGTCCATAAAGGAACGGATGCGCTCAGCTGGAACCTGTATGCAAAAGTCCACGACCAAGCCTTTACTGCAGGTGTAAATCGCTGGGATATGCCAGACTTCATCGTCCCAGACAAACTGCCTATCGAGAAAAATTTCCTTGCCGGCTCTTTCACGTCCATGATGCCCCCAAAAGTTGCCGTCAAAGTAAACCTTCCATTCGGGTATCTTCGGCTCGACAGGAACCCACTCATAGTAATCTTCCGTATATTTGATGCGACTGTAATCAAACTCGGCCTGCAGCTCTTTGATATAAGCAAAGGGCTGCTCCATAGGCGCGAGCAACAGCTTCTCCCGAATGGCATCCAGCACAGCCTGCTGTTCACCGGTGAGAGGATTGTCCTGCAGGAAGGCGTCAAACTGCGCCTGATCCCAACAGTATACCTGCTCCAGTACCGCAGCATCGCCGCAAGCCAGCAGGAGCTGCAGGAAGTCCATAAAATCTCTTGCCACCGGATGCACATAGTTTCCCGGTGTATTCATCGGGCTGACGGCAAACACCATCTCGCCAAAGCCACGCACGAAGCAATAGTGGATACCATCCACACCGGCCCAGCCGATCACTTTCGCACCCTTGGGCGTGCAGAAGTAGTTGCTTTTGCTCTCGCCACGCTCCAAGCCAACGCGGGAGCCGTCAATATTCAGTTTTAGATATTTTTCAATGATTTTATATTGCTGAATCATTTCGTTTTTAGGTTGAATTAAGCATCTTAATCTGAAAAAGGTCAGAGTATTTTTGAGCTCCTGCATCTGAGATGTTTTTCTCGCAAAATCGTCATCTAGTTCTGCACATAACACTTACAACTGATCCTTTTTTGCCCAACCAATTCCTCACAATACTTAGATTTCTCTCTATTTTGATTTTCCTTATCACTTTTATCTTTTAAATAACCCTTTATTTCTTTCAGCTTTTGATAACAAGAGTTTATTTCTCCATATAAGTGCGCTTTCTAATCTTGAAATGGAATATTTAGCTTTATCATATAACCAACTTAAAGACATTTCCCCGCTGCATATAGATACGAATAGCGACCCGGTCAAAGTTAGTTTCCCGATTCTTCTGGAAGGGACACCGTTTGCAAACCTGCGATTGTCAATACCGGGGAACTAACTTAAACACCAGAATTTCCAAGCTAAAAAATAATGTTTTCTAAAATTCGCCACACGATGTGGCGATGATCCCGCGCGCGATTTTATATAACGTCCCGCGTACTCCCGAAGTCTGGTTACTACTTTCATGTTCTCTCAGATTTTGGGAATACGTTGTTCTACGACGTATCGTGCCCCATACTCAGACACGGACAGCGCCATGGACGGCGCTGCCTAAAGGAACATTCATAATACCTTCAATATCAACTATTTTCACCTAATATATAAATCCTATTTTTGTCATAACTCTTAAGTTGTTTATCATTGGTTACAAAATACTCACAATCATTATGTTCAAAGATAGCCAATTGAAGTGCATCTGGCACCTTGAACCCAAATTCTGCCCTTATCTTTGCAGTCAATTCTGCGATACTGGTATCAATACTCATAACAGAGAATCCCTTTGAATTGGAAAAGAAATCCTTGTAAACGTCCACTATATCATTTTGTCCAAGCATATATGGCTTTGCAAGAACCTCTATCAAGGTGATAACTGACGTAACCACCTGTACAGTTCCTTCAGCTGTTCTGTTAAATATATCGGAAACTTCATCGATGTAAACCGGATGCTCCTCAATAAAATATATTATCGGTGCCGTATCTATAAAAAGCTTTAAGCCTTTCTTCAATTCCATTCGTTTCTCTCCTGAGTAACATATTTCTGTGCGTCAACATCTTTCCATATCTCTTTGCCGATCCCTTTAATACCGGAAAAATCCTTGCTTTTCCCTTCAACAACCTTCAATATTAATACCCCGTCCACTTCGTCAGATATAACCTTTAGTTCCATTCCTTCCTTCAATTTCAGCTTTTCTGAAACCTCCTTTGGAAGCTTAATTGAGTTTCTATCAATAACGTATGCGTTAGCCATATTATCAATCTCCTTTCTGTGCTCTCTACTCTATTATAACCGCTATAACCAATATCTGCCACATCAATTACTTACACACATCGCATCCGATAATTCCATTATTATCCTACTTCTCCAATCTTCCCCCGTTATAAAGGAGGCTCCCTGGCCGTGAACTCTGATGATGAGCTGGTCCTGGGCCGCCGAAATCTTGGCAGCATAATTAAGATTTAAATTTGCCGAAGCGGATTGAGAGCTTTCGGGATTGGAAATTAAGCCCAAGGAAAGGATCAAGATCCCTGCCGCCCCGTCGAGCATTCCCCAAAAAGTAGGCTGCTTATAATTCAGGGCATTTTTCATCCGGCTTTTGGCGCTGCTTTCTCCAAAGGCCAGGGGGCTGCCGCCGATCATCCTGTGACTGAGAGCCAGGGATAAAAGAGAGCGGCTGTAATCCTGCTTGATTTCCTGGCCCATTTCCTTAAGAACCTGCTCGTCACAGGACATTTCCATATCTTTTGTCATCAGGATAAAACTCAGCCAGACCAGGGGATTGAACCAGTGAAGGCAGAGCAAAAAATAGGCCAAGGGTTTAATTAGATATCATAACGCCGGATATGTATTTCCTCATGCTTAAGGATATAGCTTTTTTCCCCTTCAGAAAAATCCGGCGGCAAATAGATATTAGGCTTAAGAAAACCTAAGACAAAAGGAGACCTCCTCGCCAATAAACCAAGGGATAAGGAAAAGTTTACTTTGTCAATTGCACCATTGAATCAGTGAATTACCCAGTTATATCAACGTTTTATTCGCACAACCGGGGTGCGAAAGTTGAGATCCTTATTATAAATATTTATCTTCAGATACATTACGTATCTTGCTCAAATCGACCATCTCAATCGTAGAACCAAAATTACAAATCTCTTTTCTTATCTTTACATTTTAATTATAAATTTAGATATATTTTTTAAAATTCCTGCTTAGTTGCAAAATATACAAATCATAGGATAAATAAAACCGCTAAACAGCGGTTTTATTTATCCTCAGGAATATATTCTATTAAATCCTCAATCTTGCACTGAAACACAGCGCAGATTTTATCAATTTGGTCGACTTCGATCCTTTTGGTCTCTTCATAATACATTTTGGACAGAGTTGCAGGTCTGATTCCGGTTAGACTGGATAAGGTTTTCTGATTCATTTTGTGTTTTCCAAGTAACTCTGACAGTTTAATTCTAACCATATCTCTGCACACTCCACTGGCTTTTGGCTTGATTGTATCAATAAGAATACTAAAAAAATACATTTCCAGATTAGTATAACTCCTGA
Organism: Peptococcaceae bacterium BRH_c23; assembly: GCA_000961805.1. The sequence goes on along the minus strand of LADV01000122.1, from coordinate 13,939 downwards.
AGTAAATTAATATACTATAGGAGTTATTTAATGATATAATTACCTTAGAAGTAATTATATTTCTCCTAAGGTTACCGAAAGGGTGGTAAAAATGAAAAAGCCAAAAACAAGTGAAAAAAAATGTTCAATAGGGAAGCGGATTAAACTATAAGACGCCCCAACTGAAAAAATGCTCTCAAAGGATCTCTTAAGCGAGACATCTCCCCTAATTAGAAAAGAAAAAAGGACTCTACCATAAAAACCCAACCCACCCTGGACGCCCACAGCATTCAGAGTACCATGCTCCTACCCCTTTGGGGAAGGGTTACCGCCAGTGAGAAAAAATCCCGACATTCTCTGCGACCGGCAGGCTATCAATATCATTAAAACTGTGCTTATGATTTTGACAGCATCGCTAAAGTTTTTGGGGAGTTCAGCGGCAATCTGCTATGTGGTGCGGGCCTGCAAAATCGGTGATGCCATCCGCGCTTACATCCAAGCTCATCCCTGGCTGCCATCGTCAACATCGGAGCCAGGCTGGACACCACCTTCTCCAGGGTGGATACGGCACAATCCGCTGGTACAATCTTGACCTGCCCGATGCTATTGCTTACCGGCAAAGCTTTATCCCTGACTCCGAGCGTAACCTGAGCATTGCTAAGTCTTTCTTCGATACTACCTGGTTTGACGATATCCGCTTTACCCCGGAAGAGAGCTATATTCCCTCTGATTCGGGATCTGTGCCCTGACGAGACGCTTCATCTCTTTGTGGGGAGAGGCGTAAAGGATATGGAATTCAAGTATGTCCCGGGCAGCACTCCTGTGCAACTGGAGTAAGCTAAGCCGAGATCGGGTGTCTTAAGCGGAGCTTTTCAATCCAATATTCAGCCAAGTAAAGGGAGACCACTAAAAACTTGTACTTTCTAATTGTTTAATTAAATTATGGAAAACTTGGCTTCCACAAAAACACTGCTTTCGCGCTTGTTACCTCAGCAAAAGCGAAGGCAAGAGCTTCAATTGCCTTATACTATCCGCCGATAAAAGCTTTATACTCCCTATAACATCTGATACGTATAAAGAAGCCAATCCCATATCATGCGACGATGATATGGGATTGGCTTCTTCGTTGCATTACCTTAGCAGCACCCATCTCTTACAAGTTATCCAATTTTCTCCTCCGAACCCTTCCTAAAAAAATCAATCACTCGGCTTGCCGGCCATTCCCTCTGAATATTCGATAAGGTGGGTGTTTACGAACTGAACACAGGAATCCATGCCAGGAAATGCTCCAAGCCCAGCTTCACCTAGCCGTTACCAGTTTCGGCGCAACACTCGATATGGATGGTTGGTTAGACCTTGCCCAACAAGGACTTTCCCCTTACCGGAGGTAAATAAGTATTAACATTAGGCAGGCAATGGATCCGACTTTTTCTAATATATTTTTATTATTCAGAATTCTCGAGGTTCAGGTACCTTTTCCGCTTGCTTTATTAACTATGTTTTCTGCTGTAGGCCTTTTCTTTAATGGTTGAACAAGGGGCACGTGAGGAAGTTATCAAGGAAGTCCGGAAAGTCTTAATCAGTTGAAGCAGAAGTATTAGGTTTAAACTTGGCATGAATGTCTACTCTATATTCAGTTAACTAAGGTCATGGACAGGAGGGATTTTGGATATGTCTCTATTGGACTTGTGGTTATACGGTGTAACGTGTGGGGCACAGCCATTTTCCTATTTTGGTACAATCCTATCATTAAGTGCCTTTATTTTTACCGTGTACGTGATCATTGCTGTTAAACAAGTATTAGATAATAAAAAACAACATTTACTATGGTAAATGTTGCTGGATTTTGTCTTCTGTAATTATATATGTTGCAGAGAGGTGGGAACCAATTAAGTTTATTCTTCTGCTTTCACAGGCTTAGTACTAATTCCGAGTCTGCGAAGTTTGGCATCTACTATTACATTAACCTCTATTTTCTTAAATTCCTCATCCCAGTTTTCTTCAAGTTCTGGCCATTCCTTAGGGAATTTACGGTGGAATGCCTCACCAAATTTGAAGATATCAACTCCCCATGCTTGGGCTTTGCTCAGCGCGGTATTGATTTCCTCCTCGATTACAGCAGCCTGTTTTTCTTCCAGTTCTTTAAAAGTATCAGGCTTGGTTAAGTCAACTTGAGACATTTGCTCGCCAAGATTCCCTTCTTCTTTCACCTCAACCGTAACCATCAGCTTGCCGTCTGTTATCTCAGGCTTAAGCTTGCTGGATGCCCGAATAATCTCCAAACCTACTTTCTTTGTTTCGTCTTGGGGTGATTGGACTACAACAATACCGCTTTTTACCTTACCTAAAATCCAGAGAAGTCCGCGTGTTTCTTTATGATCAAACCATCCTTTAAGCTTATCCTCTTGAAAAATTGCAGTCTCATCGAGTTTAAGGAGTTTTTTTACTTCACCATCTTCTTTCTGTTCTATTGTTTTTATGCCTGGAATAATGGGGTCGCTAGTTTTGCTTACCAGGGTTTTCATAAGATCTAATAGATTTATTTTTGGAACCTTAGATGTAGCAAAAGTCGCTTTGGCTAAGTTTTCGATTGCTTTGGAAGGAATCCTCTCCTGTTCATGCTCTGCTTCAATAACATCTGCAGCTTTGCCCCTGGCAACAAACATATACATTTGCTCTCGAACCTCATGATCACGGAAATACATATCCAGCAGGGGTGCAATTCCCACTTTAGCTTCTTCCTCACCAATTATAACAACTTTAGTTTGACCCCAAAATCCCTTTCTGCCTAATTGTATTGCAGCATTCCTGATGGCGTCAAAAATCGTTTTTCCTTTAGTTGTGACTATAAAGACCGATTTCCCGCCTTTTGCCTCCTTCTTAACCTCACCAGGTTTAAGAATCTGGAGGGTAAGGCTGATCTGGTCATCTTCTGTCCTGTCAATACCTACAGCTTGAACGACAGACAAAGTACCCAGTTCCCTTCTATTCCAACAGCCTGTTAACATAGAAAGGAGTAAAATAATCGTCATGCAAATAAGAAGTCGCTTTTTCATCCCTGTCTTTCTCCTTTTTTTCTAATTATAGCTGTTAGAAGGAGGATCGATGGAATAACTAAAAGGAAAAATACAGAATACCATGTAAATATTCTGTATGAGGTAAACTCCCTCACTTCGAGATAGTTGGGTGATATTAATACAGTTAACGGGACAATAATACTGCCGACCGGAAGAACAAGCGGTTTATAATCTTTGAGGTTAAGAAGTTGGGCTGTCCCAAATGCTGTTAAATAGTAATAAAAGGCTATCTTTACATACATGCCTATTGACCAAATTGCTATGTTAATAGAATCCAGACGTTCTAAAAAATCAGCAACATTGATTTGCCGGACTGTACTAAAGAAAGGAAAGGTATGATTCTTAGCTAATTGTGCTCCATAAACAGAGAGGACTGTGATTGTTATCAATAAAAAAAAGATGCTGATCAACAGAAAACTGTATATAAAAACGCCTTTCGCTTTTTGCTGGTCATTGAGGTAAGGGAGAAGCATGGCAATCCCTACAATTTCTATCGTTAGAGTAGAGGCATATAATCCACCATGAAGTGAAGGAAATAATCCTTTTTCCATTACAGGGGTTAGGGCTTTAAGATCCATCTCTTTAACAAGTAATATGGCAAATATCATTATCGCAATCATAAAAATTGGTGCAACAATCTCAGAAATGCGTCCCACTACTTCAATACCACTATGGGCTGCATAAGCAGCAAATATGATTAAAGAAATAGCAAAAAAAAGGAAAGGTGTTTCCGGCATCGAGGCAGTGTTAAAAAATTCGCAGAAGTAAGATAAAGTTATGGCAGTAAAATGGATGAAAAGCCAGATATATAGGATCCCTATCAATTTTCCTGCTTTCCCCACTATAGTCTGGCTGTACTGGATAATGGTTTGGTCTGGAAACCTCTTCGCTAATAGATAAACTGGCCCGGAGAGTAACAATTCGATAGGAACCATCAGCACGACTGACAGCCAAGCATCCTGATTCGCCGGCGGAGCCATCAAGACCGGGAGGTAGGTAATGGCAATGATTATCCTATTGATAAAGACAAGGAGAATAAGCTGTTTAGGAGAGATACGGCCGCCTTCTATCATAGTGTAAACCTCACAATTATCAGAAACTTAAAGTGATAACAAGTAACAAAAAAGAGCCTATTGAAACACTAGCTTGATTAAAAACTCTATGCCTTTATTCGGATTTGGAACTTTCACTCCAACTGTTTGGAGCAAGCTTAGCAGGAAGCCAATACCTAATAGTACAGAGGAAGTGATGAGTTCCGCCCATTGCTTTTTCTTAAGAAGCCCTGGGATTTCCAGAAGTGCTATACCGGTAAAGACAAGAATCAAAACTAAAACCTTCATCCTTCGTTTCTCCTTTACTCTTCTTCTGCTGCTATGGCAGGGGCAGTACTGATGCCGACCCCGCGAAGGTTTGCGTCTACTTCTACTGTAACCTCTAACTTTTTAAATTCCTCATCCCAGTTCTCTTTAAGTTCCGGCCATTCCTTAGGGAATTTACGGTGGAATGCCTCACCAAACTGGAATATATCAACTCCCCATGCTTGGGCTTTACGCAGGGCGGAATTGATTTCATCCTCGATAGCGGCAGCCTGTTTTTCTTCTAGTTCCTTAAAGGTATCGGGCTTAGTTAAGTATACTTGAGACATTTGTTCGCCAAGATTTCCTTCTTCTTTTACTTCAACAGTAATCATCAGCTTGCCATCAGTTATCTCAGGCTTAACCTTACTGGACGCCCGGAGAATCTCCAGGCTAACCTTCTTTTTCTCATCCTTAGGTGATTCCACTACGATAATACCGCTTTTGACTTCCCCTAAAATCCAAAGAAGTCCGCGTGTTTCTGTCCAATCAAACCACCCGACAAGCTTATCCTTTTTAAATATGGCTGTTTCATCTAGTTCAATTATTTTTTTTGTTTTATTATCAATTTTCTTTTCTATAACTTGAATACCTGGAGCAATCATATCCGTAGTTTTACTGGACAGGGTTTTAAGAACTTCATGTAAGTTTACTTTCGGCAGCTTGGATGTGGCTTTAGTCGCTTTGGCTAAGCTCTCCATTGCTTTTGCCGGAATCTTTTCCTGTTCATGTTCACCCTTGATGATATCTTTGGCTGTGCCTCCTCTGGCTATAAAAAAGTAGGGAAGTTCTCGCCACTCATGATCCCGCCTTGCAAAGTCAAGTAGAGGGATAATTCCCGCTTTAGCAGCTTCTTCTCCAATCACAACAACCTTGATGTGACCACCATATAACTTTCTATCCGATTCCAAGGCCGCATTTCTAAGAGCGTCAAATAAGGTTTCCCCTGTACTTGTAACTATCGACACCCCTTTTCCTCCCCCTCCCTTCACTTTAAGCTCACCAGGTAAAAGAAGCTGAAAGGTAAGGCTGATTTCATTATTTTCTGTCCTGTCAATACCCATTGCTTGAACAATAGACAAAGCAGTTAATTCTCTTCTGTTCCAACAGCCTGTAAGCATAGCTAGGAGTAAGATTGAAGTTATAAGGATGAGAATCCGCCTCTTCATTTCTGCATTTCTCCTTTTTTCCTGATGACAGCTGTTAGAAGAAGAAGGGATGGAATGAACAAGGTAAAAAATAAGGCGTACCAGGTATAGATCTTATAGGAAGTAAACTCCCTTAATTCGACAATGCTGGGTGTTATCAAGATACTTAACGGGATAATTACCGTGCCTATTGGAAAAACAAGTGGTTTATAGTCTTTTAAATTAAACAGCTGGCCTAGGCCCAGAACAGCCAAATAAAAATATAATGATACTTTGATAAACACACCCATTGTCCAAATCGCCATATGGACTGATTCTATACGTTCTAAGAAATCACCAACACTTATAATTTTAATTGCAGAAAAAAAGGGAAATGTGCGGGTTTTAGCTTCTTCAAATCCGTAAGCAGTTATTATTGAGATAGTTATTATTACAAAAAACAAGGATATTAAGGCGAAACTTAACAGAAATATTGTTTTTACTTTTTTCCGGTCGTTTAAATAGGGCAAAAGCATAGCTAGCCCTAACGTTTCGACCGATCTAGCTGCTATGGTAAATCCACCTTGAAGTACGGGCAGGGTACCCTTTTCCAAGATGGGGGTTAGGGCTTTAAGGTTCATATCTTTAGTTAGAAACAAAACAATTGTCATAATTCCAATTAAGAAAATGGGTACACAAAATTCAGACACACGGCTGATAACTTCAATCCCACTTCGGGCGGCGTAGGTACATAAAAGTATTAGAGAAACCGCGAAAAAAAGGATAGGAGTTTCGGGCATGACAGCTGTTGAAAGGAAGCTGCCAAACTGAGTTAAAGATAATGCTGAGAAATGAATAAAAAACCAGACATAAAGGATTCCTATCAATTTACCGGCTTTGCCGGCCACGGTCTGGGTGTACTGGATAATTGTCTGGTCCGGGAATTTCTTCCAGAGCAGATAAATAGGAACAGAAAGGAATAATGTAATAGGAAAGCTTAAGAGTTCTGACAGCCATACATCCTGGTTTTCCGGCGGAGCTGTAAAGTGCGGATTATAAGTAAGGTTAATAGAGATTCTGCTTATGACAATAAGCAGAATCAATTGTTTATAAGAGATTTTACCTTCTTCTAACATTCAGGTGGTCTACCTTTCTATTTGTCTATGGTTAAATAGACTCTAGTTTTTGGAACCTTCTTCAGGCGGTTTTGGCATGAGGGAAGGTTTTTGTCTCGTGGGGTTGTTCCCTCCTAGAACGCGGGGCCTTGTAAACATGGCCCACCAGGGAGCTCTGATAAACACATCTTTCAGGTCAGAAAAGGTTGTCGGTGCAAGAGGGGACATGTAGGGGACTCCCAAAGAGCGAAGAGCGCATTGGTGAGTGATGAAACCGATAAAACCTAACATAATGCCATATAAGCCGGCAAATCCTCCCAGAAAGATCAGGATGAATCTGGACAGGGCATTTATATCGGCTAGAGCTGGAGTTACAAAAGAAGAGATCGCAGTAAGGCCAACTATAACGACCATAGGAGCACCAACCAGCCCAGCATTAACTGCAGCTTCCCCAATGACAAGGGCCCCTACGATACTTATTGCCGGCCCGATCGGCCTGGGCAAACGTACTCCGGCTTCCCTCATTATTTCATAGATAACTTGCATCAATAAAGCTTCTACCATGGCTGGAAAAGGAGTACCTTCCTGGGCGGCGGCGATACTTATCAGCAAGGCCGGAGGCAATAATTCCTGGTGAAAGGTTGTAATTGCAACAAATAGCCCAGGTGTGAAAGTAGATAGGAAAAAGGCCAGCCAACGAAAGATTCTAATTAAACTTGCGTAATATGGCCGAGAATAATAGTCCTCGCTGGCTTGAAAGGCCTCGATGAATAAGTAGGGAACAGTTAAAGCAAAAGGTGTTCCATCAACTAGAATTGCCACTCTTCCCTCTAATAATTTGGCACTTACGATATCGGGCTTTTCACTGTTTCCTACTGTTGGGAAGATAGAAAATGGGGGGTCTTCGATAAATGCTTCGATATAGCCCGATTCCAAGATAGAGTCTGTCTCAATTCTATTAAGGCGGGTTTTTACTTCCTGGACTATTTTTTCATTGGCAATACCTTTAATATAAGCAACACAGATATCTGTTTTGGTTTGTTTCCCAATTTTCATTGGTTCAAATTTAAAATTTGGATTTTTGATTTTTCTGCGCAAGAGAGCCATATTTGTGCCCAAGCTTTCAACAAAGCCTTCCCGTGGCCCCCTTACAACTGCATCGGTTTTCGGCTCATCCACTCCCCGGGCTTCCCAACCACGAATAGAGGCAATAAGCGCTATATCCGACCCCTCAATGAATAGCACACTATCCCCAGACAAAATGCTATCGATGGTCTCCTCCAAAGTGCGGGATTCTTTTAGATTAGCTACCGAGAGTACCGATTCCTTAATAAGCGTAAATGCATTATCTTTATTAAAATCTTTACGAATGAACATCAGAGGCTTCATGAAGTTTTCATTAACTGATGCCTCATTGACAAGGCCTGAGATCATGACCACAAAGGCTTTTACTTGCTGCTCACTGCCTAGCTTGAACTCCCTAGTGATAAGATCGCTGGTTCCAGCAAAAAGATCTTGAATGGATTTCAGGTTTACATCAATGTTCTTTGATAACTGAGGGTTTCCGGAGGAAGCTTCTTTCTGTTCCTTGCTGGTCTCAGAACTCAATGCTTTAATTTTTGTTAATAATTTTTTAATAGACATAATTCACCTTTTAAGAAACATTCTACCTCTATTATTTGGATATATTGTGGTATTATGTATATCATATAATTTAACTTAATTTACTTAGTCTTCGTGTAACGGGGACGGTCCTTTTGATACAATTTTGAAGGGCCGTCACTCTTGATCTTACACGTGCCCTTACATTGCCTTTACACGCTTTTAAATATTAAACCTCTTACATGTTCGCATATTATGGCATATTATGGCATATTAAAAAGCGACCCCAACGGGGCCGCTCCATTCATTGATATAATTTAATAATGTTAATCCTTAAGTGCTTTATACTTATCCCAATAAACAGTTTCCGTCAACACTTCGCCGCCAATACCCATGTTACTATATTCGTGCTCATCCAGGGTGACAGTAAACGCTGCCATCGGAATACCTAAAGCTTGAGAAGCTGCTTGGCTCATTCCATGAATTAAGCTCCTCTTTTGATCAATGGTCAGGGCAGGTCCATCAAAACTAATCATTGGCATTTACAAAAGCACCTCCGCTAATTCATTTCTTAACTCTCATATAAAATCCCCATTAAAGCCACAAAACATGTAAATTATTTTGTCTTCTTTAGTCCTTTTTGTTTTTACCTAATTTAGCAGAAATACCCTCTCTAAATGTAAATGCAGAATCTGTAGTATATGTAGTGCAATCCAACGAACAAATGTCGTGTGGGGCGGTCCTTTTGTGTCAAAAGGACCGTCCCCACGACACCCCGCCACGACACGTCTAAATCTTCTTAGTCCTGCAGACAGGACAGTTCTGCATGGCCAATGGTACCTCAAGCCCACACTTATCCATCAAGTCTGCATTGACTAGAATTTCAGAGGTTACCCCATCTGCTGCAATCTCTCCGTTTTTGATCACGATGGTCCGATCACACATCTCGAAGATCATATCTAAATCGTGACTTGTAATAATTTTTGTGTGTTTAAAGCTCGTCAGCAGTTCCATGACCCTCCGCCTTGATTTCGGGTCCAGAGCAGCTGTGGGTTCATCCATCACCAAAATGTCTGGTTGCATTGAAAGCACCGAAGCAATAGCCGCTGCTCGCTTTTCTCCGCCTGATAACTTGAAAGGTGCGCGATCTTTTAAATGAAGGATTCCAACCAACTCCAAAGCCTGAAGGACTCGCTTTTCGACTTCCTTTTCGTCAAGCTTATAATTACGCGGCCCAAAGGCTACATCATCATAGACAAAAACTCCCATGAGCAACATCAGCAGCGTCGATTTTCCTGCCCCGTTCGCCCCTATGATTCCCACTGACTCCCCATGATAGATACAAAAGGACATTCCATTGACCGCTTTATGCCCATCCGGATAACTATAATGCAAATCCTTAGCCTCAAGTTTATGATGACTCATCCTATCACTCCCGTTATCACTGAACCTATTAACATCGGAATATTGTAAATCCTCGCTACCGCAAAGAAAAACACCCATCCTGCCAAATAAGCCAAATCCCAGACTCTAATTTCTCTAGAGTCCCCTGTATGGTACTCCCCTGCAAACCCTCTTAAACACATGGCTTCGTAAATACGCTGGGCTCTGTCAAACGTGCGAAGGATTAGTTGCCCTGCCAATGATCCCCAAGCACTTCGATGAACCCCTTTCTGTTCCGGAGCTCTTAGTGAATATGCTCTTAAAGTCCGAGCTACCTCCTCCATCAGCACAGAGATATATCGATAGGTCAAGAGCAGTTGAAGCACAAATATACGCGGGATTTTCAACATCCTCAAGGCCCCTGCCAGCCGGTCCATTCCCGTAGTAGCAATAAGAAGCAGGGCGGCGGTGACTGTTAATCCGCTCTTGATCAAAATAGAAAGGAAGGTAATCCAGCCTCTTGAGATTTCTCTTCCACCCAGCAAATAGATTTGATGGTCGAAGAATGGGTTTAGGATACCTATTCCAATAATAAACGGTGAAACAAGTAAAATCCTTAAAAGAATCGGTTTAATTGGAAGTTCAGCCAAAGTAAAGACCATCACCGGGTATAAGAACAACGGCAGCAATCCGCAGATCTCATATCTTCCAAAGGATACAACCACAGTTAAAAAACTAACTGTGGTTAAAAATTTTATGAGAGGGTGTAGCTTGCGTATCACGGTTTCCTGCCGGGCCAGATCATCAAGCAGCCGCATATTGTACAATGAATTCATGATGTTTGCCATATCAACAATCCAAATCTATAAGTATAAAATATAACTTAAAAATATCTCTTAGAACAAGGCTGGCTGCCTAACTAAACGAAGAATTTACGAATTTGCTCTAATTTTTCTTCGCTTCAGCAAACTGATGCCTGCACCTACAAGGCCGGCTAAGGCAAGCGTCATCCCGCCACCGACTAATCCCGCTGTACTCGTTCCACCACTTACGGCAGGCCACGCTTCTTCGGCTTCTCCAGCACTTTGTTCCATTTCATTTTTTGGTGCCTTAAAGGAATAATCCGGCAAAAAGGATGTTTTCGCCTGTAGGTCAGACAGTTGCTGATGTAGGCCATCAGGTGCCTCCAGTTCGGCTGTACCAGCAGTCTTGATCATGGCCCATTCCAAGCCATCAGGATTGGAAGAAGCAAACCAGGATAACCCGACTCCTGTCATCACCGCAACTATGACGAGTCCTGCAACAACCCTTTTTATGGATACATTGCCTATAGCTTCTCCCGAGGCGGCTCTCGCAATAATTTCCGGCCGTGAGTTCCAAATATACGTTACCACAGCTGCTGTGACAAGGCCCTCTACTGCTTCGGTGGCTGAGCTCCCAGACCCAAAAATGAAAGAGCTGATATTTCAAGCATCATAACGCCTATGTCCATCGCCGCCATTACAATAAGCGCTGGTATTATATTGGGCAAGATATACTTAAGAATGATTTGATACTGTTTAGCGCCTCCCATTTTAGCCGCCTGGATATAATCTTTTTCTCGGACAGCCATGACTAAGCTCCGACTTACCCGAGTGTATTTAGTCCAGCTCACTGCAGCCAGTGCTATCACAACATTCATCAAGCTGGCTCCCAGCACTCCGGCAATGGCAATCGCAAAAACCAGGCCAGGAAATGCCAGAAAAATATCAGAAATTCTCATAATGATGGTATCGACTCTTCTGCCCAAATATCCTGCCACTGTACCGATTGCCGTACCAACTACGAGTACAATGCCAACCAAACAAAAGGTCATTTTTAAAGAAGTTCGTGCACCATATAATAGTCTTGACAGTAGGCATCTGCCCAGCTGATCCGTTCCGAGTGGAAACTCAGCACTTCGACCTTGCAGCGCATGGGCCAGATTGCTTTTAAGAGGGTCTTTAGGCGCTAGGTATGGCGCAAACACACTGATGACCACCAGTAACAGTGCTAAGGCCGAGAAAAAAACAAATGATTTATTTTTTCTTAGAACTGCAATAAGCTCTTCCACATCACCCCCCCTTTTCCCAATGGATACGGGGATCTAACAGTTGATAGGAAATATCCACCAGCATATTAACTACTACATAGATGACCGCCATCCAAACGACATAGCCCTGGATCAGGGGATAATCCCTGCTAAATATAGCCTCAACCGCCAATTTACCCACGCCTGGCCAAACAAAAATTGTTTCAACTATGGCAGCCCCTCCCAATAATGAACCTACAGATAAGCCTAATAAAGTGACAATTGGTATTAATGATTTCTGTAGGATATGCTTTAATAATATGGATCTATCTTTAAGGCCTCTGGCTTTAGCACCAATGACATAATCCTGACCTATTTCTTCCAGGATAGCGGCCCTCAGCTGTCTGGTATATTTTGAGGCCATTGCCATCGCCAGAGTGACCGTTGGTAATAGGATGCTTGTCCAGTCTGAGTTTCCCATGATCGGTAAAATTTTGAGCTTAACCGAAAATATATACATTAACAACAGGCCCAGCCAAAAGCTCGGCATTGATATTCCTACAAAGGACAGTATTCTAATGATGTAATCTAAGGCCTTATTCATGTACAGCGCTGATATAATGCCCAGCGGCAGTACGATGATCATCATCAGTAACAGTGATGTCCCGGCAAGCTTAAGAGTAGCTGGCAACCTTGATATTATTACATCGGATACAGGTCTGCCATATTGATACGAGACGCCAAAGTCGCCTTGTATTACACCCGTTAACCACTCACAATAGCGAGTTAGAAACGGCTTATTCAGCCCCATTCCCTCTCTCACCTGTTCTACAAGTTGCGGAGTTGGCGTCACCCCTGTGGCATTAAGCATAAGCTCTGCTGGGTCACCCGGGGAAAGATAGGTCAATGTAAATGTTAAGAATGTAATTCCCAATAAAACTGGAATCAACTGCAGTAACCTTTTCATGATGTACTTCCGCAACTTGTTTCTTGCTCCCCTCAACGAGCTCCTTAAAGCCTGAACATTTTCATAGCAGATGGTAGTGGTAGGTGAAATTATTTCTCTGCTCCAATCATAAACATAGGTGTCGATCCATAATTTACTTTTTCTTCTTCATCCCACACCCTATTTCCGATTTCCACTTCCAGCATTATCTTTTTAAAACCAATTGTAAGCAGTTCTTTTGTGTCCCATTCAGGCCTATGCTCCTTACTCAAGGGCAGATTTCTTGCTATTTCTTCCATCACTTTCGTATTTGTGCTGGTATAATGATCTTTCATACCTCTTACCTTTGAATTCAATCTGTCCTGCTCATATTCTTTTCTCTTTTGAGCATCATGTAAATACAAATACCAGTTAGCATCAAAATTTAGTAATTTGCCACCACGTGCCAATACTCTATACCATTCTCTATAAGCTTGATCAGGCTTTTCAAGATTCCAGGTAAGATTGCGAGTCACTATTAAGTCAAATGTGTTATCTTCAAAATCCAGCTTATGGGCATCCATCCTTCTAAAAGTAATACTATTTTTATAGTTGCTAGCATTATTTTTCGCTTTTTTGAGCATCGCCTCTGTATAATCAACAGCGGAAACCTCATATCCGCAACTGGCCATTAGTATCGCAAAAAAACCGGGACCTGTACCGATATCTAAGACCTTTAACTTTCTTCCTGATACTTTTGGAGCATACTCATTGATTAGATCTGTCCAGGCGTCTCTTTTATAGCTGTCTAGCTCTTCTAAGTTTATTTGGCAATAACCGTCTGACCTCTTATCCCAATACTGTTCTACCTTTTCTAAAAGCTCTTCCATAATTCATTATCCTCCATTCATGTAAATAATCGTGTTCATTTACGGTTAACAATCCAGATGCCTACACATGCAATGCAGCCTACCATTCTATTTAAGGACAGCTTATCATTCTTATAAATAACGTGGGCAAGGATAACGCTTATAAAAACCCCTACCGAACCGAGTATAGAGCTCTTCACCCCGGTAGTATTGGCCATACCGATATAAAGAAAAACATATTGCAGAAGCGTATGCACAAATCCTAAAAGAGTAAAGCCCTTAAAATCTGATAACAATTTAGGCATTACTTTTTTTCCCATAACCTTCTGTATCATCATTAAAATTAGGCCAGCAAGTAAAAAACGATATCCAGCAAATAACAATTTGGAATAGCTGTCATTTGACGGTATGCTAAAAAAATCATACCCTAATTTGATTGCCGGGTAGGCGCTCCCCC
>LADV01000059.1 GCA_000961805.1 Peptococcaceae bacterium BRH_c23 | reverse complement strand
AAACAGACGATCCTCTATGCACTAACCCAAACCAAAGGAAAAATCGCACCAGCCGCTAAAATCTTAGGAATCGGACGCAATACGCTCTATCGCAAGATTAAAGAGCTAGATATTAAATTCTGAAACAAGGGGGTGTCGTAAGCGTGTCATGGGGACGGTCCTTTTAACACACTTTTTCAAGTGTGTAGGGAAAACACTGGGACAGGTTCACTGTTTCGCACGAATTTGTTACAATACTTTTAAGATAAAATAATCCCTGGAAGCCTAATTTCAGCAGGCTCCAGGGATTATTTTTAATTGACGAGAGAAAGTTTGTTTCAAGCTCTGCCAACTGCTTTGAGTAAGCCTTGAATTAAGGCTTGTGGCCGCGGTGGACAACCTGGTATAAAGACATCTACCGGAATAATATTATTAACTCCACCGGAACTAGCATAGCTTTTACCGCAAATACCACCACTGCAAGCACAGGTGCCGACAGCTAAGACAAGTTTCGGTGCGGGGGTAGCTGCAAAGGTCTTATGCACGGCAATTTCTAAGTTTCTGGTTACTGGCCCAGTCACCATCAGCAAATCGGCATGACGAGGAGAAGCCACAAAATCAAAGCCCAGACGTTGTATATCATAAACAGGGCCGGTTAGAGTCGTCATTTCCCAGTCACAGGCATTACAGGACCCTGAATCGAGGTGGCGTATGTGAACTGAATGTTTAAAGGCCTGAACATGAGGAGCTCGAACAACGCTTTCAGCTAATTCAGCTAATTCATATTCCACACCTTGAACCAAGGAATGCTGCTTACAAACATCAACACAATAACCACAAAAAATGCATTTCTTAGGGTCCACTGTCCAAAAAGATTCACTCTTGCTATTCCGCAATTTTATGGCCTTGGTTGGACATACGTCCGAACACTGGCCACAAAGATCGCAACTTTGCTCCTGCCACTCCGGTAGTCCTTGAAAACCAGACGCCGGAACAGTCGGATTTTTAGGATAGTCCGTCGTAACGATACCTGTCTTTAAGCTTTTACTAAAAATCCTCAACATCATGGTCCTCCTTAGTATAAAAACAAGATCGACTCAAACTCCCTATCTATCAAGGCAAGAATAACATAGCTCAAAACTCTTGTTAATTAAAGGAAAATCAGGAATAATATCTTCGGACACAATCAAAGGAATGATCGGCCAATTCACATAAGAGGCTGAACGAACCATATAGCGATAAATAGTTTTATCCTTACCGATCATGATAAAATGTACATTTTCTCCTCGAGGGGACTCCGTCATTCCCACCGCATAATTGTAGGGAATCATTTCCCTACCTAATTGTTGAGTTAATTCTCCCGTCGGCATAGAGAGCAGGATCTGTCGAATGATGTTGATGGATTCATACGTTTCAGCAACACGTACTTTAACCCTAGCTAAAACGTCCCCTTGCTCATAAACTGGCACCTTGAATGAAACGCGGTCATAAGCTGCATAAGGGTGGTCCCTCCGCACATCCCGATCGACGCCCGCAGCCCTTGCTACAGGTCCGACTGCGTGCAAGTCTCTGGCAGTCCGATTCCACAGTATACCGGTAGTCTGAACTCTATCCATATAGGAATTTGTATCAAACATTATTTCTACCAATTCTTTAAATTCTTGCTCTAATTTCTCTAAGGTTACTAAAATAAGGTTGATGTTTTGTATTGAAATGTCCCGTCTTACCCCGCCAGGGGTATTAATCCCCCTCAAGAAACGACTCCCAAAAACTATTTCGTTGAGCTGCATTAACCCTTCTCGCAGTCGTGCTCCATGCATTGTACCGAACGCGAAACCAATACCAGCGCATATGTTTCCGACATCTCCGACGTGGTTATATAAGCGTTCAAGTTCCAAAACAACGGTTCTGATATCCTTGACTCGTGTGGAAATCTCAGTTCCGGAGAGTTTCTCAAGGGCCTGACAATAAGCTGTAGTATGAGAAAATGAACAAGCCCCGCAGATTCGTTCAACGATCGGTAAGACTGCTAAGGGAGTTTTTCCTTCAGCTAGTTTCTCTATTCCCCTATGAGTGTAGAAGAATCTAGCCTCCAAATTTAAGACAGTATCACCCACTGCACTAAATCGGAAATGCCCTGGTTCAATAATTCCTGCATGAATGGGTCCAACAGGAACTTGGATAACCCCTTCTCCCTCAACTCTATCGTACGAAAACTGACCATTTGTCCTGGGAACCTCAATGTCTAAATTAGAATCCTTGCGCAGCGGATACAACCCCTCCGGCCAATCCTCATGTACCGCCAAACGCCGTTTGTCGAGGTGCCCGATAGGATCCAAGCCAAATAGATCCCTTATCTCGCGTTCATACCAATGTGCCGCCGGGACTTCATTCATTATGGAAGGAAATGACGGTTCAACTTCTGCTACACAGACACGCACTACAATCAGAAACTTTTCCTCGTCATTAGCAAATGTATAAAACAAGCGAAACTGGCCTTGGATACTACGTTCATCCGTAGCTGTAAGTTGGATTAAAGGGAACCCCCAATCACGTAATTTTACAGCCAGACTAAGAATTTCGTTTTTATTGATTTCCAGATGAAGTTCATCTACATAGGCCTTAGCGATGATGACCCTTTCCTCAAAGAAATTAGAAATAAGCTCAATAACCCTTTCTTGCCTCATCATTACTAGTTTCCTCCTACAAAAACGGCAGTTACTTGATGGAGAACATTCTGAATAAATACCGGGATATAGACTCCTAAAATAACGACGGGCACCAGTGAAATCAAAACAAGTACTATGGCAAATTTCCCTTGCCCACGCTCGCCCACCTTAACTCGGTTCGGTGGAGTCCCAAGAGCCATATTACTCGTAGCGTAAATAATTCCCGTAAATATTAAGGTTATTAAGATAAGAATTAAACTCGAAACCACATACCTCCCTTGGGCAAAACCTGAACTAAGAATAATAAACTCGCTCATGAAGATACTAAAGGGAGGGGATCCAGCGATAGCTAAGCCCCCAATCACCAAAGCCGGACCCGTTATGGGCATAGTTTTAACTAACCCTTTAATTCTAATAATCCGTTTGGTCCGATAATGTTGACAAACATTACCCACTATGAAAAAGAGCGAAGATTTAGTTAAGGCATGATTAATCATGTGAAGGAAGGCACCATACAGGGCTAATTTACTGCCCAAGCCCACTGCAGCGGCAATAATCCCCATATGCTCAACACTTGAATAAGCGAGCAATCTTTTTATGTCGTGCTGAACAAGAATAAAAGGTAAAGCAACTGCGATTGACAGGACTCCAAAAATTAAGATTAAATTGGACGAAAACTGTGGCCCGAGGGCTTCTGAAACAATCAAGTGAAAACGGATAATACTATAAAAGGCACAATTCAACAAGACTCCTGAAAGCATTGCACTAATTGGAGAAGGAGCTTGGCTATGAGCATCAGGCAACCATGTATGCATCGGAGCTAAACCCGCCTTCGTCCCATAACCCACTAAAACAAAAATGAAAGCAAGTTTAAGTAACTTGGGATCCAGTTGTTGAGCAGCCCGTCTCAGGGTCTGCCAATCTAAAGAACCGCTTTCGCCGGTCACCGAAACTGCCGCATAATGCAAAAGGATAGTTCCGAACAAAGCAAAGATAATTCCCACCGTGCAGATGATGATATATTTCCACGCGGCCTCCAAAGAATTTCGTTTATTGTAAAAACCAACCAGCAAAGCAGTGGCCAGCGTCGTCCCCTCTACAGCTACCCACATAATCCCCAAGTTCGCAGAGACTAGCACGAGAAACATGGTAAAAACAAAGATATACACCGAAAAATAATAATATTTCAAGCGCCTCTCCAACAACTCCCCTTCTCGAATATCATGGGCCAGATAACCTAAAGAATATAAAGCAACCATCAACCCAATGATGGCCACAAGACAAAGAATTAACGAACTTAAAGCATCAATGAAGATAAACTGACCCCAAACCACATTAGAACCCGCAAATACTTGTCGGGCTATGAGCACAGTCGTGAAGACGATCGTTGCCAAGCCCACAATACTTATAGCCCCTAATAGTCTTCTATCCGTGACCATCAGGCATAACAAGGCCATAACTAAGGGTAGAGCAATTAAAATCAATGGCATAAAATCAACCCCGTAAATTCCTTAGATTTTTTCGATCAATGATGTCAAAGCTCTGATTAATTCGGAACACTAACACACCCATGATTAAAACCCCTACCATAATATCCATAAATATTCCTAACTCAATCACTAAAGGCATGCCAATCGTCGTACCGATCCCCGCTAAAAAGATTCCATTTTCCATAACAAATAATCCTACAATTTGCATAATAGGAAATCTCAGATTAATCATCAGGAATAAACCAATCAACATCAAGGAAACAGCCACAGGCAACGCCCCGTGGAGGAGTCCAGACCCTTTCCCAATCACTTGTCCAGTCGCTAAATAAGATATAAAAACCAGACAAACGGCAAAGAGTAAGGTCATCTTCATATTCAAAAAGGATTCAACCTCCCTCTTAATCGCTACTATGTTGACAGCCTTGATGAGCACAACAGGAATTATCACAACTTTCACCACCAACGTTAATACTGCGGCGATATACATTTCATGAATCCCAGTCGTCCAACCCAACGTGGCACTTAAGGCTACAAGTAGGAGGCCTTGAATAATGACGGCCACAATGACTGAATTGAGACGGCGGGCTAAAATGATTAAAAATGTTGTAACTAAGAGTAAGGTGATTAAGAAATTCACAAAACCCTGATAATTTTGCATCTCCATCTTAAATTACCCCCTGAACACAAACTTAGAAACGAGTCCTAACAAGCCGATTAGTAGAGAAGCTAGGAGCAAATCAGGCACCTTAAATAACCTAGCTTTAGCGAAAGAAGTTTCAACAACCGCCATTACCATTCCTATGACTAATAATTTTAAAATGAACATTAAAGTCCCTAAAATCAACGCCCCGATACCCGCCGAGACGAGGACTATTCCCCAAGGGAAAAAGATATTGACCAGCAATGTGAAAATCAAGAACTGTTTAATCGAAACGCTGTAGGATAGCAACGCCAAATTCGTTCCTGAATATTCCAACAGCATTCCTTCATGAAGCATGGTTAACTCCAAATGAGTATCCGGATTATCGACGGGAATTCGTCCAGTTTCTGCAACAGCAACCACAAATAAGGCCACAAAAGACATTAGATGAGCGACCGTTAAGACACCCTCTCCTCCATTGACGACACTTTGTACAATTCCTGTAAGGTTTGATGTTCCCGCAGCAACCGCCATAGTAAAGAGCGGTAACATAAAAGCTGGCTCTGCAATCGCAGCTACGGCCATCTCCCTACTACTGCCCATTCCGCCAAAAGCGCTTCCGGCATCTACGCCTGCTAGAGCCAAGAAAAACCGTGCCAGAGCAAAAAGGTAAACAACAAGAATAAGATCTCCGGTGAAGGCTAATAAACTCTGAGTTACAACAACAGGTACTATAGCAGCTACCACTAACATCGAAGAAAGGTAAATTAGAGGAGTTACCCGGAAAATCCATGAGGTATGCTCAGATACCACGGACTCTTTTTGTAGATACTTATAAAGATCAAAATAGGGTTGAAAAATAGTGGGCCCCTTACGTGTTTGAAAAAAAGCCTTCGTCTTCTTGATTATTCCTGTGAGTAAAGGCGCTAATAATAAAATTAAGCCTATTTGATAAGCACCGATAGCTGCTTCCCGAAGCACACAATCCCCCCCTATCTCGCAAAAATAAGCAGAACAACCAAAGCAGCAAAAATATACCCTAAATAAAGATGAATACTTCCGGATTGTAAGGCTGTAACTTTATCAGCAAATTTAAGAAAAAGTTTGAGCAGCGGTCTATAAAGGTGATCTTCAAAAAAAGGGTTAATGGCCCCTTGAGATTTGATGCGACTTGTAAAATACGGTTTAAGCACAAACTCTTTCTTGGTTTCTCTAGTTGGCTGGAATATCGCGCGAAACATGATACGAATAGGGTGAGAATAGGAGGTCGCAGAATACTCCATTTCAGAGGTGAGATCTGACCCACAATTCCAGGTCTCATCAATTCGAACCTTACTAAACTTAGCAAACTTTTTAATAAATAAAGAAACCAACAGGACACTCAATACCAAAACAACTAGGATCATGGGAGGGGATATGGAATTAGTATTTATAACTGCGACACCCTGCCCCATAATCGGAGGAACATTCAGCCAGCGATACTCACCCAGCAGCGGGATTGTTTCCATGCCTATAAGGCTGAAGGTAACAGGACTTAACAGGTTAATGGCCATAAAAGGCATAACCCCAAAGATCAAGCATAACAAAGCTAAAAGGCCCATCCCTACCAGCATTGTACGAGGTACTTCTTTAGCTTTTTCTGCATTTATACTGCGAGGTATGGCTAGAAACATAATTCCGAAAGCTTTAACAAAGCACGCAGCGGCCAGAGCACCTGTCAAGGCCAAAGCTGCTCCTAGAACTGGTCCTATAATATTCATGGTTGCCCCAAGTTTCGCCGAACCCAAGGCCAATAAAGCTTGGTACGTTAACCACTCGCTGGCAAAACCATTGAAAGGCGGAATACCCGAGATTGCAAGCGAACCAATCAGAAAAAAGAAACCAGTCCAAGGCATTCGTTTTAGAAGCCCACCCATTGCTTCGATATTTCTAGTATGTGTCGCATAATGAACTGCCCCAGCTCCTAAAAAAAGTAAGCCTTTAAAAAGAGCGTGATTTAACACATGAAATAAGCCCGCCGTCAAACCAATCAAAGCAAGATCATTGTAGCCATAACTTTTAAAAACAAGAGCAGCACCGATTCCCATTAAGATAATTCCAATATTCTCCACACTATGATAGGCCAGCAGCCGTTTAATATCATGTTCCATTAAAGCATACATCACACCTAATACGGCCGAGACAGCTCCAATGAACAGGATTAATACCCCCCACCAAACTGATCCAACACCTAAAACGTCAATGACAATTCTAATAAACCCATAAATCGCTGTTTTCAACATAACTCCAGACATTAAGGCCGAAACATTACTTGGCGCAGCTGGATGAGCTTTTGGTAACCAAATATGCAAAGGAATTATTCCTGCCTTAGTCCCAAATCCGAGTGTAACTAGTATAAAAATAACTGTTTTAAGCGTTGGCGAAAGATTATGAGCTAGAGCAGAATATTGAGCGAAAACATAACTGCCAGTTTCTTTATATAAGAGTAAAAAAGCAATCGCAATAAAAGCTGTACCAATATGTGTCATCACAATATAAATAAAACCAGCCCTACGAACTCCATAATCCTGATGTTCAAAGACCACTAAAAAATAGGATACCAACGACATTACTTCCCAGAAAAATAAGAACATAAACGAGTTACTGCTGGATACTAGTGCCAGCATTGAAAGGATAAAAAGGTTATAAAATAACCCTAAAACTCCTACATTTTGTTTGCCAATATAGACACTGACGTAACCATAAGAAAAGACAGACACTGGAAGACTGAGGACTGAGATAACTGTGATAAAAAAAGCCGCTAAAGGATCAAGACTAAATTGAAGGCTAATCCCGAAAACAGACCATGGCAAGATTACGTCTAAGGAGTGCTTAGCCAACAGGAGTGTTGGACCTAAAATTAGTCCTGCCAGGCAAGCAAGGTTGGCAAACGTAAATCCCACCAAAATGCTTAAGCGTGGTTGCTTTTGTAAGACATAAGATAGGAGGGCTCCTAGCAGCAGGGATCCTGACATAACTATAAATAATAATTCAACGAATACTGGCATTTCTACCCCCCTCTAAGTTGAGTGAACTATTTAAATTACTCTGACAATTGTCACGTCAATTTAATCATAAGCAATAACTTCATAAATATCAATCAGCAGAAATGGCCTTGTTTTGGCTACAATCATGACTTATTGCCGTATTTAAGATATAAACAGCTCATATCCCATGTTATTAACATATATGGCCTAGTTTACCAAATATCCTTATTAAATCTATGTTTAGGGCCAATCCCTAAATTATTACTAATAATCGTCTCACGAAAAAAAGAGCCCCTCAGGCTCTTTTTTTATATCCTATATAAGTCATCCGCTGTCGTTCCAACCTCCGTCGACCAAAGCCAGAGAAAGTTTCTTGGTTTAGTGAGCACTCAAAGCGCCTTTGCGTCAATAAACTCAAACAGTCCCCAAGCGTTCACTCCACTGTTCCGTTCCACCCAAGCTAGAGGAAGTGTCTTAGCTCAGACACTTCCTCCAAACGAGCTAAGACTCTTTCTTCCCCATCATTCCTAGCAGCGCCTTAATTAAATCATCTGGCGTAGGGGGACAACCCGGAACCTTAATATCCACAGGTAATACATTTTCCATTCCACCTGAACTGGCATACGCACCTTTAAAAACTCCACCATTGATGGCACAATCTCCTACGGCCATGACCCACTTTGGGTTGGCCATCGCTTCATAGGTTTCATGAGCAGCATTGACCAACTGTGTGGAGCCGGGCCCAGTGCACATTAAAAGATCTGCATGGCGGGGTGAAGCCACAAAGTCAATGCCAAAATGCTGATGATCGTAAAGAGAATTGCCTAAGGCTGTCATTTCCCAATCACACCCATTACAGGAACCACAAGCAAGGTGCCGAATCTGTAGGGACTGCCTAAAACTAGCTGGCAAATCAGACGATTTTTGCGTTTTCAGCGAATTTTCGCCCATCTCTGTGAGACGTCCCATTTTGATTTTTCGGAACAGCAAATTCAACATGTTATCTCCCCTTTTCGGCTAGCGGTCACAACAACTATAGCACAATTCAAAACTTTTATTGATTAATGGAAAATCCGGGACAATATTGCCTGGTACAGTGAGAGGTACTGCAGGCCAGTTGGCATAACTAGCAGACCGAACCCGGCAACGGTAGATTTTACGTTCTTCATCCAGCATGAGCCAAATAACATCTGTTCCTCTAGGAGACTCTACACACCCCCAAGCTGGAAACAGCGGTCTAATTTGCTCTAGAGCAATTGAGGTTGGCTTATAGTCGAGCTCCGGTCCCTCCATCGCTTGGCACAGTAAAGTATTAAGGAATCGAAAACTCTCTCTAGTTTCCTTAACCCGTACCATTAACCTTGACCAAGCATCTCCATCCTGTTCAACCATAGATTTCACCTTGAGATGGGGATACAGAAGATGGGCATGAAGTTCTCGCCAATCATTGGCTATCCCTGAGGCTCGAGCAGCCGGCCCTGTAACTCCCATTTCGATAGCATTCTCTTGCTTTAATATTCCCGTAGTCACTGCCCTCTGTCTAAAACCGTCATGTTCCAACAGCAAGGGTATCCATGCTTCAAAATCATCCGCTATTTCAATGAGTCGGTTCAGAATGGCTTGACTATCTAGTGCCCAGGGTATCGACTTCATTCCTCCAGGAACAACCACACCTCGTAAGAAGCGGTGACCGAAGAATTCTAGATTTAGGCGCTGAAGCCTTTCTTTGCTTTGCGAACCATTGGCGTTACCTAGGGCAAAGCCTACTCCCGCACACATATTGCCAATATCTCCAATATGATTGTAAGCCCGTTCTAATTCAGCGAGGATCGTTCTCCATAATAAAACCGAGCGTGGAACTTCCAGATTAGCAAGTTTTTCAACCGCCTCACAATAAGCAAGACCATGACTTAGTGCACATACTCCACAAACTCGTTCAATGATGCGCAAGCCATCTTCAATACTTCTTCCTTCAACCAGCTTCTCAATTCCTTTATGAGTATAGAAGAGCTGGGCTTCTAAATGCAGAACTGGTTCCCCAATAGCGTAAAAACGAAAATGCCCCGGCTCAATGATTCCGGCATGAATCGGACCGACTGGAACCTGAAAGATTCCATCGCCATGCATTTCAGGAAATACTAAGGGTGCCCGATCGAACGCACTGCGTTCGTCCCCCACAATATAATCCTTACGCAAGGGATGGAATCCTTTGGGCCAACCCGGATGTAAGACCAAAGAGCGCGGGTCAGGATGTTCGACTGCTTCCAGCCCAAAGAGATCTTGGGCTTCTCTCTCAGACCAATTCAGGGCTGGAAAGATTAAGGCAAGGGTTGGAAATTGATCTTTTATCCCTTTGCCGACTAGAGTCAGCGAAAAATCCTTACCCGGAAAATGGAGAAGCAAGTAAAGACAAAATCCACGCCCCAACTGTCGCTCATCATTGACAACATGGGTCAGCCAAATCGGACGTGGTCGTATATCTAAACAATAAGTCAACACGTCTGGAAGGTCGCTGGGAGCCATCTCAGCGATACCCTCTTGGTTCTTCCACATAACAATCTCAAGGCCCTGATAACTCTGTAAATACTCCTGTAAGCCTAGCATCCTAAACTCCTCCCAATATCACTTCGACGACCTGATTGAGTACCTGATTCAGGCTTTGGGGAATGAATAAGCCTAAGAAAAGGACTACTAAAAGGGGGATTGCCAGAGCAAGTGTGCTGACACTCTCTCCAGGCTGATGCCGGCCGCTTGGCTTCCCATAAAGCATCTGGAGGAAATGATAGAGAAACCCTGCGAATATAACCGTAAGAAATAAAACACTCAAAAAGCCAAGTAGTGGATGGCCTGTTTTAAATAGAGCGGATAAGATAATGACCTCTGAGCGAAACGTTCCAAAAGGGGGCGTGCCAGTGATTGCTAATAAGCCAAGAACCATAATTATCCCAGTGTAAGGCCAGATTTTAAAGATTCCACGCATCCTCGAAATTTGCCTTGTTCCCGTCTTTTGTACCAACCTGCCAACAATGACGAATAGATTTGCTTTGGTAAGTCCATGAAGCAAGAGATGCAACGAGGCCCCCCAGACAGCTTCTCTGGTGCCTAATCCGAAACCGATTGCTAAGATTCCCATGTGTTCAACACTCGAATAGGCCAATAATCGTTTGATATCTTTTTGCAATAAGATAAACCCTACCATAAGCCCCAACGATAATAATCCAAAACTTATGAGTATCGTCCCTACGAAATCCGGACCTAAAGTGGTCAGACGAGCCACACAGTGCCAACGCAAAATGGCATAGAGAGCACAGTTCAGTAAAACTGCGGATAGCAAGGCACTGACGGGTGAAGGTGCCTGACTATGAGCATCAGGAAGCCAAGCATGCATAGGAGCGAATCCAACTTTTGCCCCATAGCCAACGACGGCAAACAAAACACCCAGGCGCAATAAAGTCGGGTCTAACTGACTCGCTACATTAGGGAGCATTCGCCAATCCAACGCACTTAAACTCTGACCCAAGAGCGGTGCCACAGACGCAAAAAGCAACATTGTTCCCAGTAAGGCAAAACTAATACCCACCACACATAAAATCACATATTTCCAAGCAGCTTCAATCGCCTGCTTGTTTCGATAGAAACCAACCAAGAGAGTCGTAGCTAAGGTTGTCCCTTCAATACCTACCCAAATGATGCCCAGATTGGGAGTGCTGACGACCAAAAGCATCGTTGCCATAAAGATCCAGATCCAGAAATAATACCACTTCAACCTCGTTCTCGGAAGTTTCTTTTCTCGAACTTCTTCTTCCATATACCCAAACGAAAATAGAATAACATAGATAGCTATCATGATAATGACGCTAAGAAGCAATACACTCAGTGCATCCCAATATAGTATGCCTGACCCATACCCGTAGGACCCTTGGCTCAACGTTTGTCTGATGGTCCATCCTCCACTCAACGTTAACAACACAAGAGCCACGCTGTTCAATAGTCTTAAGTAGGTTTTCTTTTCCGAAAATAGCATTCCTACTGCCGCGATTACCGCTACTCCAATAAACATCGCATACTATCCTTTCAATGACCTCATGTGATCAACATTTAGAGAATCATACGTTTCCAGCATTTGCTTAGATAAAATACCAATGATGACCATCCCCACAAGAATGTCAAAGGCCGCCCCCAATTCCACTAACAATGGCATCCCTTGGGTTAGGAAAAATCCTGCTAGGAATATCCCATTGTCTATAAGCAGAATTCCTAAAACTTGAACTATAGCGACTTTACGAGTCATCATTAGCAAAAGACCATAGAAAATCAAGGCTATTGCGACGGCTAACCCGTTGCGATAACTGGAGTGAAGTGCCATTAAAGGTTGTGTCACCTCGTAGGCTACCAGGGTTAAGCCTCCGGCAATAACTAAAGACGACGCGCGCTTTAAGTATATCTCACCAACCCACTCTGTCTTTGACTCTTTTAAAACCTGTCGTAAAAGTATGGGGATAATCCCAGCCTTAGCTACTAATAACAGCACTCCGAATATGATGATCTCCGTGGCATGGTTATGGACCCCTTCAGCTATCAAAAGAAGCGAGACAAAAACGGTTTGGATGGTCCACCAATTCAGGGCTTTTTTCACCCGGGCACTATAGACCATTAATAGTCCGCTGACTAAGAGGACAAGTAGTACTAAATTAAGCCCGTTCGCAGAAATACCTACCACTTTAAATCTGCCCCCTTATAATCCAAAGTGAAATTAAGGCTAAAATGGCACAAGCAGCGCCTGTTGCCAAAAAGTGAGGTGCTCGGAAAAGCCGCCTCTTAACGAAGAGACTCTCCACCGTGGCAAAGAAAAATCCTAACGCTGTCACTTTTACGCTAACAAAAACCAAAGCCAAGAGCGCACCTAAAACTCCATTACTAACCGAGACCAAACCACTAGGCCAAATGAAGTGCGCCAATAAAACCAGGAGTAAGAGTTGTTTTAGCTGTTCAGCGAAATTAAGCAGGGCCAGCGACGGTCCGGAATACTCTAGCAGCATCCCTTCATGAACCATCGTTAATTCCAAATGTGTATCCGGATTATCCATGGGTATCCGTCCCATCTCCGCAATACTTACCATCCCTAAGGCTATCAGGGCTAAGATTCGAGAAATATCCAGAGGGGAAAAACTCTGCAATCCAACCGTGATCCCCTGTAAGGAGGTTGTCTCGGTCATAAATGCTAAAACGATTAGCCCTAGAAGTAAGGCTGGTTCCGTTAATAATCCCAGGAAAAGTTCTCTACTGGCACCCATTCCTCCAAACGTTCCTGCCCCCTCTAACCCTGAGAGTGTCAATAACAAGCGTACCAGGCCAAGGCTTGCCCCGAATATAAAGAGGTCCCCCCATATGCTTAACGGCGCCCAGCCCCAAATACCGGGAATAACGAGCCCGGCCATTAATGTGCTAGCTAGAGCAATCCGCGGGGTTAATAGAAAGAGCCAAGAGGCATGTTCAGAGATCAGTTCTTCTTTATTCATTAATTTTCTTAAATCTCGGTAGGGTTGAAGGATTGGTGGGCCCTGACGCATCTGCCAAAACGCTTTACTTTTTTTAATGAAACCTTGGAGAAGCGGAACAGCAACTAAGAAGATTGCCAAATGCCCTATTCCCATCAAAAGACGGGTAAGTATCGTGAATAATTCGTCCATCTCTTCTCTCCTAACGTCCTAAAATCAAAACGACGATGACTGTAACTAATAGGTAGCCTAAATATAGATGGATGCTCCCCGCTTGTAGTTTGCGGATATGAGACGATAGCCAAAGCAACCCGCGTATTACAGGTCGATAGAAACTATCCTCAAAGACTTCTTTGATTTTCCCTTCGTACGTCAGAGAACTCAAACTATAAGGACCTTTAGCAAAATCCCCTTCAACACATCGTTGCGAACCCAATACTTTGGCAAAAAGGACTCGAATGGGATTTGTTAATCCACCGGCAGTATACTGTAAACTCGGTGTTAAGGGCGCACCGCAGTTCCAAGTTGCCGTAACTCTATGAATCCCTCGTTTACTTAGAATCACGACGCAGACCGTGAGAAGAATCAGCAGGATTAGGTAGACCGAGGAAAGGTTAAGCGGTGTCCCAAGGGCTGACCGTATTCCTACCATGTCACTGGGTCTTAGAACTGAAAGAGGTACATTGATGATGGCTAAGGTCCCTGAGGGGAATAGTACACTTAAAACCGCTAATCCTCCAGCAATTAAGGGTGTAATATACTGAACAGGGTTTGCTTCTTTAGCCTTTTCTGCCACTGAGGAGCGGGCTTGTCCAAGGAAAGAAATTCCAAACCACTTGACGAACGTGGCAATCGACAATCCACCTACCAGAGCGAGAACCCCAATCGACAACGGCAAGAAGACTTTACTCCAGCCATTGGCAAGTTCGGCTGTATTCACCCATAGAGATTGGAGAAGCATTAATTCTCCCCAGAACCCACCAAGCGGGGGTAATGCTGTAATACCTATGATTCCGATCAGGGCTGCTAAACCCGTCTTGGGCATGCGTTTGAGCAATCCACCCAAGCGTTCAAGATTTCGGGCATGGGTTGTCTGGATGATATTCCCAGCTCCCATAAACAGCAACGATTTGAAAAGCATATGTTGCATAGTGTGCCAAAAGAAAGCAACCAGTGCTAGATCCATTGCCCAAGCATGATTCCAGGATCTTGCCAGCAAGGCACTGCCTAAAGCTATGCCAAGGATTCCGACATTCTCTATCGTGGAATAAGCGAGTAATTTTTTGAGATCCGACTGCACAGAAGCTGATAATATCCCTACTAGGGCTGAGATTGCGCCAACGATCAAAAATAACCAACCCCACCAAATCGGGCCAGGTCCTAAAGTCAACCAGACCAATCTTATAAAGAGATAGAGCGCAACTTTTACCATCACACCAGACATCAGGGTAGATACTGGACTTGGGGCAGCCGAATGGGCATAAGGCAGCCAAATGTGAAATGGAACAAAGCCGGCTTTGGTGCCGAAGCCAATAAAGAAAGCAAGAAAAATTAAATTTAGCTCAATTGTGGAAAGTGAGGGAACCGCAACTGCCCATACTTCAAAAGCAAAACTTCCTGTCAAAGCATATAAATATAAAATTGCCGTGGTCAATAATACCGTTGCGACATGGGTCATGACAAAGTATATATAAGCAGACTTACGATTTTGAGGGTCTTCATGTTCGTAGAGTACTAAGAAGAATGAGAACAGGGACATCATTTCCCAAGTTAATAAAAAGGTGAAGCCATCATTCGCTAGTAATACGCCAAACATACTGGCAAGAAATAAAAACCAATTAACTAAAAAAGGCCAGAGTGACTTGTTCTTTTCTTGATACTCCTTGAGGTATCCCAGGGCATAAAGAGAGGCTAGGCCTTGCCCCAAGAGCAAGATAAAAAGGAAGAATACCGTTAGTCCATCCAATTTCCAGGTTAGTGAAAGTCCCGCTCCAGCGTCCGTAAAGAATCTTAATCCGGTTTTAATCCACTCCTCACCTCTAGAAGTTAAAAATGTTCCCCAGATGAGTCCCGCTCCAGCCAATATAACACTTAAACCCATAAATAATTGGCGAACGATTTGGCTCTCCTTATTAACCATTAATGCTTTCCCCCTGATCAAGATTGTGACATTTTTCATTAGCCTAAAAAGCGAGTATCCCCAAAATAATAAACAATTATTCCATTATTTGCAACCCCCATAAACAATGTTTATACACCCGATTTATACTTAATCATCAATTTTTCTTAAATATCTACCATTATTCTTCTATTTTCAGAATTTTAATTATCTATCTAATAATAACCTTCATCAGTGGTATGCAACGGCATGGAGTGTAAGGGGAACATGTGTAACGGGGACAGTCCTTTTAACACATTAATGTGTCAAAAGGGCCGTCCCCGTTACACACACCCACCTGTTAAACAGAAGAAAGAAAGAGACGCCCAAAATTTCTTTAGAGCGTCTCTCTTCTTCGTCATTAGTCGTATTCTAACCTACTTGTAAACCATAGTTTGAGCACAGCGCGCTTAAACCACCTGAGAAACCATTGCCCACAGCATTGAACTTCCATTCCCCTTGGTGACGGTAAAGTTCGCAAACGACGAGGGCAGTTTCCACAGAAAAATCTTCCCCTAAATCATAGCGCATGACTTCTTTTCCGTCAGTTTCATTGACAACGCGCACAAAAGCATTCGATACTTGACCAAAATTCTGTCCCCTGGCAATCGCATCATGAATGGTAACCGTAAAAGCAATTTTATCAACATGGGCAGGTACTATGCCAAGATCAACTTTAACTTGTTCATCATCTCCATCACCTGCACCCGTGAGATTATCACCCGTATGATTTACAGACCCATTTCCGCCGGAAAGATTATTATAATAGATGAAATCTTCTATACCCCCAGCTTTACCATTTTTATCAAGTAAGAATACCGAAGCATCTAAGTCAAAATCTGATCCACCTGAATACTTATTCGTATCCCACCCTAAGCCAACAATAATGTTTTTCAGCCCAGGGTTTCCCTTTGTGAGATCAATCTTCTGTCCTTTTTGCAAACTTATAACCGCCATAAAAACACTTCCTTCTATTCTATTTCGGCACATAACACTAAAACAAAGTTATTAAAGTAGGAAGTTTAGAAATACGTGCATCGTGCATCGTGCATCGTGCATCGTGCATCGTGCATCGTGCATCGTGCATCGTGCATCGAATTATACGTCTAACCCAAAATCTTTGCATAGTCCGGCTAGACCGTTTTGATAGCCACTGCCGATTGCATTAAACTTCCATTCAGCATTATTGCGATAAAGCTCACCCACCACAACTGCTGTCTCAATCGAGAAGTCTTCGCCGAGGTCATAACGGATTAGTTCCTCGCCTGATGCTTCATTGATAACACGCACATAAGCATTGGACACTTGACCAAAGTTCTGATTGCGTTCTGCCGCCTCGTGGATCGTAATCCCAAAGGTGATCTTGGCAACGTTGCTAGCTACAGTAGCTAGGTCAACTTTAATTTGCTCGTCATCCCCATCTCCTGCACCAGAACGATTATCACCCGTATGTGTCACTGCGCCATCTGGGCTCTTCGGGTTATTAAAAAAGATAAAGTTCTTCTCATCGGCAACTTTTCCTTCAGGACTTAACATAAATACTGAGGAATCTAGATCAAAGTCCTTTCCGCCATCATACTTGTTGACATCCCACCCTAGACCAATAATGATTTTTGTAAGACCCGGATTAGTTTTAGTAAGATCGACTTTTTGACCCTTTTGTAAACTAATAGCCATTTTTATATCCCCCTTTAATATTTCTTTTTTCCAAAGACCCTCACTTTAATAAGCAGAGGTTCTAAGTTTATTGATATCGACGAATGAGCTCACTTAAGGATGCATCATTTGTGCCTTGGCCCAAGGCAGCAAATTTCCACTCATTATTATGACGATAAACCTCTGCAACCACTAAACTCGTTTTACCAGCATAACTTTCTGTTAAATTGTACCGACAAAACTCTTGTCCATTAACTGGATTGACAACCCGAATGAAGGCATTGGCAATTAGTCCAAAGTCCTGTTTGCGTTTAACGCAATCGTAAATATTAACCACAAAAACAATCTTTTGAACACTACTAGGGACACTGCTGAGTTCTACCTGAATTTGTTCATCGTCTCCATCGCCGGCTCCTGTAAGGTTATCTCCACTGTGTTTGACACTTTTGTCGCCGCTTTGCAAATTACCAAAGTAGACCAAACGATCTTTAGAAGTAAGCTTGTCCTGAGCATCAAGCAGGATTGCTGAAGCATCGCAGTCAATTGCTGTAGTAGAACCTCCTCCTCCGCCGCCAAACAAGCCTCCGAGAAGTCCACCTGATTTTGGTTTTGATGAGGAAGATGATACTTCATCCCAGCCTAGACCCACCATGATTTTAGATAAGCCAGGATTTCCTTTGGTTAAATCAATTTTTTGTCCTTTTTGCAAGTTGATACCGGCCATAAATAATCCCCCTTTTTTGAATTAAACCCTATGTATAATACTCTTTTCTTCATTTCCTTACGATTTCCTCTTATTTAGCGTGATGAATGTAGAAATGATGGATTACTCGTATATTATCACATGAGAGCTTTAGGAAAATACGCATTTAACAAATTTCACATAACTTTCACATCTTTGCCTTAGATTTCTAAATTAATAATTGAACATCCTCCGCCAATCTTTGTTGAATAAGAAGTTACCAATGTTTCCCATTAATATAATGTACAATAGACCAATATTTTATACTACGGCCAGCTTGTAAAGCTCCCTAACCACACATTCTAAGATTTCTTCGGCGGCTTCTATGCCACTCTTTTGAGTAAAACGTATATGCTCAGGGTTCATCATTTTTTGAGCATATTGTGAAAATATCTCCCCATGTGCTGGGGCAATGGCAAGATTCGCTGCTTTAAGCATCTCTAAATCCAGTAATGAATCTCCAGCAGCAAGCACACTCTTCACGTTTTCATTTTGCTTGATATATTGGATAGCCGCCTTTTTGTTGACATTAATGGGGACCAGATAGAGTTTTCGCCCTTGAACCGATAACTCCCAGTTATGATCACTCGCCCATAATTTAAAAGCCGCTAATTCCGTGAGGGGGATTTTTTCTCGATCAACCAGACAGTAATAAAATAGATCATCGGCGAGTTTACCGGAATCTTTGATTACCCAGGAGGGGTGTGCTATTTCCTCAAATTCCTCGACAAGATCGCGAGTAGCCAGACAAAGATCTCTGCCAGCTAAAACATGTCTCTTCCAATCAAGATCTTCTACGCCTCGATTAAAGATTGTTCCACCATTACTGGTGACCGCGTATTGATGTGAGATGTTATAGTCACGAAAATTAATCCGCTCGTATTGAATGACGGTGCGTGTTGTAACCGGCACAAAAAATAGTCTGTGCGAAATTTCTTTCAGCATACTCAATGCTTTTTGAGTCATAAAGGAAATATATTGATGATCCAACCACTCGACAGGTCGCATTTGTTGGATTTCGAGGGGCTCTTTATCGATTAACATCCGATGCGAATAAATTAAGGTTTGATCTAAGTCACTGGCAAATAACATTAATTAGACTCCTCCATCAAAGTTGCCTCACAATACCACAACAGGAATAGGTAAGATCAGGATATTCCTCAACTGGAACTCCTTTATCTTCACACAATAGAAGAATATGTTTTAAATTTGGATTGGTAAGGGTATCAACCAACACTCGCTCCGGTAGTCGCCTTAATAGAACCCTTGTAGTTTCTCCTATACCCGGTTTAATAAAGTTTATATCAGTGATCTGAAACTTTTCTTGGATACCCTTCAAGGCTTTTAGGCCTTGCCAGGTAACCCTTCCTTCAAGATCGCCAGTCTCTACTCCATTCAGAGGCTGTCCAAGGTCTTTGAACTCGGCAGAGATTCGGTCGACGAAGAGATTTGAGACTTCTTCTTTCAAGAGTTCTTCGTAGAAACGAACCCCATGAAACTCATTTTCTCCGATCAGATCCTTCCGAAAAACCGTTCGACTCACTAATCCTGAAACCGTCGAATTAAGACAGGCACTAGGAATTAAAAAGTCTTCTCTGGTTCCAAAGGTCTTTACGCAATAGCCTGGATCAGCGAGAACTGCTAAATCGTTATCCAATTCGTACCCATATTTTGCTCTAAACTCCGTGCAGGCCTCTTTTAAAACACTGGTGATGGCACCCTTACCTGTCCAACCATCAATAAATTGAATCTTGGAGTCGGGATAATTCTGCAGGATATAAAGTATGGCATTTTCGTCGATGCCTCTACCCCTAATGATTGAAATGCTAAAGTGAGGTAAATCCAAGTCATGTATTTCTAAGAGATAACGTTTAATTAAGACGCCGATGGGCGTACCAGCACGGGCCAGTGAGACAAGGACCAGGTTAGAACCTTTTCTCTTTAAGATAAGTTCTGATACTACCCTCACTGCCTCTGCGACCTTGTGAGCGCTCTCGTGCAGCGTCTGATGGAAAATCTCAAGATATTCCTGGGTCGGTTCATATTCTATCGGCAGCATCTCCGAGTAGTGACCACCCGACTGAATTCGCCTCTCACGAGTTTCTAAATCGGTTTCTGTTAATAAACCATTGAGATTTTTCAGCAGAAAGATGACATCATGAGGGTTATAACATCCCATGGGCGACGGATCGGGAATACGATCCAAGGTCTTTTGATTAATCACCCAATTCAAACCACCTTTCTTCCAAAGCAATACCCCTAACCATGAACTGATCCTGATTCCCTTGAAGCGCAAATGACTAACACCAATCTCGGGATCCCTAATTCGCGAACTGTCGCAAACAGCGGCAGCAATCGTTCTTGACTAACATCCCTTTCAAGGAACAAATAGACTTCTTCATAATAATTCAAAGGCACATTGTACACATAATTAGTAAGACTCGACTCATCTGGACTCTCAAAGGCAAAGCCATTTTGAATCGCGTAGTTTGGTTTGGCAAAGGGATAAATAGGACTCCTTGTGGTGGAGTGATAGCGTATTCCCTCTCCCATATAAGCAGAAACGAGCATCGGAAAATACATGAATTCACCCGTTCCTAAACAAAGCGTCTTCTTACTGGTCCGGTCTTCTCCTAGTTCTTCCCCAAACTTTCTGGCTAAGGGCAGCGCCTTCAAATTATCCTGGCTTGACAAACCAAATCGTCCCGTTAATTGTAAAAAGGGCGATGGGTTTTTTTGCCCTGCTAAGTCTTCAGAGTAAACTGCCACGAGATCCGAAATGTTCAGGGATTTTAGTTCTGGAAAACTCTTAATCTCCGCTAAACAATCCGACCTCAAACTTGATTTTACGTGATCAGTCTTTTCAGGGTCGGAGTCACCGGTTACCGTTATTTCCCCTTCCATTAGAGCAATCGTGTGGATTTTCGTGTCAAGTTGTTGCTCTAGCTCCTTAAAATCGGTTCGGTTTTCGCTAGTTCTCCAATCCAAAAGCGACAATACCACGTATTCTTTTTTCGGATAGTTGTTATGGATTGCTCTAATTATATTTCGAGCTGTATTACCGGTGGTTATCTCATCATCCACTAGAACAATGGTTTCAGAAGTTTTCAATATCTCCCTGTCCAAGGGATAGCAACGATGATTAACTGCGTGAGAATGGTCTTCGCTAAAGTTAAGCTCAGATTCTAAGAGGGGTATCTGTTCACGGGTTGTGTGCAGATAGTGTGCATTATCGAAGATGCTAAATACCGCATGCCCTAGTCCTGTTGCCGTTTCAGCGAAACCGATGAACAACGTTTTCTTAGGCAGTGGAACTAGAGGTCTGCCGATCACCGTCTGATACACATTTTTCGCTTCTTGATAACCCTTTAAAGCCTGAATAATCCCTAGAGTATCCGTGTGGTCCACGCCGTTAATTTCACTTGAAAACTGAACGCCAAGAGCAACTCCGGCAAGTAAAGGAACAAAGGGATCGACAGGTACATGTTTACCTAAGACATTGCTAACAAACAAAAAACTCCGTTTCTTGTTCTTCCTTGCAGCAAGAGAAAATAAGGTTTGTGGCTCGATATCGAAGGGATTGTTTAAGAGGCTAACCTTAACCCTTTGTCCTTGCAGATTATACGTAAATATCTTCGGTGAAGAGACTAATGAAATTGTGTTGTTCATGAAATACTCCATAATTCTTTGCTCGTAACAGCATTTTCTGGGCCCAATTATAATGTGGTTTGATCTCATTCATTTTATTGGTATACTGGCTTTTCATAACGCCTTTTGTTTCATTGCCAATAATGCTGAGTGCATCTAAATACTCTTCATACCCCACAATATATAAGGATTGGACGGGGATAATATGACTCGGATGAATGATGGTTTTGCCAATGATCCCATTTTCTCTGTCTAAGATTACTTCACGAATTAAACCATCAACATACTTATTTAAGAGCATGCTTCTGATTTTTGCTCTATTATTCCCATCGATATCATGAAATTCTTCAAAGGGGCTCTTGCGAAGCTGTGGTTTGAGGACTCTACCTCCATTTGAGAAGTACTCCCATACGGGTCCAGAGACTATGTACCCACTGCCAACTCGCCCAAAAATGTTAATAATATCTGCAATGCAATCACGGATCACCGTAATATCATAGATTGTTACATCCGGTCCCCTGCGGATTCCATAATGCCCGGAAAAATCCGTTGCCCCAATTCGCACATTTAAAACTAAGTCGTGATAGGTTTCCAATAAGCTCTTGATTTCCATCAGTTCCTTTAAGCGTGATTCACGATAAATAACCTCAGGACTTTCAATGATCGGCATACCATAAAACGGCCCAATTCTTTGATCATTAAGATGCTTGATAACTTCAAAATATTTAAAGCTTTGGGAGGTGAATTTGGGAAAGATAAACCCCGTAATCAGCTTTGCAGCGTCTCCCATTTCCTCTGTCAGCCTAAGGATTTGTTCAGGATTCCTGACCCGAATGAAGATCAGCGGCAGGTCAGCAAAGTCGATCTCTTGATGAATTAAGGCCAAATGGATCTTCTTGACTTGGGTTATGATATTTTTCTCCGCTACAGGCACCTCAGAATCTCCAATCGAATCCTCTAAACAAAACACAGTAGAAGCGAGTCCAATGTTTTTCTTAGTAATAATATCAATGGCGATGGTTTCTCTAGTTCCAGGCATATATAGCGTAGCCCCTAGGGCATACGAAAGAATTTCTCGGGGCGTATCTTTATCAAATGGCTCTGGTACTTTGAAAAAAGTTGCTTCCCTACCCTCATTAGATAAGTAATTAAAATGCCTCATTAAATCGTACCCACGTTTTTAAAGAGTACTTCTCTCCTTCCTCTGATCAAACATTACTATCTTATGGCTAAACATGCCTTAAGTCTACTACAAAATCAATCATCTTTTATTAAAAATAGATTAAATTATTGTTAAATCTTGGATTGAAAACATAATTAAAAGCTTTAGGGGATGTAAAAAGAACCCGATCAAACGATTTGTTAAAGCGAGTTCCTTTCAATGCCATCTTCAACTGACATATCTTAGCGATCATGCTGCTTAACTACTATAGCATTCAATCTAGAATGTGAATACTTTGGATTCCGTTGCTAAGTCAATGAGGTGGGCAGCCGTCGATAACTTAGCTCCTGGGATATATTCATCTTCACTATAAAGTCTAGTTCTAGCACATGGTGTACAAATAAAGAACGCTACTTTATTCTCAATCAAATAATCGAGATACGGTTTAGCCCCATCTCCAGTCGGTGCCTTAACATTATCTGCTAAGCCCATCACTGCATAGACAACAGCGTCATCAACTAAGAAAATATTCACTTCATGACCTTTTTCTTTGGCCACCTTCGCCAGCTGAAAGGCCCGGGTAGCACGGGTAGGATCCTCAAGTCCACGACTTAAGACAAAAAGAAATTTTTCCAAGGTGATCCCTCCTTAAGTTTCAAGTTATTAAGGGTATTGAATAGTTGCCCTTAAAATCTATCAATATTCTATTTCTCTTCCTGAACAATAAATCCTGCCTATCACGAAAATTTTCCTTAATATGTTAAACGCTAAGATGCAAAAACTTCAAACCCACCAATAATTGCAGCTTTACGGACTAAACAATTACCACTTAGTCGGAGCGACATGATTTGAACATGCGACCTTATGATTCGACCGTATCAACCATGCCTACCGTTCCCCAGGGCTTGGTTGAACAACTTTTCTAATATCTTATTAAGTTTCCCTGTACCCAAAAGAAGGAAAATCAGTGCGTCGTCGCTAACTAAACAAGATAAGTATTTTAGTGATATTAAAGTAGCGATTTTTTGATTGAGAGCATGCGTAAGTGTATGAGTATGAGTATGAGTATGAATAACAGTATAAGTGAGATAAGGAGAGCTAATCCTAATTTGAAGAGGGAGGGTTAACCATGTTTTACGAAGGAGCAATTTACCGACCACCAAGCGAGGCTTCGAGTCTCATTCTCCAAGTGACTGTGGGCTGCCGGCACAATCACTGTACCTTTTGTAGTTCGTTTAAAGGAAAATCTTATCGAGCGAAAAGCCGCACAGAAATTACTGAAATAATTGCAGAAGGTTTCAAGATGGACCCTTACGCCGAACGAATTTTTCTGGCCGACGGAGATGCTTTAGCCTTAGATATGGACCTATTACTCGATATCCTTAAAGAACTCTACCAGAGGTTTACACATCTAAAACGCGTAGGCATCTATGGTGCACCCAAAGATATCTTAGAAAAATCCCTCGAGGAATTAGTCTTACTCAGAGAACATGGACTTCACATCATTTACTTAGGTGTAGAAAGCGGAAGCGCCGAAGTTCTTTATCAGATGAAAAAAGGCGTAACCCCTCAGGAAATGATCACCGCGGGACAGCGGGTTGTAACCAGTGGTATAAAATTATCGTGCACAGTCATTCTGGGTCTCGGTGGAACGAACTATTCTAATGAACATGCTCTGGAAACGGCCAAGGTCCTCAGTGCCATTGATCCCCACTATTTAGGGACACTGACGCTAATGATCGAACCCGCTGCCCCCCTGAGCAGACAAGTGGCCGCGGGGACCTTTAAGCTACTCAACCCTTGGGAGATTCTTCAAGAACTCGAGCTGATGATTCAGCATCTAGATGTTCAAGATTGTGTCTTCCGCTCTAATCACGCCTCGAACTACCTTCCCCTCAAGGCGCATCTCCCTTTCGAAAAAGAGGCCTTACTAGGAACCATAGCAAATGTTATTAGACAAAGCCGCGAGGAACTATTGAAACCTGAAAAATGGCGGAGACTTTGATGGGTGGCATGGTGGACCTGGAATCTAATAGTAAGCATTAAGAAAAAGAAAATGAAACTTTCATAATAAACCATCAAATTCATTTTTATACGTTATGCTGTATAATAAACAAAAAATGAATTTTGAGGTGTTAATAATAATGTCCATAGAGATTGAAGATATAGAAAAGATGATTAAAACCTGTCAAACCATCTTGGAGTCTTGTGACAAACCTTTTGTCTGGGAAGAAGAAGGTACCTATCAATATGGCAACTATAAAAAGCCTTTTAATCTTGTTCTGCCGCATCAACAGATCGATAATGAGTTACATAATTTATTGGAATCATTTTCAGGCTCCGAATATTTGTACGATCAGATTCAAGCAACTTGTACCCTTGATGAGGAATGGATGGAGTCTGGAACTTACGGCTTGGATAGAGATTTTACCTGTTACTTCCGTAGATTTACCCTAAAACCGGAATATGTAGAGCAAGTCAATACCTATTTTAGGAATCGTCTGAGCGAATTGCAGAAGAGCAAACGTGAAATAGGAATACCTAATGACAAGTGACTATAAAGAGAAAACCAACTCATCGTTTCTAAAAGCAACCTATAGTTGCTTTAATTCCAATCTGAGGTTAGATAAATATTCCTACTTCGCTTTATCCTACTGTGAATATCAACCTTAGAACCAATTCACTCCCTTTGCGCTATAATAAATATCCAACAAGTTCCATGAAACCTTTTCCGCCTAGTGCTATTATTTCATTATTTGGAAGGATCTCTTGTCCGGACAGGATACAGGTTCTCGTGTCTGTCTACCTCGTTCCCCAAATTCTTTCCCATAAATTCAACAAATCAAACTTCCCCCAAATAAACCTTCGACTAAAGGGCTTGGCTTGTTCAACCAAGCTTATATTAGGATCTAGCTCGTTTAGAATTCCCTCAAGGGTTATCAAGGATTTACCTACGAGGATGAATTCAGAAGGAATATGAATTCCATGGCGAAAGATGATATTAAAAAAGTCCTGAATAGATTCACCCATGGCAAGTTTCCTCGAGGGTCCTTTTAAATGTTTATGACGCAAGGCAGAAATATCCGTTTGGAAGGCCAGCTTATCAGCCTGCTCAGATACAATGCCCATTTGCGAGATTGTCTCCAAAATCAAAGCATTATTTCCCCGGATCAGTGCTGACATTAGTGACAAGATCTGACCCCTCATAGTACGGGTTAGATGTCCTGTTATCCCAAAATCAAGCAAGGCAATTTTTTCCCCAGGTAAAATTAAAATATTGCCAGGATGAGGATCGCCGTGAAAACAGCCCACCAGAAGAATTTGCTGGAGAAGTGCTTTGCTTAAGCGATCGGCGATCCGATGAACATCATAAGCTGCCTCTTGAGAACCTATAATGTGATGTAACGGAATCCCTGAAATATACTCCATAGTTAACACTGAGGGCTGCGTTAATTCCCAGTAAATCTTCGGTATCAGAATATGGGGATTGTTTATGCTTACTTTTGATAGTTTCTCGGCATTTCGCCCCTCATTTACAAAATCCAGTTCTCCCTTAATCGTATTGGAAAACTCTTCAAGCAGCATACGAAGAGGGTAGCGTTTTCCCCACTGAGTTCTCTGTTCAATTTGATCGACAAAGATTTGAAATATTTCTAAATCCGTTTGAACAGTCTCACGAAGATGTGGGCGCTGCACTTTCACGGCCACTCTTTCTCCATTGTGCAGAACAGCCTGATGGACTTGCCCAATCGACGCTGCCGCCAGAGGGACAGGATCAAATTCATGATAGGCTGACTCTAGGCGAGACTTTAAGGATTCTTCGACCACTCGTCGCACTACCTCAAAGAAAAGCGGGTGAACCCTGTCTTGGAGCTTCGCTAATTCTTGAACAATGGGTTGCGGCAGAAGATCCGATCGAGTACTCGCTAGTTGTCCTACTTTTACAAAAGCTGGACCAAGTTCCGCACATGCATTTCTTAGATGCACTCCAACGAGTGCTAAGTTTTCCTCCTGCATTGGCCTAAGATTCCCCGAGAAGAGCATATAACCCAAGCCATGTCGGATGAGTACGGAAAGGATCTCGTAGTAACGGGTAAAATGTCTCGCAGATATTTCATACATACTGAATGCTCTCCGTTTCTTAAAGGACTATTATATAGTTATGGAACTTTAATGGTAACGTGACAGCGACTCTATCGAGTCCACCAAAGATTAACAATACCCCCCATTACTTTACAAACAATGCAAAGTGAATGGAGGGTAGCATCAAGAACATAAGAGCCAAATTAAAGTCCCACTGCTACGCCCAAGAGTTATGGTAGAACCCATAATTTTCTTAGCTTCCAGCAAGTCTGATGGCATAACAGCTGAAAGAGTAACTGCCCTTGAATTTTCCAACTGGCTCATTAAGTTTAATACGGTTGATTAACTATCCGTAATGTACATGCCGATATTCAATTATTTCACACATGTTGCAGCTATACGTTGACTATGAGAGGTGGGGCGGCTTTTGAGAAAAAACAAACCTATCAGACCCGCCAAGATTGGAAGTAGGAAAAGAACGAAAACTGCTGACGATATGCCCCAAATATCAGCGATTCGGCCAATTAGAATTACGGCTAGACCACCTATCCCTCCGGCAAATCCCATGGTTAGGCCTGCGGCCAGGGCTTTATTATTAGGGATGGCTTCTTGGGCAGCTACAACAGTGACTGCAAAGCTGGACAGTAATGTTGCCCCAGCAAGGCCAAGGAAGATTGTGCTCAACGTACCATGTGTATAAAAGAAAGCAAAAAATAAAGGTGAGGAAATAACAAGGGATCCAACAATTAAACGCTTACGCCCATATCGATCAGATATGAAACCACCTAGGACCCCGCCAATGGCTCCCGAAAAAAGCATAATTGTTAATAGGTGACTCGCGGCGATGTTCGATAAATCCTTAGCCTTAAAATAAAGTGGCAGCATTGTTAACATTCCTGTATAAGCTAAGGAACGGACAGCAATTACACCAATTATGGCAATAAGTTCACGAGATGCAGACTTTAAGGAATCTATTACCTGAGAAAATTCCGGCCTAGTAGCTGTTGAAACAGGATTACGTGGCGCGAAAAGAAGTAGTAACAAAGCTACCACGATTCCAGGAATCACAGTTACGATTGTAGCGCGTAAGCCATAAAATTGAAATAAAGGGATTAACAAAAGTGGTCCCAAAGCAAAACCAACGTTACCGAAAGCTACAAAGGCTGAAAGTACAACAGCTTTGTTGTTACCACTTAAGTCATTTACCATGGTGGCTGCTTGAGGATGAAATACAGCGGTGCCTAAACCTGCCAGTGCGGCCAGCGTTACCAGAAGCCCATAGTTATGGACTATTCCCGTTAAGCTAAGCATAATACCCATCCATAGTGTTCCTACATATAGGAGCCAACGTTTACCTTTTCGATCTAAAAAATAACCAAAGAAAGGTTGTGTGAAGGAAGAGGTTATGGTAAAGACAGAAATTAAAATAGCCGCTCTGGTCGCTGTAAAACCGGGTGTCATTACAACTAAAAATGGGAGTAACTGGGGTAGGTAGTTGCTATAGAGGTCATTAAGCGTATGTGCAAGAGAAATTACCCCGATTTTGGGATAATTAATAGTCTGTTTATTACTCACAGGAGGACTCCCTTTCATTATTTAGTGTCCTTGCTGCTATATCCAAAATGAGTAGCCAGCAAAAAAGTTATTTTGTAACAGCTAATTTTACAAAAGTCCATTTTCTTGTCCTCTGGTATAGTGTCTAAGGATTAAGACCAGGGTTTAATGGAATTACGAGTCCTGTCTAGGGAAACATATCCGTCGTGCATATTTGAATCGCGATATTCGCTTGGCGTAACCCCAGTAATCTTTTTAAAAGCCGCGCTAAATTGTTGAATATTATTATAGCCTACCAGCTCGGCTATTTTGTAAAGTTTATTATCGGTAGTCAGTACGAGCCGTTTGGCTTCCTCGATCCTTACCTTCATTATATAATTGACTAAATTGTCACCTGTCTCATGTTTAAATAATCTACTAAGATAGACTTTATGTAGACTTATTGCCTCCGCTATTTCGCTTAGCCCAATATCTCTAGTGTAATTAGAGGTTATATACTTAATAGCAGCTTTAATATGTCTATTATATTTTTTGTCATCCTGCCTACTTTTCTTTGTAATAATTTGAACAAATACCTCGTTAAACCATTCTCCGATATCTTCTGCAGAGTCCAAATCCTCTACCTGCTGAATGGGAAAATAATTACAACCAAACAAATCTTCATAGCTAATACTATAGATATGACAAGCAACCATAACCAAACTATACAGATGCGCATTAATCTCTTGAAGATAATTGTATTGCATATATCCTTGCAGGTCTTCCCGATAAAGCATTCTAACTTCTTGAGATAGACCTTTGAAGTCATTTTCCTCCAAGGCCAGTGAAATTTGTTTTACTCTCTGATTAATCTTAGTATTGTTTAGGGAGTGGACCTTTGTCAAAACCGTATTGTAGAAGATAATTTTTCCTTTCCCCAAAAACATTTTATACCTCGTCACCTCTTGAGCTTCTTTATATCGCAGGGAGATATCCTCAAATCCGTAAAATCCCCGGCTAATCCCGATGGTAACGCTAATTTCTTGGGCAGCTTGAATATTCCGGTATACGCCATGTGCTATTTCATAGCTTTTGGATATATATTTCAACTCACTGACACTATCCTCCAGCTTAGCAATAACAATAAACTCCCCGTTTTGATAATAAAAGCATTCTCCTCCCGACACGGCTTCCAGTGCCTTTTTTATTGAAATAAATATGTTTTTCTCAAGATTCACCCATTTAGAATAGTCAACGCTTACTGCTTTCTTTTCTAGACAAACTATGAGAAGAACTAAGTAGCTGCCCTTAATATCTAATTCAAATTGTTCTATAAGGGCTTGTTTTTTGGTTGTAGACCGCTCTTCTAAAACGATTGCCTTCATTGCCATAGTTCTAGAGGCATCATAATATTCATCGTACTCGTTTAATTTCACGATTGACTGATCATCAACGACTACTTTTTGGTCTTCTAGCTCTTTTTGAACCTTCACAAGTACAGTATACAAATCCTGCGGAGTAATCAGATCCTTAATAAGGTAATCTGTCACGCCCATTTGGATAGCTGCCTTAGCATAAGAAAACTGCTCATGACAGCTCAAAATCACAAATTTCGACGTTTTGTTTACTTGCTTAATAGCTTTGATTAAGGTTAATCCATCCATTAACGGCATTTGTATGTCTGTGATGATGAGATCAGGCTCTAAAGTATGATATTTTTCTAGAGCATCTCTGCCATTTTTCGCTGTAGCTATAATCTCAAAAGCTGTGGCATCCCAATCAATCAGATAAGTTAAGGTCTCCCGAGCTGGTTTTTCATCATCGACCACCAACACTTTTAACTTGCCCATAGCTACTCCCCTTTGTGTTTTTCAGATTTCGGGATATAAAACCAAACACAAGTTCCTTTCCCCAACTCACTTTGAATTTGAAGGCTGTACTCATCGCCATAAAACAGTCTCAAGCGCGCATTGATATTATTAAGACCTATATTGTTGAATCCACTTTTGGGATGTTGTTTTACTTTTTCACGTAATAAATTAATTAAGTCTTCTTCTCCAATTCCAATTCCATCATCTATCACGCGGATCGATAGTTTATCCTGGACTATATGGATATCAATCTTGATGGTTCCTCCACAATCCTTTGGAATAATCCCATGGTAAAGGGCATTTTCCACAATAGGCTGTAAGATAAGCTTGGGAATTTGAACGTCATTAAGGCATTCATCTGTGTCAAAAATCACTTCGATGTTATTATCGTATCGATATCGCTGAATGTTTATATAGCTGTTTACCAATTCCAGTTCTTCTTTGACAGTTACAAAGTCCTTAGTCACAGACATACTAGCTCGCAGTAATAGATTAAACGACTGGATCAGGTCCCGTATATCCTCAGCGCCTCTTTTCAATGCCAGATACTGCACCGCATTTAAAGTGTTATGTATGAAATGGGGGTTAATTTGAGCTTGTAATAATTCAAGTTTAAGCTCTAGGGTTTTGACTTCTACTTTTGCTTTTTCTTCATGCTCTTGATGCACCTGATCCAATAATGCCCTAAATTGTTCAACCATGTGATTAAATCCATTAATGAGGCTTTTTAATTCATCCTCAGTCTTAACGTTTAACCTATCAGGCCATTTCCTTTCCTCAAATTGAGTCATGGCATTATTGATTTCCAAGATAGGATCCGTTATTTTTTTTGCTAAGAAATATGAAATAATAACTGCCATAAATACACTGATTATCCCAATAA
Organism: Peptococcaceae bacterium BRH_c23; assembly: GCA_000961805.1. Next base: position 5,514 of record LADV01000059.1, on the reverse strand, counting down.
AATAGACAATATTTAATATTAATCTCGAATCCTTTTTAACCGTTCTATACGCTATTCCCCCCACGACTTTCCAATCAGGGTAGGCACTAAGGGACTGACTGATAAGGTAATATTCATCACTATTGATTTTTTTAACTTCATTAACCTTATCAGGCTTCATTGCATAGGCTTGAATAAGCTCATCTTGCAAAGGTAGATCGCCAATCTTGTTTATGATTTCGCCCTTTTCATCAATTATGTAAGTAAAATCAAACACTTGCTTATGGATTTGACTTAGCTCACGGAAAAGTTGCTCTTTTTTAATGCTAATCAAAATATAGCCAAAATGTCTGAAATCGTAATTACTCATGTATTGACTAAAAAAGGTAATCTCCGATTTTTCCCTGTTACTTGTACTGTCTAACCTATTGGGAAAGTTAGTAGGAGCGGAGAAAGCATTAAACTTCCCTGAGGCAATAAATTCGTCGAAGGCTTTATAATTAGCGATGATTTCATTGTAAGGCTGTATTTGATATAAAGGGTCATAGACTCGTTTATGTAAGCCAATAGCAAATATTGAAGTTATAGAAGTGTGAGAGTAAACACTCTTCCGTAAAATATTCGAGATCGCTTTCATCTGGGCATAGTCGTTCCCTTGAGACCTATCCTCGAGGGCCATCAATTCCTGCAATTCTTCATTATCTCTAATATTATCACAAAGTCCTAGGACAGCAGTAATCTCTTTATCCAGGCCCATGGTAATAATTCTCATTTTTTGAGCTGCAATCGTACCAGTTTGTTCTACAAGTTTTTTGTTGTATACCCAGCTTATTGAACTACTAATAGCCAGGATAATAAGCACAATAATACTTGAAATATAAAGGGCAATTCTTACTTTAATATGCTTTACTCGAGGCATTAAAGGGAATCCCCCCCAGCCAGCGCCTTATCTAACTCTCCCTGCGAAGTCTCCTTTGCTTCTTGCAAAGCGATCTCCGCGGGGACATTTTGAATTTCCACTTTCTCTGCGGCAACCTTCAAGGCATCGTAAATTTTGCCCCCAGTCGGGTCGAAGAAAACTTTCGTAGCTAACTTGGTCTGATGATAAGGAACCATGATTTGAGGATTTTCCTCGGCAAACTTCTGGTAACTGTCTGTGGTCATTGCAGAATTTCTGACAGGCAAGTACCCTGTTTTGATAGACCATTGGGCGGTAATTTCAGAACTGGTCATATATTTGATCCATTCAAAGGCGGCTTCCCTTTGAACTTGAGGGACATCTTGGGGAATACAGAGAGCCCGGGCATGGGCTACTGCGCGAGGGTAGCCTGCATACCCTTCCCAGCTAGGCTGTATATGGGCCTCAATAATACTAAAATCCAGTTCTCCTTGATCACCGCTGGAACCGGTATATCCAGCGGCCCGACCTTGTATAACATCATGAATAGTTGCATACCAATATTCCCATCCTTCTCCCCCATAATTGACTTTCATGGTTTTCTCCTCATGGATAGCCCTTCTAAAATACTCCCAAGCCTCTATCCATGCCCTTCCATCAATCGTTACCGTTTTCCCGTCTGCGCTGAGGAATTTTCCTCCCCTACTGATAGCTGCATCGATAAGATTTTCCGGTCCCTGGATAGGTTCCCAACCATAAACCAAAACTTCTTGACCGTTTTTCATGGTCAGCTTTTTAGCAGCTTTCGCCAACCCTTCCCACGTGTCTAATGTGTCAGGTTTAATTCCCGCTATAGTAAAGAGGTCTTTGCGGTAATATAAGACTTGGGTTGTGCCATAAGCCGGTAAAGCATAGGTATTCCCCTTAAACTGGCCTTGTTGTAAAAATGAATCTACGAAATCCTCTTTGTGAAAATCTGCATTAACATTGATTAAAGAATCTAGAGGACTTAAAGCCCCTACATTGGCAAAAAACTGCATTCGTTGATCTTCCAGCAACACTACCGCTGGAGGCTTCCGCCTGACAATTGATGCTCTTAAGGCTTGGGCCGTTTTTTCGTAATTCCCTTGAGCCACCCCAACTACTCTAACCTTAGATTGCTGTTGGTTATATTCATCGATAAACTCCTTCATAGTCTCCCCAAGGTGTCCACTTAAGCCATACCAAAAATCAATTTCTACCACATCTGTTTTCGTATAATTTAGTCCATCAATGGGCTCACGAATACATGCGCTCAGCAAGCCTAACATAATAACTAAACATAAAATTAGGTAAAATCTTACGTTTAATTTTAAAAAATCCAACTCTGACTCGCTCCTTCTCAAGCTTGAGATCATAATTTTCAGTGTGATTTTATTGTACAGCATTTTCCAAGTAATACAACGAATCTAGAGGTAGAGAAGTTAATTATTCATAAATTAAGTTAACTATTATGAATTATCTAAAATTATAGTCGCTGTTATACTAAGATAAAATGGAAAATCATGCTGATTAAGTAACAACAAGGAGGGATTTATTCACAAGGGTATCAGGTATCCAAAGGATTGTACTATTTAGGAGGGGGAAATGATTTGAAAAACAACAGATTTACATTTCGGTCCTTATTTATCGCAATTTTTATCCTATGTTTTTCCTTTGTACCATCAGCCTATGCTGCTGAACCACACAATGACCAGGTTGTGATTATGACAGTCCAGGAGCTGCGTGATGCTGGCGTACCTTTACCGGATGGCACCTTTATTAAGAACGGTGAGGCCCTGAGCTCAGACGATTTGATTATGTTTAACAGTCATATCGCCGTCGCTATCTCCGTGGGCACACCCAATCCTTGGGGGTACCCGCCCAATAGTATTCTGGATGCATCCTTGATGGTTGATTCTAGATCAGGTTCCGAAAGTCTTCTAGATGCAGCCAAGAATGGCAGTCTAAAAGCAGGCACTGATACCATCTGGGACATGGAATTTTTGATGGACAACTGGGACAGCTGGGGCCCGGAAAATTCTAAGCCTAGAACAATGATGATTTCCGAAAATATTGACTTTGACGGTGATGGAGTTGGCGACGGCAATAAAGGACTTGTCTCAACTCGGAAATTTGCTCAAGAAGGCAAGACCCCAATGGATGTCGTGACTTACTATGTCTTGGGTAATGATGACAACTACCTGAGGATTAACACAATTGTTAGCAATCCAGCGAACGGGGATGCCTATGATAAGTCAGTATCGACGGACGGTCCTGGCTTGTCCACTGGATATTCTTTAGGTAATAAAGGGGCTTTTATGTTTGCCCCTGACAAAAGTGTCGGTGCGCCTTATAACAAATTTGTCAACACATACAACAAAGAGTATAGTGTCAGCCTCATTGACTTAAAAGCGGAAACCGCTGATCTTTGGGGTAGTTCAGGTTATAAAGATACGGAGAGAAAGACCTCCTATGAACCGGGTAAGACCTATAAGTTTGAGGCCATTTTTAGAATCGATAATCAAGGGAGCCTGGAAGGTACTTTAAATCAATTAATGAACGAAGTTAAAGCAGAAACAGTGACGGTTTCCGGCAAGGTGTTAGATTCGGCCACGTCAACCCCTGTCAAATCTCCAATTATCGTTGTCGAAAAAGGAGAGAAAACCTTTACTTGGGTTATTGGTAAAGAAGACGGAAGCTTCGGGTTTGACTTGCCTAAAGTCGAAGACATGAACACCTACAAAGTATATGCTCTGAAAGAGCTATATTCTCCTAGCGAAAAAGCTGGGCTCACTCTTACTGGCAAAGCTTATGATGCTGGCACCTTAAAGTTGGCTTCAACAGAACAGATAACAGTCACAGTTAAAAACGATGCGGGTCAGCCGATTGATGCCAGGGTGGAATTATTAGGCGTAACGACTCCGGCTGTTCGCTACGTTGCCCAAACAGTATTCTTTACAGATTTAGATAATATTGGTCTCGCTAAAATTCCTGTAGCGACAGGTCCCTATAATCTTGAAGTAAGCAGCGGTGGCTATTTTGAGTCGTTACCAATCAAGATTCAAGGGAACAGTGCTACAGACAAGGCCACTGAGGTAACGATTAAGAAGTTGATTGCTCCTACTGCGAATTGGTATTCTGCAGATTTGCATCATCACACTAATAAGTCAGATGGCAGCACTTTACCCATTAACCTGATCAAATCCCAGCTAGCCAATGGATTAGATGTGATCGTGACTAGCGATCATGACTCTATCGCTAGCAACGGTGAGGTAGCCGATTATGCAAGCAAGCGAAACGTGACCTACCTTCCTTCTTTAGAAGTATCCCCAAGTTGGGCTCACTTCGGAATATTCCCGGTGACGCCTACGGCTGCAACTAACATGATTACTGATAAGTTTTCCATCGATCCCTATATGGATTTTCCGGCGATGGTCAAGAAAGCACATGATTCCGGGACAATTATAGTTGCCAATCATCCTTATATTGCCTATGGTTTGTTCACTGCCCAAGCAGCCTCTGCAGTTCCAGGTGGCTATGATTCGAATTTTGATTTGATCGAAATCAACGGAGGAGTAAAAGCTGCTAAGAATCAACAGGCTCTAGATAAAGCTATGGATTTCTGGACAGCGAGCCTCACCGGCAGTAAACGCTACTATCTCACCGGTGGCAGCGACACCCATGATGTATTAACTCCGAATATGAAGACCAGTCTCTACAGTGGCAAAACCAGAACCTATGTCAATATTCCCGGTGAGCTGACCTCTGCAAGTTATATGGATGCCTTATTAAAGGGTAATTCCTATGTCACTATGGGGCCCATTCTCTATTCAAATAACCTCTTTGGGCAGAGCACTAGTATCAACAATGGAGACAAGTTTAGCCTTTCCTTTGATGCTATGTCTGTAAAAGGGATTTCCAAGGTTGAAATCTTTACCTCTGGCAAAAAAATTGCTATGTCAAAGGAATTTGCCACACCCAGCATGAATCGGGAAAGTCTCTCGTTCTCCTTTGAACCGAATGCTAGCACGTGGTATAACATTATCGTCACCGATGCGGACGGTAACAAGGCAATCTCCAACCCTATGTGGGTTGAGGTTAAGGCTGCTCCCGCTGCTGAGGTTAAAGGTGCTCCCGCAACTGAGGTTAAGTCTGGGGCAAGATATATCGTGAAACAAGGAGATACAGTTTACCACATTGCAATACGTTATGGTACAACGATGCAAGCCATAATTCTTGCGAATAATCTGCATAACCCAGATCTTATTTACCCAGGACAAAGCTTCATCATTCCAGGCCTATCGGAATTTACAAAGTAGATCCACCTGTATCATTTGATGGCTCATAACCAAACATTCTAAGACAGAAGAAACTATAAAAGACCTAAACCCTGAGTTCAGATACTCGGGGCTTAGGTCTTTTTGCAACACACTCACGATACATGCACCCGCACTTCATCGAACTCTATATTCCCTTTAGGGACCGGCATGCCGATTAGATTTAAAGCCTCAATATGACCTTCTATCGCTTCCTGTATCCGTTCAAGGGCTTCTTTCCGATTATTGCCTTGGGTAACGCATCCCGGAAGTCCTGGTACCGTCACAACATAAACTTTT
>LADV01000061.1 GCA_000961805.1 Peptococcaceae bacterium BRH_c23 | reverse complement strand
AACGCTTGGGTATAAGTTACGCTTACTGGTACAACTGGAAATACGAAAGAATTGGACACGTGTTTCAAGATCGATTTAAGAGTGAATGCGTGGAGGACGACGCATACCTACTGACAGTCATTCGCTACATCCACAAAAATCCCGTCAAAGCATCCATCATCAGCAAACCAGAGGAATATGAATGGAGCAGCTGCACTGCTTATTACAAAGCGGATCGAAATACTGCCACATTTCCTGATACCAGTCTAATCTTAAGCATTGTACATAATGAAAAGAAAAAAGCAATTGAAGGACTTAAAAAATTCACAGAAGAAGGTAACGAAGACCACTGCCTGGATTGCGATAAGACCAAACGAATCAGCGAAAGCGAAGCATATGAAATCACCAAGAGAATAATGAAAGGTAAACCAGTAACGGCTTTACAGAAGATGGACCAGGATGCACGAAACAAAATATTGAGTCGTTTAAGAAATGATGGATTAAGCCTGCGGCAAATATGCAGGATCACTGGCTTTCCATTCCATATTGTCCGAAAGGCTTAGACGTTGACACAGAAGAACCGTCCCCTTGTGTCCTGTGTGTCCTGTCCCCCAATAACTAGTGGCCATTGTTTTTGCTCGAACCAAGCGGCGGGTGGATGAACTTTCCGAGGCATTGAGCAAGCGTGGTTATTCAGCGGAAGGAATTCACGGAGACTTGACCCAGAGCAAGAGAGAAGGGGTAGTTGAAGAGTTACTAGCAGACAATGACTCGGTGACCCTTTTGTCCGCCGCGCTGAAAATTATAACGAAAGAACCTGAAACCGTAGAGGTCCGATTGACTGAAGCGGCACCCATGCGGGGGAGAAGCATGGGAAATGCAAGACCTCAGCAGAGGAATTATAACAGGGACGGTCATGGACAAAAGGTTGATTCCTGGGCTAGAGGAGCTAAAAGAGATGTTCGTGGAGGCGGTGCCGGAGCTACCGCTCAAAGGGGTAGGGATAATAAGAGAAAGGGATAAGGGGATGTTCCTGTTCTCAGTGTTGATGTTACTAAAGCAGTGATGTCCTTCATTGCAATACAATAAAGTTAAAGTTTTTAAGTACCAATAATAAAGAGACTTAAATATTTTACTTTTTATAGTGAGTATCACAAAAACTTTACGATCATTTAAAGTAATAGCATAATTGGATAGCCCCTCTATTGCAAGAAATACCTTCATCTACAAACGATTCTACCATGTGTAATCAAAAGAGCCCTCGGCTGCCAGGGCTTTAATTGGTTATTCTCGCTTTTCATTCCATAATTATCGTATGATTAACCAAATCCTGGGTACAATATCCCTCAGGGCCTTTATTCCTCCTCATTGCTCTCATCGGGAACGCGGTGGGGGCTTCTTTTGTACCAAAATGGTATTTGTATAAGAATGTAATGATAACATAACTAAGGATCCTTAGAAACATATAGAGAGCATACTAAGCCAATAGAGCTCTAAAATGCAAATTGAAATAATTTTCCCCTGAGGACTTCCAATGGAGGTGATTTCCTTTGTTTGAGCCTTTAACCATAATATTAAGAGTAGTTTTAGCACTGATACTACTTCTTGCAGCCACCAAATTTTTAACAAAAAGAAGTCTAGCTCACCTTACTTATTTTGATTATGTGGCAGGAGTAACACTTGGGACTATTGCAGGTAACCTAGCCTTTAATCTTAAGATAGGTATTTTAAATTTTATTCTTTCAATAACAGTTACAACACTAATTATCGTGTTAGTCGCATATTTTTCACTAAAATACGAGCCACTTCGTAGAGTTCTAGCTGGCGAACCGACTATTCTAATTAAAAATGGAAAGATCCTTGAAAATAATATGGCTGGGTTAAACTATTCTTTTGATTATTTAGTTCAGCAACTCAGACAGGAAAAAGTTTTTGATATAGATCAAGTTGAATTTTCAATTCTTGAGCCAAGTGGGAAATTGAGCGTTCAGCTAAAATCACAATTTAGGCCATTAACTCCCCAAGATCTAAATTTGTCAACCAGTTATGGAGGACTTGCAACCGAGGTAATCTTGGACGGTAAAATAATTGGAAAAAATCTACTACAAAGTGGATTAAACCATGAGTGGCTCTATCAAGAACTCAATAAAAAGGGAATTAAAAACACAGAGGATGTTGCTTTTGCTGTGCTGGCTACTAATGGCAACCTTTATGTTGATCTTTATCGGGATGAAGAGTAGACCCCTTTTGTTGAGGTAACCATATTTATTTTCCAGCTAAGTTTTTCACTTCTTCACTGGTTATGTTTCTTGATTTATTTATGCGTGATCGTTCTAATAAATCTACAAACGCTTCCAGTCGCGTCTGTACCCCCGTATGTCCAGTATGTTCATCCATGGTTAATTTCATAATCGGAATTTGATAGTCGTTTTGAACTCTAGGTAAAACCTCAGAAGCTACTATTTCAGGCATACAGGTAAGAGGAAATAGCTGAATAACCCCATCAAACCCTTCCTGGGCAAACTTTACGGCAGCCCCTACACTTTCTTGACCATGTCCTCCTACAAAATGGGCCAAATAGGGCTTGGCTAGCTTATGGTAAGAATTCATGGAGCGGTACCCATCAATTAACCCTCGGAATACGTTTTCTCCTACCCACCCGGATAAATAAATCGAGCGGTCGACGTGAACGCCCAATTGACCGAGCTGCTGTTCAACATCTGCAGAACTAAACGGATCGAGAACAGTATAAATTTCTCCTACTATGCCAATACGTAGAGGTTCTCCGATAGATTCATCCCTATCAGCATTCTGATGACTAAATTGCCGTTCACGAATACTTTCTTTAAGCCAACGGACCACTTCTTGTACTCCTGTATAACTCATAGTTTGGGCCATTCGCCTTTTTGCTTCGTCGTATAATTTCTCTGCTTCTTGAGCTAATCGCGGTCGCGCTGCATGGATCATATCTTCAATTTGATCCAAAGCAATAATTTTTTGATAGGCGAATCGCATTGCCTGAAGAATTTTAACCCAGGAGACTTTTTTGCCTACCAAATAGCGGATACGCTGAGCTAATCCAAGAAAACTTCCATCCGGCGGTTCAAGAATCACCACATCATAAGGGTATCCTGCATCTTTGAGGATTTGACGTTCAACTTCTCCGTAATAGCCGAAACGACAAGGTCCGATTCCTCCGGTCATTGCTATCGTATCAGCACCCTTTTCCGCCGCCTCAATAAAATTACCCAGGTTAAGTTTAAGCGGGAGGCAAGCGGATTCGGGTGAAAATCTGGTACCAAGCGTAATGGTACGCTTGCTGTTTTCTGGAGGCACAACAACATCTATGTTGACCGATTCAAAGAGTGTTTGTGCCATAATCCAAAGGTTACCCATGTGTGGAAACGTTAATTTCAACAAAGTGACCTCCTTTTGTGTCAAGCGTTTTCCTAATTATCTCAAAATTCTCTGATACTTTTAATATATTTCTATCCAATTGTCCTTCTCCTCTTCAATTCTCATTATTATTTTTTCTGTTTGTCTTATATTTATTTGTAAATTCATCCAGCACGCGAGTTCAATGGAGAGTTAAGGCCGTTCGAGATCGAGTTTGAGTTGAGTACGTGCAATTGATTTTTGTATAAGATGTAGAAAGGGGGGCCCGTTAAGCTCTCCCCCTTTTGGTTACATAAAATGGAACAAATAACTTCTTGTAAGTTGGTGTGGCTGTATTTCTTCAAGAAGCCTCATCTACCATTCTAATCCTATTATATCCAAGTAGTGAGTCTGTACGCTGGTATGTTTTGTCTATTCACCCCCTCGTATGATAAACCAAATCCCGGGCATGATAATTCATAAGACACATCTCCCCTTTAGCTTCGCTCTCACCCAAAAACGGTGGGGGCCTCTTTTATACCCAAATGGTATTTGTATAAGATTAGATAAAAGAGTAAGGCCCAGGCGCGATGCGGGGACCATACTCTTTTAACATATTTCGACAATACCATTACCTTTTATACGGTTGATGTTACTATGGTATTATATTAGAATATCCAACCTATATGTCTCCCGGATCCCACAGTTCAAGCATTGACTGCGCAAAAAGTCAGTTCCACCATTGTGGTGGGCGGCAGTTACGTTATCCCGGAAGCTATTACTCAGCGTTTGCCAGGAGTGGTACGTTATGCTGGAAGTGACCGTTATGCGACTTCAACGGCTATAGCCCAGGGGTTAACCCTTAATACGGACCGGGTTTATGTAGTGACGGGTCTGAATTTTGCCGATGCCTTAACCGCCGGGAATTTGGCTGCGCATTCTTTTTCTCCGGTTATTATGGTTGATAATACCATACCAGAAGCCCGCTTCAAGTTTCTTAACCGCCCACAAAGGAACAACCACCGATCTGGTCATTGTGGGAGGGACAGGGATTATCAGCGCAGATCAAGAAACCAAACTACGTACGCTAGTTCCTAATTTAGTTCAGCCCCAGGAAGGAGTTACAACACGCCAGCAGGTGGATGAAACAATCAGTGGTTTGGCAGTCTGGGAAAAGGCTACTATCCAAGCGGCCTTTACGCAAGCTGCTTCAGGTGAAATTATTGATCCTACGGTCTATAATTGGCCCACTGTCGGACTGGGTCGGCTGGACCTCTACGACGGCTTGTCCTCTTATCTGTCGGCTAATGAAGGTGATACGGGAGGCATAAATCAAATAAAGTGAATTAAAATTAATCACTTATAAATAAGCATTGCATTGAAGGATAGTGGCTGCAAGAATATTGGAAAGTTTAGAGAAACGCAAATTTTTCTAAAGCCCTATGTTTCCTCAAATATACAAGAGTACAATCCCACTGCGCCGGAAGATCTGGAATCAGCTTTAGATGACTTTGAAAAATTTATAACAGCAGACGACAACATTGATGTACTCATAAAGTCTGTACTTGTTCATTACCAATTTGAAATAATCCACCTGTTTGAAAAAGGAAACGGCAGAGTTGGCAGAATACTTGCCATGTTGATGTTATTGCAAAATAAAGTGTTATCAAAACCGGTTATCTCACTGTCATATGATCTCTTCCAGGATAAGGCTGAATATTTTGATAGGCTTTCAAGCACACAGCTCAACGGAAATTATGCACAGTGGGTGAAATTTTTTATCAAAGCTATAATCGTAGCGGCAGACAACCCTATAAAACAGATAGAAAGCTTTATTGCTATAAGAAATAAGAATATAGAAAAAATAATGGTACTCGGTAAGGCATCAAAGAATGCTATGCTTGTGTATAAGTATATTGAAAAAAATCCCATAATAAAGATACCATCCGTTGCCAATGAATTAAACTCTTCTTTATAATACGGTGGCCAAAGTCGTAGAAGCTATGGTTGGCTGTGGAATATTGAAACAGGCGAACAACCAATCAAGGCACCGGCATTTTATATATGAGGATTACGTAAAGATATTTGATAGGGTATAGAAATTAGTTTAAATGGCGGTGAAGGCATGGTAAGAACAATACATATTCTCTGCGCATCACTCACAGGAACCATAACCCTTGGACGAGGAATATGCGATGACAACATGCTAAACAATATGGCAGGGTGAAAATAGTGAGTTTTCCGTCATAAAAAATTTGATACTCTTATGAAAGATAATAGAGGGGGTGCAGAAGTATGCCAAATTTAAATGCCAAAGAATATGCAAGTTTTGAGAGTATAAAACACATTTCAGAAGATGGTTCCGAGTTCTGGTATGCTCGAGAACTTGCTGCCGTGCTTGAATATACACAATGGAGGAATTTTGCAAAAGTAATAGATAAAGCAAGAATTGCTTGCAAAAACTGGATATGACATTGACGACCATTTTGCTGAGGTCAGTAAAATGGTAATTTTATAATAGGCAATTTTTCTGAGCGGGAAAAAATTAATTATAAATGCTGTGGAGGGGGTTAAATTTATGTTAACACCGGATAAGCTGAAAAAAGCATTTAATAAAGTAGAGGATGAAAACTGGATATTGCGGTCGTTTCTAAAAGAGCAGGAGCCTGA
>LADV01000140.1 GCA_000961805.1 Peptococcaceae bacterium BRH_c23 | reverse complement strand
CCCCCGCAAACCACGCATCGAGCATGCTTTTCATTTCGTCACCAATGACATGTCCTGCCACGCTGATGATACCAGTGCAGCCCAAAGCCAGCATCGGCAAAGTTTGAGAGTCATCGCCGCTATACATGGCAAAGTTCTCAGGCAGAATGCGTTTAAGTTCGCTGACCTGATCCATCATTCCGCACGCTTCCTTAAGTGCTGTTATGTTGGGAATTTCGCTGAGTCTGAGCACAGTTTCCGGGAGCATATTGACGGAAGATCTACTCGGGATATTGTAAAGCATTAGTGGTAGCGGGGTCGCAGCGGCTATTTTACGGAAATGCTGATATAAACCCTCTTGTGACGGTTTGTTATAATAGGGTACGACCGCCATCAGCCCGTCTACTCCGACTGCTGCAGCTTTTTTGGCTAACGTTACACTTGCCTCAGTCGTATTTGAGCCTATTCCGGCAATTACGACAGCCCGTGATCCAACGGTCTCTTTAACCACCTTGAATAATTCGATTTTTTCTTCAGTTGAAATTGTCGGAGACTCCCCAGTTGTCCCTGCGACGACAATACCATCATTCCCATGTTCAACCAAGTGTAAAGCTAAATGCTTTGCTTCTTCATAATCAACCTCTAAACACTCATTCATGGGTGTGACCATAGCAGTTAGAATTCTTCCAAATGACATATTCCCACTCCTTACTTCTTATTACTCTTAATATAATTTTGCTTTATTAGAGCGTCTAACTTATCAGCTTAGGTTTTATCAGTATCCAGCCAGATTAGTTCTATTTAAGGACAACCCCCACCAACTACGATACGTTTGCCATGATAACCTCCATACTATGTGTTAATTTTTGTTACAAAACATAAAAAACAAGGCGTAGATTAAACTAACGCCTTGTTTTAAACAAAATTAAATAATTAAAAAAATTAATAATTAAATAATGCACACAAAACGATAGCTCTTCACCGAAAAACGGTGACAATTCAAGGACTCTTAATCCGGGAACCAGGCATGGATTTAAGAGAAATCCACCCTTCGGAGCCATCCCCTTTCGCTAAGGATCAAAGGTTTCTCTCCAACCTCATCTTAGCTACTCTTGTTTGACCCACCTCTATCTTCTGTTATTCAACTAGTTTGATTATAGCGAAAATCAGCATGATGTGCAATCGTTTATTTATTTAATTTGGTGTATACTTCCAATAGATCATTATCCTATTCAGTAGGATCAGCGATACACTAACTCCTAAACTAAAGACCAGCTTCTTGTACTTGTGGAACCTGATACAATATTATAAAGGTAATCTACCCCTTGCTTAAAGGGATATTTCTCAAATTACTCCTGATGATCTGTCGTAAGTCAAGAAAAATGCTAATACAGTTATAAACCCTTAGATCACAAAGGGATGGGTCTGGAATGAAGTAGAACCAGAAGTACCTTCTTTGTATTCTCATTCTAGAAAAATTAAGACTATCAGGAAGGCCATGATTTATTAGATAAAGGGGGTCCAAGATTGAAGTATACATCCGTTAAAGTTGCTAAATTTATAAGACGGCCAAATAGATTTATTGCTCATGTGATAGTTGACAATAAGGAAGAAATTGTTCATGTTAAAAATACGGGACGGTGCAGAGAAATACTACAGGAAGGAACTACGGTGATTTTGGAAGAAGCAAAAACCTCGATGCGGAAGACAAAGTACTCAATTATAGCCGCATATAAAGGAGATGTCCTGATCAATATCGATTCACAAATCCCCAATATGGTTGTATATCATGGTATAAAGGAGGGGAAAATCAAGGAAATTCCTTATGTTACAAAGCTGTCCAAAGAGATTGTATACGGTAATTCAAGATTTGATTTGTACTTTGAAACTAAAGATCAGAAAGGGTTTATAGAAGTAAAAGGAGTAACACTTGAAACCGAAGGTATTGCCATGTTCCCAGATGCTCCTACTCAGAGGGGCTGTAAGCATATTTATGAAATGATCAAAGCTGTTGAAGAAGGGTATGCAGGTTTCATTTTCTTTCTCATCCAGATGAAGGGCATAAAATATTTTACACCTTATGAGTTAAGGGATCCGGACTTTGCTAAGGCGCTGAAGCTTGCAATTGAAAAAGGAGTGACGGTCCTGGCCTATGATTCTATAGTCTATGAAGACGAGATAACCATAGGAACTCCGGTAGAAGTTCGTTATTGATAAACGAAACATTATTTATTAAAATTCATACTACAACCGAGCAATTGAATATTGGTCCTTATTCCCTCGTCCCAACTGCATCCTATTTCAACTTAAAGGCAAGAATATCTCCACCCGTACCCCACGCTTACTTCGATTTGTTGCGGATATCCTCCCCCCGTGTTGATCAAGGATACGGTGCACAACGGATAATTCAACTTCCACACGAGATAAAAGTGGCTGAGGATTAAATCCTCGGCCACTTTTATTGTCTAAACGAAAACCACCTGCTATGCAGGTGGTTCCAAAAAGCTTTAGCTATGAGTAGCGTTTACGGGTGAGCCAGTAGAAAAGAACAAGAAAAAATAGCCCCACAACCCCTTTAGGGGTAGTTCGGGGCGGAGTGCGGTTGGCGGAACTTTCAGTAAGCCTTTAGGCTCAGCCTGTACCCAGCCCTTATAGGGCTAGAGCAAACCACCCGCTGAGCGGGTGGAAGTGATTCATGAGGCTATATGAAATTTACCACTTGTTGCCGTAAAGCCCCTAGTTTCAACTATGGGGATATAAGGCAATTCTAACATTTTGTTGTATTATATACATACGTTTAGTATAATATTGAGTATGGAAGTAAAATACAAATCTAACAACAACATTGTCTACTCATGCAAGTACCATGTGGTTTGGTGTCCAAAATACCGCAGGAAAGTTTTGGTCGGTCAAATTGAAGTTTGCTTAAAGGAGTTGATAAGGGAGATATGCGAAGAACTTCAGTCTGAGCTAATAGAACTGGAGATTATGCCTGACCACGTGCATCTTCAAATTGAAGTAGATCCTCAATTCGGGGTTCATAAGGTGATCAAAGCGATCAAAGGAAAAACGTCGAGAATACTTAGAAAGGAATTCAAAGAACTCACCACTAAATTGCCAACCTTATGGACTAATTCCTATTTTATTTCTACCGTTGGTGGTGCGCCGTTAGCTATTGTGAAGCAGTATATCGAAAGTCAGAAGGTTTCTGAAAGGAGGTAGCAATCGTTGCATAAAGCCTTTAAATTTAGACTGTATCCCAATAAGGAACAGGAAGTTCTGATTGCTAAATCCATAGGTTGTAATCGCTTTGTGTTTAATCACTTCTTGGCTGAACGAAAGTGGTTTTGGGAAGAGGAAAAGCGAACTCTTGGATTTAATCAGTGTTGCTTAAACCTAACACAACTCAAGAAAGAACTTCCTTGGCTGAAAGAAATTGATTCGACATCACTTCAAGCGACACTAAAGGACTTAGACTTTGCCTATCAGAGATTTTTTAAAGAGAAACTAGGCTTTCCTAGATTCAAGTCTAAAAAGAATCCGGTTCAATCCTACACCAGTAAAAATAATGGTACAGCGATCAAGGTAATTGGCAACACAATACAGCTGCCTAAACTTGGTCTCGTCAAATTTGCTAAGTCGAGAGAGGTTGCAGGGCAGATCATTAATGCTACAATTCGTCGTAATCCAGCGAGAAAATACTTTGTATCGATCCTAGTGGATACTCCAATAGTTCACCTTCCTGAAGTTAAGCAGATGGTCGGAATTGACTTAGGTGTTAAAGACTTTGCCATATTATCCACTGGAGAAAAAGTAGCGAATCCTAAACACTATCGGCAGGAAGAACTACGTTTATCACGACTTCAGAAGTCCCTTTCCCGAAAGAAGAAAGGGGGTAGTAATCGTCATAAAGTGAGAAACAAAGTAGCTATACTCCATGAGAAAATAGCTAATCGGCGGAATGACTTCCTACAGAAACTATCCACTAAGGTAATTAGTGAGAATCAAATTATTTCCTTAGAGGATTTAAGCGTAGGGAATATGATTAAAAATCACAAATTAGCGAAATCTATAGCCGACGTTTCGTGGGCTAAGTTTAGATCAATGCTAGAATACAAGGCAACTTGGTATGGCAGAACGATTGTTGTCATAGGCATGTCATTTCCATCAAGTCAACTTTGTTCTTGCTGTGGATACCGAAATAGAGACGTTAAGGATCTAAATTTGAGAGTATGGTTGTGTCCTAATTGCCAGACGGAGCACGATAGAGATATTAATGCTTCGCACAACATACTAGCAGAAGGACTTAGATTGTTAGCTGTATGAGATGCAACTAACTAATTGCAGGACATGCAAGGATAGCTTGGTTAATAAACTGTCAATAGACGGTCTTTCCCAAGAATCCCCTAGATTTATCGATGGGGAGTGTCAATGTTTATTGTTTACTGATGTTTATCTCATCATGCGAAACACCGTTTTTAGTACTTCGTCCACTACCTCCGTGTCTCCAGTTTCTAACCGTTCTCTGACGCAGAGATTTCATGTGTTTTATTTCTTTGACCAGCCCGTTCATTCACTCACCACCATTTTGAGTATAGTATAGGGGGCTACCCTATATTCTTAAGTTTAAAAAAAGCAACCACAATGGGTAAACTCATAAAATTGGTTCCCTGTACTTAGTATGACTCTAGAAATTCATCATCGCACTCCCAGAACTTGTAACACCACTTCCGTTGGTCATCATGTTTCCTCCAGATTGAGTCATAAATTGGTTCATTCTATCAAGATTATCTTGTCCCATGTGGGCTTTAACATTCGGGTCTGAATTCATTAGATCTTGCTATTTATAAAAGAATCAGGATGGATGAACCGGTTGCAAATGGCAACTCCAACAGTTTGCCTTTACAGCAGCATAATTATGGCATGAAACACAGAATTGATCAGACGTACTTGATACAGGGTCATGATGACAGTTCAAGCACGTTTGAAGACTAATATCGAATGACTTTCCTTGACTATTAATATATTCCGTTTTGCCTTCGCGCACGGCTTCATCTCTCCATTGTTTTAGCAGTTTCATATGATTTGCCCTCATATATTCTGTTGACTCGATACACTGATAGAATGGTAGAAAAAGCCTACAAGGATAACCAATGGCAGGATATTGGAGTCCTTGGCAAAAGCAAAAAAGCCTGCAACTATAGCGTACAACCGTTTAAAGAAGAATTTGAGAAGACGGATTTACGAGTCATCGTGGTAAAGAGTTCAGCTGGGGATTCCCGATATGACAACAAAATAGAGCGACAGCGCCACATCCTGGAGACAGCCATTGAAGAGGTGTCGAAAAAGACCTTTGCCTGTGAAGCGGATGCCGTCGCGGAATGGGAACGATTTACCAAAAAACACAGTAAGCTAGCCTATGTATGTCAGGGCGTATTTGAAGAGACAAAAATACTAAAACGCAGACCGGGCAGACCTTCGTTGAAAGTGCAAGTTCCAAATGAATATAAATCCACATGGAAAATCAATATCAGCATCGCAGGACTTGATGAGGAAAAGGCTAAAACACTCAAACAATCGGAAGAATGTTTCGTGCTGGTCTCCAATGTCCCTGTTGAGGAAGCCACCGATAAGGATATTGTGGCCTATTACAAGGATCAGATGGTGGTTGAGATTGATTTCAGGTACTACAAGGAACCCTGCCTTGCCTCAGTTATCTTTTTAAAGCATCCTCATCGAGTGAGAGCATTGATGATGCTACTGAATGTATCCTTGTTAATACGGGCGCTCATTCAATATAAATTGAGAAAAGGACGCAAAGAATGGACGGGTGAACTCCCCAAAATTGGCTATAACGGGGCAAAGCTTCAGGATTCTCCTACCTTTGCTTTCTTACAGTATGCTTTAGAGGGAATGTACGTAAGTGTCAAATACTTTGCACATGGTATCGTAACTTTAGCTGTGAGATAATACCTTCATCAAATTGATTGGAGGTATTATTAATGTCAGTGGGGAAAATTCCCGAATCCCGTAGCAGTCAAATTAATTCCTTCAAAGAATCCGGCTTGTCTATCCCAGAGTGGTGTAAGGAAAATAACGTTAAGACTTCTACATTGCGTTACTGGCTTAACAAGATTAAGACAGAAGAAAATTCAAGATCAAATGAAGAAGGCTGGGTGACAATTGCAGTGAATAATTCTTTAGAAACTAAAGTTTCACCAATTGTTATTAAGGTTGGACCGTTTTCCGTGGAAATTCAGCCTGGATTTGACCGTTCCACCTTGACGGAAGTTATTGCCGCAATCCATGGAGTATGCTAGAAACTTCGATTGGTCAAAAAATCTTTCTTTCGACCTCGCCATGTGATATGCGCAAATCAATAGAAGGTCTTACAGCCATTATAAAGCTTAAATTTAAACTTGATCCTTTTGCTGACTGCCTTTACGTATTCTGCAATAAAAAAGGTGACAAGATAAAATGCTTAAGATGGCAGAATAATGGATGGTGGTTATATTACCGTAAGTTAAGCAAGGGCACTTTCAAGTGGAAGTTTGATGAAAACCGTATTGTCATAACTGTTTCTGAAAGAGAATTTCGCTGGCTCCTTGATGGCCTTCCTATGGATCAGCCCCAGGCTCACAAGGAGGTAAAACAGAGAATAGTTATCTAGTTTTTACAATCTTAATTCCGCATATTTTCGGCGAATTTTGGTCAATTTACAGGGTTTTCCTGTCGATTTCTACCCATTTCTGATATACTGGATCTATGAAAACACCGATTATAATACCTGAAAACACACAACTAAATTATGAGCAAATGTCCCGTGAGGAGCTTATTAATATCTGCCGTCAGCAGGCAAAACTTCTGGAGGAAATGAATCGAAACATTAAATGGATGATGGAGCAAATAAAATTGTCCAACAAAAACCGTTTTGGTTCTTCTTCCGATTCCGTTACTTACCCGGAAGGCTATGAGCAACCGTCTTTCTTTAATGAAGCTGAGGCTCTGGCAAATCCCGGTGCTGCTGAACCCTCCTTCGAGGATTCCGTGGCTAAACCGAAGCGCAAGAAAAAGACAAAGGGTAAGAAAGAACGGGATCTTTCCGGTCTTCCTGTAACCGTTATTGAGCATGAACTTCCGGAGGAACAAAGAAGCTGCCCCAAATGCGATAATTCTCTCCACGACATGAAGGTAGAGGTTACAAAGATTCTAAAGTTTGTGCCCTCCCATATGGAAGTGGAAGAACACCGCCGGCATGTATATACCTGCCGAAATTGTGAACAAACCCAGGCAGAAGGAGATAAGATCCCTTTTGTCCGTGCTGATATGCCCAAACAGCCTATCCCTGGCAGTTTTGCCAGCGCAGAACTAATTGCGGCTATCCTAAACGGCAAATATGTGAACGCCATGCCCCTTGACCGTCAGGAAAAAGAATTTGAACGCTATGACGTTGCAATATCAAGGCAGACCATGTCCAACTGGGTACTAAAGTGTGCCGAGGATCATTTTTCCCTAATATATAATCACATGCGTGAAACCCTTTTGAAGAAGGAGATTTTACACGCTGACGAAACATTCGTTCAAGTTGTTAGGGAACCTGGTCGTGATGCCAAACAGAAAAGCTATATGTGGATGTATTGTACAGGCATTCATGATACGCCTATTGTCTACTTCGAATATCATCAAAGTAGAGCCTTTGAATCCGCCGAGGAATTTCTTAAGGGATACCTTGGATTTCTCCACTCGGATGGATATGAGGTATATCATAAATTAAACTCCGATATAACGGTAGTTGGATGCCTGGCTCATCTGCGACGGCGGTTCACAAATTGCATCCAGTCTCTTTCGGAAGAAGAAAAGAAAACAACTGCTTCTTATGAGGGACTTCAGTTTTGTGACACCCTCTTCGATATAGACGAAAAATTAAAAAACTATTCCATTGAAGAACGTTATAAAAAACGTCTTACCTTACTAAAACCGGTAATGGACGCTTTTTTGGCGTGGCTTAAAGAGATGAAACGAAATGCTGTTCCTAAAACTCATTTCTATGATGCAGTAAACTATGGGTTGAACCAGTGGCCGTATTTTGAAAATGTTCTTTTAG
>LADV01000236.1 GCA_000961805.1 Peptococcaceae bacterium BRH_c23 | reverse complement strand
GCCTTTTCAGCCTGGTTAATGAGAACATAACTACTCCCTATAAGAGGAAGTGTTACTGCTAGAGCCAGAATAATCATCAATTTTATCCGCAAGTTCAGATTAATAATCATAATACCTCGTTATTAGAGAATGTTTTTAATTATTAATATTCTTTATTAAGGTCGTAATTCCTCCTTTGACCAGGCAGCCATTACCCACTCAGTGGGAACTTAGTTCTGCCGAGAGCACGATTTGCACTACAGTTTTCAGGACATAAAAAAGACTTTTACTACTTTTAGCGAAATCCTTAAGTGCATAGCTAAAATAAACCTTCGTTAAATCTTAGAGCATGGTGCCCAAAAAGACTTAGCTGACAAAGGAAAGGAACAAAACTTTTGCAGAAGATGTTACTGAAATAGCGTTTGATCAAATTCCAACAGTTGATAGGGATACAGCGCAAAGACTAGGGGATAGAAAAATGGGTGAGATTGTTGAATTGGTCTCACAATTTAGCGTAGCTTCGGATTACACGCAGATTAACTACCAAGGAAAACCGGTTAGAGTATCTCCTTTGGAATATGCGGGATTCTTCAAATGGTTCAATAATAAGCAAGCCGGAATTCCCAATAATATTATGGTCGATATGATTAATGGAGAAGTAACTCTAGAAAAACCAAAACAGAATATCATGTATTCTGAAAGCGAACGATTTGGACGTAATCTAAAAAGGTTCTTAAGATTTAATTATAGGACCGATATTTTCGGAGACTTTAGCTATGAATTAGATGAAGAAGGAACACCTTATTGGATTGTAGCTGTGCATGAAAAGAAAATCGGTCTTTTCGGTGGGACGGAAAACCAACGTATTTCATGGCTTTAAAAGATAAAGCAGGGCTTATTAAGATGTATGCTTTAGTCGATGCAGGGGATTATCAAAAAGTGATCACAGATATTACAGTACAAGAAACAGTTGAAAAGTTTACGAATAAAAGTGTTGTAAGAACAGAAAAAGAGGCACAAGAATCCAAAGAAGTATTTGAAGTAAGGGCTAAGATTACAGATATCTAAAATGTCGTTATCGAAGGGAATACCTATTACTATATCCTCTTAGAAGGACAGGCGGATGTCTTTACTGCGAATATCTCCATATCAGAAAGATTACCCTTCCTGAAAATCGGTGAAACGATCAGCGTTAAATTTGTTGAAGACAAAGAAACCGTAAATAGTATCGTGAATTTGCTTTAGAACTCATCCTTGACAGCTCATAAAAATGGCAAGGGTTTGTGGGTGCGATTTTGCACCACAAAGTTGAAACAAGGGGACAGGTTCAGTGTTTTGGATTTGGAAGCCAAAACAACTAACCTGTTCCCTTGTTTTCTTTTCCTTCCCCCTTGTTTTCCCTTGAGCCATTAGTCAATTACGTTTGTTTTGTAGTATATTATTTATCAACGATAATTAAGAACTATATGGGAGGGTACTTTATGGATAACCAAAAAACATTAGAGAATTTAATGGAAGCTTTTGCTGGAGAATCTCAGGCTAATCGAAAATATATTGCTTACTCTAAAAAAGCTGAAGCAGAACGATGCAGTTAATGGAGAGAATCATGAATACCAAAGCATGTATCCAGAATTTTTAAAAGTGGCACAAGAAGAAGGAAATCAAGCTGCAGTGCGAACGTTTACATATGCTCTAAAGGCCGAAGAGGTTCATGCAAGACTATATAAAGAAGCACTAGATAATCTGGAGCAGGAGGAAGAAGTATTCTACTATCTTTGTCCTATTTGCGGAAACATTGAGAAGGTAGTGCCCGAAAGATGTTTTATTTGCGGTACTTTGGGAACCAAATTCATTAAGTATTAGAAATTGGCTTCAATGGATGAACTGCCACATGATTGCT
Organism: Peptococcaceae bacterium BRH_c23; assembly: GCA_000961805.1. The sequence continues at coordinate 26,919 of LADV01000236.1, read as the reverse complement.
TTATACAAGTTAAGATGTAATCCCTAGTCTCAAATCCTCACCTTTAACTGGGTGGGGATTCTTTTATTTACTTAGGTGAAAACGAACTATAAGGACAAGCGGCTAAATTGGTGTTCCAATATGGATAGCTGCTACGTATTTGAATACTTCTTACGAAGACAGGATAATAAGGCACTTTAAGCGTTAACTAACAAAGGTTGTTCCATCGCAGAACAACCTTTGTTAGTTTAGGTTTAGACAAAGACCGGGGCCTACAATAGTTTAACAATTCAGAATATTGGCATAAACATTGCATGTATAAGAGTAGAAGGAACTAGTCATAAAGAAATGGAGGTGAAAGTAGCTAAAGACGTTACGTTTGAAATCCTAAAGTTTAGCCAAAATAAATGTTGAGGAGATGAAACAATGGCAAAGATGCATCCCTAAGTAGGAGAAAGGAGAGATTAGTATGACAACAGCATTATTAGTTTTGATAGGTGTTATGTGGTTGCCTGTTGCATTACTCTTTTTGGGTTATGGTGAGCCAAAAGGAACTGGTGCGGCTACTAGTTTTGTAGGAATTATAGTTGTCATTGGAGCTATAATTCAGTCATCGTACTTTAAAGATCCATTGACAGGCGGATTGCTTCTTGCTCACGCGGTATTTTATTTATCTGTTTCTTATGCGCTTTTGACGGGTTTAGAAGACATGAGATCTATAGGTAATGTTGCCTTAACTGTCGCAATAATTTCTAGCATTTATGCAATAATATTTTTTAGTGGATCAAGTCTAGTAGCAAAAAGTAACTATTTAGGTTTAGCGTGCGTAGGTTATGTGGTTCTGACGTTAGAAGTCTGGTTAAATGCCTATGGTAAATTTCCTGCCAAAGGTCTGGCTTGGTCTTTAATTGCTTGGACAGTGGTTGGACTTTGGATTCCTGCTTATAATTTAATGGTTTTTGGAAAGCTTCCATTTTAAATTTTGTTAAAAATAATTATGAAAAGCGACGTAAGAAGTGTTCCATTATGAATAATTGTTCCATAATGGAACACTTATTACAAAGACTGGATAATAAGGAAATTTAAGAGCGCGTTAGGAAAGGGTGTTCCATTGTGGAACACCCTTGTTTTTTAGGGTTAGTCAAAGATCAGGGCCAGCAGTAGTTTAAAAATTCTGAATATTGGCATAAACATTGCATGTATTAAGAGTAGACGGGACGAGTCATAAACCCAATGGAGGTGAAAGTAACTAAAGACGTTACGTTAAATTTGAATCCAAAAATTTAGTCAAAATAAATGTTGAGGAGATGAAACAATGCAAGGTATGACAAAATGGCTTATGGCAGTGCAGCCGAAATGATCTTCGGTTCAGCCAAAAATCCAATAACCTATGGCCGGGGTTTTTCGGTTGGCTCAGGTAACATTGAGTGTTGAAAAAGTCATGTGGTGGTTCCGGCCCTAATACCTTGACCTGGCTACTTCAAATAAAAGCTAACCCGGTAACGGGGTTGATTTTTGCCTATATATTTAGCCACAGAAAAAACAGTTTACACTAAAGGTCCTTTAGATTAATTTGCTTTTTAAATTATTAAATGAAGGAGTTGTTGCGGGGTCATTGAGATAGGGTTCTTTTCGCATATATTGTTGCACACTCAAAATGACTTTGAAAGCGGATGTGTTCAGTGAAGTCGTTAAGAGCCTTATGATCATGAAAAAGGTTTCTCTTCAAAATAGTAAAGAATTATCGATTACTATTATTTACCATAGTTTCTGAAAATTTGCCTAATTTCTAACAAAAGTATTTTTTATATGATAAAATATACTTATCATCTCTAATTTTCTTAGGCAGTGGAGTTGAATCTTAAGTAAGTGCGGTGTGCTAACATGAGACATAAAGCAGAGAGAATAAAATCAGCCTGGTCAAAATTCGTTGAAAATTCTGAAATTGAACCTTATATTATTAGAGAAGCCGTTGCGAATTCTTGGCAGCGCTGTTGGGACCGACGGCTTAATCCTTATGCACAAATTGATCAGTTACTTAATCAGCAAGAGATATCGGCTAAACCACAGCAAGAACTGATTTCACTCACTACGCCTTTTGTGAATAATTTGTATAATTTCGTTAAAGGTTCGGGCTTTTTGGTTATTTTAGCTGACAACCGCGGAGTGTTACTAGAGGTCTTGGGTGATCCGGTAGTGAAGCAAAAGGTAAAACACCTGGGATTTGCAAAAGGAGTAGATTGGAGTGAAATCTCAATAGGTACTAACGCAATTAGTTTGGCTCTCATTGAAAAGAAACCTTTACAAGTTTTCGCAACTGAGCACTATTGCCGAGTCTTTCATGATTTGACCGGAGCGGCAGCACCTGTTTTAGGACCAAATAAAGAATTACTGGGAGTGCTTGTATTATTCGGCATTTACCTGGATTACCATCCCCATAGTCTAGGTATAGTAGTAGCAGCAGCTCGAGCTATTGAAAATCAAATATTATATAATACTGAAGTTAGCAAGCTAGCTTTTGCTTATAGTCATGTCAAAACAATTATGGAAACTATGTCTGAGGGCTTAATTTATATTAACGGAGAAGGTATAATTGTTAACTTGAATCCCGTTGGAGGTAAAATCCTTGGTCTCAACCCCGAAAATTGCCTCGGTCGTCCAGCTGAGGAAATTTTCGGTAAAGATTTTATTCTTTTGGATGTATTAAAGACTGGTCGGACCATCGCCGAACGAGAGGTTGCTTGGGAAAACGGTCGTGTGCACCGAAGGTTTACATTAAACTGCAAACCCTTTATCGTTACTGACGGTTCAGTTAATGGTGTTATAGCTACGCTTCGTGAAATTAATACGGTTCACAGATTGGCTAATAGCATAGCTGGAGCTCAAGCAAGCTTAACATTTGATGATATCATAGGTTCAGATGACAAACTACTTGTAACAATTAATAGAGCTCAAAAAGTAGCTCGCAGCGGGAGTACTGTCTTACTTGAAGGAGAAAGCGGAACAGGTAAAGAGCTTTTTGCTCAAGCTATACATAATTATAGTGCCCGCAAAAATAGTCCATTTGTAGTTGTTAACTGCGCCGCGATACCCAGAGGACTGGTCGAAAGCGAGCTTTTTGGTTATGAAGATGGGGCGTTTACTGGCGCACGTCGAGGTGGGCGTCCGGGTAAGTTTGAGTTGGCTAGTGGTGGAACCATTTTCCTGGATGAAATTGGTGACATGCCTCTTGAAATTCAGGCTAGCTTATTAAGGGTTTTGCAAGAAAGACAAATCAGCAGAATTGGAAGTGAACGAGCTATCCCTGTCAATACTAGAGTCATTGCAGCTACCCATAGAAACCTAGCCCAAGAGGTAGAAAAAGGAAACTTTAGGTTGGATCTCTTTTATCGACTAAACGTAATTTCCCTAACAATACCAAGTTTACGGCAACGCAGCTGTGATATCAGTATTTTGGCAAAGTATTTAATGCAAAAAATAGGTAAAAAACTCGAGCTAGATGGTACGGAAATTTCTCGAGAATTTTACGAGGCGTTACAAAGCTATTCTTGGCCTGGTAATGTAAGGGAACTTGAAAATGTGATCGAACAGTCCCTTTTTCTTGCTGATGGTGGTCTCTTGCTGCCCCAGCATCTACCAGCCCGAATAACCGGACAACAAGTAACAACTCTTCATCCTGCTAATGGGCTGCTTTTACGTCAATACGAAGCCGACATGATTCGCAAAACCTTAACCATGTGCAATGATAATGTTAGCCAAGCTTCTAAGATCTTGGGTATTGGGCGTAACACTTTGTACCGTAAATTACGCCAGAATGCCAGCATTAATTGAATCGAATTTATCTTCGCACTAATGCACCTCGGTAAAAAACAGTATGGAAATTCTATTAGTTCAAAAGACATTGGGGTTGATGATTAATAGACAGGGGGCGTGCATGTGAAACCTAATCAAGAGTTTTCAAATATATTTGTTCGTTATGACTTAAATGCTTTACATAAGGATTCAAGATCAAAGGAAAGTAAAACTAAGTTACCACGTAGCAGCTTACAAGCAGTTATGTACACGGTAATAGCTGGTGAAAACGAAACTATTTCAGAAGTTGTCAAAGAAGCGCTAAAGCAGCACACGCCACTTGAAGTGATTAGGGAGGGATTGATCAGGGGTATGGAAGAGGTTGGCCATCTCTGGGGAGAACGGATTTACTATCTTCCCCAAACCTTAGCCGCTTCTGATACCATGCAAATTGGTATAGAAATTTGCGAAGCGATGATGGGTCATTCTTATAAGAAAAAGGCGGTGGTTGTTACCCATACAGCAGATGGAGATTTGCATGATTTAGGTCAGAAAATTGTTAATGCCTTGCTTCGGGCCAATGGCTTCGAAGTAATAGATCTTGGCAAAGATGTACCAGTTGAAGAGGTTTTGGTAGCTGTGGAAAAATATCATCCGGTCATGTTAACGGGAACGGCTGGATTAACTTTAACCATGAGCGCGTTTGAACGAATTTCGCAGGAGTTAAGCCATCGGGGTTTAGAATTGCCTTTTGTCTGTGGTGGTGGTGGTGGAGTCACAGCAGACTTTGTAACGAGTTTTCAATTCGGGATTTACGGAGCGGATGCAGCCCAGGCCCCACAAATGGCAGAAGACGCTCTTGCGGGTAAGAGTTGGTTGGAGTTAAGGAGAAAGTATAATGGGTAATTTAGCCCATAGGCCGTGAAGCGGTTATGGAGCAGGGATGAAAAAGCCTTCGATATTATTCCAATTCGTATTAGCTCCTATAAAAAATAATCAGAATATTCATACTATAGTGGTGCATAAGTACCACTTGAATATTTGGCAAGCTAAAGACGCAGTGGAGTCGGCAAGACAGACGATTGCTTCACTAACCTATTCAGAAAACGAAAGGAAGTGAATACACCTGGTTTATGGTTAGTGGGTAGGAAAGAACTACTAGGGATTGCTTAGCGATGAACTTAGAATTAACCACTGCACAAGTACCCTCAGTTGAAAGGCTTGTGCGGAGTTGTTTTTAGGGGCGACTAACCGTCGCACGTCTGTTGTACTTAGTTGGTGAACTCAATTAAGGCGTTATGGGCGTTTAATACGAGAGTATTGACTTTAGTAGCAGAATCCTGTGATGCTACCACTTTGTTTAGTCGGCGAAGTGAAAATGCTGGATGTATAGGTTTGTCCAGTATTTAGAAACCAGGAAATAACTGTTGACGAAGGTTAAGGTCTTCGCAGGTGCCTGTGGTTTCACAAGTGTAATACAAGTTCAGTCTGGGGGACAAACCACCGTTAAGGTTAGGATTATTTCTGCCTGTACGATGTTGAGGAGTATGAACAAGGATATCGCTGAACTGGACTGGAAAAAGGGCATATTTGATAAGATTACTGAATCGGTAATTTACCGATCGGCAGGGGAACATATAAAACATACTGATTGCCCTGTCCCATGTGCTATCATCAAGGCTATCCAAGTGGAGATTGGCGCCGCAGTTCCCAAAGACGTTAAAATCCGAATCCAGAAGTTTGATAATAAACTAGTTTAAAAACTTATTGAACTGGCCTATTCTATCCGTTTAGCCTTAAGAGGGAAGGTGTCTGTTCATGAGCTACGGAAGTAAAATCAGGGAATTCCGTAAGGAGCGAGGTTTAACGCTAACTGAACTTGCAAAAAAGGCTAGCATATCTCCTTCGTTTTTGAGCAGTATCGAACGTGGTGTAAAAAAGGCATCCATTAACGTTCTAAATAGGTTAAGCGTGGCTGTTAACGTACCAGTTTCCTACTTGGTAGAGGAAAATTTGCCTAGATCCCAAGACGAGGGCAACCGTATTCACCAGATACGTATCGCCCGCGGCCTGACTATCGAAGAATTGGCAGAAATCAGCGATTTGCCAATTAATGCCATAACTGAATGCGAGGAAGGCAACAGGAGATTGAGCTTATCAGATATAGAAAAGCTCTGCGACGCTCTTAATGTTAATATTAGTTACTTACTTAGTAAAGGAAAAAAAGTATATAAGCTTAGTGATCGTCTTCGCTCTATTCGCGAAGCTCAGGGATTGACAGTTACCGCCTTAGCAGATAAAGCCGGAGTTTCACCAGGCTTGATAAGTCAAATTGAAAACGACCTTACGACACCTTCCTTTGAAACTCTGGAAGCAATAGCAGGAGCTATAGGGATTGCTCTTTCATACATATGGATAGAGAAGGAAGATCTGGAGGAACTTCTTTCCTCTTTGAGTCCCGGTGTTCTGGACTTGCTCAGTGATTCTACCGTTCAGGCAGTGCTGCGAATCATCAGCGATTTTGACAGCGGTGAGGTAAAATATCTCTTTAACTACATAGAGTTTTTCAAGCGCCACCGTAACCTATTACGATGATATCCCGGTGGGTAATATATTCTAGTCTATGGCGTGTGAAACGGCCATAGCTATATCGTATGGGAAAGGAGAATTTCCTTGACTCAAAAACCGAAAGAAAATGAAATCCTTGCCTGTCTACATCAAGCTGTAATCAGTTTTGATATTCAGGAAGTAGAGAAAACTTGTCATTATGCAATAGAAGGGCAGTACGACGTCTCTCGCTGTATTTTCGAAGGGCTAGTGGCAGGGATGGAAGAAGTAGGTCGTCTTTACGAGGAAGGGGAATACTTCGTGCCGGAAATGCTTCTGTGTGCAGACACCTTGTACGCAGGCTTGGAATTGTTGCGACCTCATCTAAAGGTGCAACAACTGGAAGTCCTACATAAAGAGAAGGGACAAGTTATTATTGGTGTAGTGTCTGGAGACATTCACGACATTGGTAAAAATATTGTACGTATGATGTTTGACATTTCGGGCTTTACTGTCTGGGATTTGGGCCGAGATGTCCCGTTAGAACATTTCATCGAGGAACAAGAAAAGCGTAATGCGGATATCATTTGTCTTTCATCCATGATGTCTACGACGGCATTCGAAATTAAACATGCAATCCGCAAACTGAAAGAACGCTTTCCCAATATTAAGATTTTGGTCGGAGGTGCTCCTCTTAATGAGACATTAGCATCTCGATGGGGAGCGGACAGTTTTGGCAGGGATGCATCTCATGCAGTTCAAGAGGCTATTAATATAATTCGTTGCTTAAATCAAAAAAAGTAAGGGTAACTTCGCCACTGAAACAAGGAGTCTTCTTAATGCAGTTACCGGGCTGAATTAAGAAGAATAAATCTCCAACGAAAAGAGGGAAAGGGAGAATCCTGATATTACAGAGGAATTTAAAATTCTGTGTTTAGAGGGGAGTTCTGACTATGATTACGGTCTATACTGGTGATGGCAAAGGTAAAACTACCTCTGCGCTAGGAGAGGCTTTATTATCTTTAGCACCTGATAAGAAGATCCTGATGATTCAATTCCTTAAAGGTAGCACCTATAGTGGCGAACTAACAGGTCTATATCGTTTGGGAATTCCACTAATCCAATTTGGAGTTGGGTGCCGTTGGGCTGGTATGATACGTAGTGGTTTGAAACACTGTATGAATTGTGGCGAATGTTTTCAGGTCAACCGAGACCCAGAAGTTGCTATTGAACTGGTTCAAGAAGCCTTGAACTATATCTCTCAAGTCCTTCAAGAAAAGAAATATCAGGTTATTATTCTGGACGAGATAAGCCACGCTCTTAATCATGGTTTTTTAGATTTGCAAATACTTCTTGGATTAATTAAAAATAGTTATCCTCATTGGATTTTAACCGGACGTCGAATGCCACAGGAAATTCACGAGTGTGCCGATTCTTGGTGGGAGTTAAAAACACATAAACATCCCTATCAACAAGGGGTACCAAGCCGTAGAGGGATTGAATATTAATAGAAGGGCATCTGGCGAGTGAAGGGCATCAGGGTGAAATCATCGAAAAATTCTTGGGATATGAGATTTCAGAGTGAGTACGGGTGTTCCAATATGGATAATTGCTACATATTAGAACACTTCTTACGAAGATGGGATAATAAGGCACTTTCGGCGTTAACTTACAAAGGTTGTTCCATTGCGGAACAACCCTTGTTTTTTAGGATTAGACGAAGCTAGGAGTTACCAATGGTTTAATAATTCAGAATATTGGCATAAACATTGCATGTATAAAGAGTCGAAGGGACCGAGTCATAAACCAAATGGAGGTGAAGCAGCTAAAGACGTTACGTTACGTTTGAATCCTAAAGTTTAGTCGAAATTAAATGTTGAGGAGATGAAACAATGGCAAGGTATGACAAAATGGCTTATGGCAGTGCAGCCGAAATGATTTTCGGTTCAGCCAAAAATCCAATAACCTATGGCCGGGGTTTTTCGGTTGGCGCAGGTTATGTTTATCCCGAGTTAGTACCCCATCCACGTCCAGGTAGTGAAAAGTCACAAAAGTCACTGGTTAAGGAATATGAGAAAATGGTGATCGATGTTCTTGACCGTTGTGTCGCCATAGGAATTCCCGGTATCCAAATTGAGCTTGAACATGTGTATCAGATGACTAGGAACCCGACGTGGGGAGGGGAAATTGCCGCCCAAACAAAGCGGCTAATGGAGGATTATCACCGTAAATATGGCCTAAAAAGCGCCATTCGGGCGACTATTGCTGATTATCGCAAGCCTGATGAAGAAAAAATATGGGATAGCGAGGCTTTGAGGGTAATGTTACAAAGCTTCGAAGCTAGTGCAGCTGGTGGAGCTGATAATTTGTCCTTAGAAAGTGTGGGTGGCAAAGAAGTTACCGATTACACAATCGTTCGTCAAGATATTCGTGGTGTTTTGTTTGGCATTGGGGTCTTAGGCAGCTTGGATATGGAACATGTATGGTCAAAAATTGTAGGGATTGCAAAAAAACATGGGGCAACTCCTGGTGGAGATACAAACTGTGCGCAGGCTAATGTGGCTATGTTCATGGCTGGTGGATATCAAGATCGATCCGTACCGCATACGTTTGCTGCGTTGACCCGGTCAATTGCCGCAGCACGCTCACTAGTTGCTTACGAGCAGGGTGCAAAAGGACCGAGCAAAGACTGTGGTTATGAGGATCCCATTATTAAGGCCATTAGTGGTGTGCCAATTGCTATGGAAGGAAAAGCTTCTGCCTGCGCGCATAGTGACTTAGTGGGTAACTTAGCAGCAGCCTGCTGTGACCTGTGGAGTAACGAGGCGGTTGAATACCACGATATGTTCGGCGGGACAACAGTCGCTGTCTTTACTGAAATCCTTGGCTATGATGTAGCCATGATGAACTCGGCGATTGATTTGGGCAAGGCCAAAGATTTACAAGATATCTTGGTCGCCTCCGATAAATACCGTGGTATGCACGGGTTTATTCTGGCTCCTGATAACGCTTATAAAATTGGTCAGGCTATCGTCGCTAATTCGCAATCCTATTATGCACGTGCAAGGGCTGCAGCTATTAAAGCTGGTGAATTAATGCAGCAAGACAGCAAGCTGATCATGTCTTCCTTCGAGCGGGAAGCGCTTGATTCCTCAATGCGGACATTAGAAAGTTTGCCAGATAAAGAGGCTGATTTCATTTCCGAGTGTGTGGAACTATACAAAAAGCAAGTTAAGGGTTTCGAACCCAAGAATTACGGCCTATAAGGTTCGAGATAAGGAGGGAAGAATAAGATGACATTAGCAAGCTATGCCAACATATTAACACGTTATGATTTGATCGGAGCCAGTGAGGTCAAGGAAATTAAGGTAACTTCAAAAGATACAGTGATACAGGAAATAATGCAGTGTGTTATTGAAGGGGATACCGATGCGATTGGTGGTTTAGTAGAAAAGGCTTTGATTAATATGGATCCTTTGAAGGTAATTGATGAAGGCTTGATCAAAGGAATGGGAGAGGTTAGCCGTCTGTGGGCCGATGGGACGTACTATCTGCCTCAGGTCATTATAGCTTCTGATGCAATGTTGGAGGGAATTGACCTTTGCGAAGCCAAACTAGGCAAAAAAATGGAGAAAAAGGGTGTCGTTGTAACCCATACAGCCGAGGGAGATATCCATGATTTGGGGCAAAAGATCGTCAATGCTCTCTTTAGAGCCAATGGTTATGAGGTTATAGACCTTGGCAAGGATGTGCCGGTGGATGACGTAGTGGCGGCGGTCAAGAAATATAAGCCGTTGATGGTAACCGGGACAGCCCTAATGACCACCACAATGACTGCTTTTGAGAAAATATCGAACCAATTGACTCATGCGGGTATCGATATACCGTTTGTTTGCGGCGGTGGCGCGGTATCTAACGAGTACGTTACTGCTTACAAGTTAGGGGTCTATGGCAAAGATGCTCAGCAAGCTCCTAAAATGATATCTGATGTATCAAATGGCTTTAGTTGGCAGGAACTGAGAGAGAAATATAACTAAGAGTATGGTATCAGGGTGAGGGTTGAAAAAGTCATGTCTTTCCAGCCCTCATACCTTGACCAAATTGTGGAGGTTAAGCTGTGAAAGTTGAACTTATCGGCGGTTTCCTTGGGGCCGGTAAAACAACATTGATCAAAGGCTTGATTGATGGCTGGTCTGGTAAGGAAAAATTGGCGGTGTTAGTTAATGAATTTGGTGAAGTCGGGATTGATGGAACCCTTTTAGCTGGGCGGGGAACGGAAGTAGTGGAATTGTCCAGCGGTTGTATTTGTTGTACTCTAAATGCCGATCTTAAAGCACAGGTTACTAACCTTGCCAGGACTTATCAGCCTGAGCGCCTGTTGATTGAGCCAACTGGGATAGCCACCACTAAAAGTATTTTAAATATTTTGAGGAGTTTAAGTCTTGAAAAGTTTATTACAACCATCCGGGTTACCTTGCTTTTAGATTGCCTTTCTTTTGACTCAAAATTGAAAATGTTATCATTCATCGATAGTCAGATTGCTTTAGCTGATCTAGTTGTTTTAAGTAAAAGTGACTTGGTTTTGCCACAGGTTATCAGCGAAATAAGCAGTAGAGTGGTAAGAATTAATCCCCAAGTGCAGCTTATTCAAGCTAGATACGGTCGAGAAGCTATCGAAGCTCTAGTAAATGATTACCGGGAAGGCAGTATTAAAACTATGTCGGACGATAACGCAGACGATGCAGCCCTTTTTGATGACTATCAATCCATAGGAATAACTTGGCAAGGCTTTGTGTCAAAGGGAAAATTACTGAAGTTGTTTGGCAATTTCAAAGAGAGTAGTTTCGGCCAAATTGTCCGTGCTAAAGGTTTCTTTTTTACAGAGGAGGACAGGTGGCTAGTTCTGGATTTTGTCCAGGGACACATTAATCAAGAGTGGTCAGAGGGGAAAAATTATAGTGAAAATAAATTGACAGTTATCGGTAAGGAATTGAATCAAGATCTCATGAATACAGCTATCGTTGCATGTCAGGTAAGAGAGGGTGATTGAATAACTGATGAAAAACCTTGGAGTAGCCCTTGACTTGGGAACGAGTGGCCTTCGCGGTCAGGCAATTGATCTTGATACAGGGCAGATTATTAAAACAGTAATTACTGCCCGACATCCTTTACCTGGAGCCAACGTCATGGATCACCTGACTTACGCGATTGAGGTTGGACTTGACTCCGCTCATCATATCCTGATTGATGCCGTAAACCAGGTTTTGACTGCCTTGGGTGACATCAGTCCCAATGTGGTACGTCTAGCCGTCTGTGGTAATCCGATCCAGCTTTCCCTGTTCGAAGGGATTGAGGTAAGGGATTTGGCCTATGCTGGTAAAAGGAAAAAACAGGCAATGGGGATTATTGAACCCAACCGGGACGGTAAATTGCTATTGGCGAGAGATATCGAGGGGCTTAATCTTCCCGCAACAGCGGAAGTAGTGATTCCCCCGGCGGTTGAACATGAAATTGGTGCCGATGCCTTAGCAATGATGCTTAAATCGGGGATGTTGGAGCGGAAGGAAATTGCCTTAGTAACCGATTATGGTACCAATGCCGAGATGGCCTTGAGAGTGCGTGGTCAAATCATTACTGGTTCCTGCGCAGCCGGGCCTGCATTGGAAGGACAACATATCCGGTCTGGAATGCTTGCAGGGCCGGGTGCGATCTCTGACCTTAACCCAAAAGGCGAACATTATGCTGTATCCGTTTTAAACTCCGCTATGCTAACTGAAACAGTCGTTGAAACTGATCTTTTAACAGGAATAACTCGAAGGTTGACCAAGGGAAGTATCAAAGGGATTACTGGTACTGGGGTTATTTCCCTTATCGATCTGGCTCTAAACAATGGTTATGTTCAGTTACCGGGAATTAAAACAAAGGATCACCTTATACATCTGACAGACAATGTGAGGTTTAGTGAACAGGACCTGGGCGAGGCTGGCAAAGCTATTGGTGCCATCAGAGCGGGTTACATTGCCTTGTGTAAGGCTGCTGGTATCGAGGTGGATCAAATAGAGGTAGCCTATATGGCCGGCGCATCAGGAACCTATGTTGATGCACTTAAAGCTCAACGTATTGGGTTGGTCCCACCCACAGTGAAAAAAATCTACCAGATTGGGAATACTTCTTTAGCTTTAGCCCGGGATTTGGTCTTTCAGCCACAAGAACTTGAAGAGTTGAAAAAACTAGCAGTGAACTTACGCGCAACCCACTGCATGTTTGGTGATTACGAACCTTTCTCTCAGGCTTATTTATTGGAACTCTCCTATTGGGATGAAGGGATGCCGCGAGATTTATATCTGCGTTTTTGCCGAAATTACGGCTTGTCTCCTCTACCGAAGTTTACTAAGGAGGCCGAGGTCTTAAAATGGCACGAACGGGATATTCCTGATTTGGGAGCGGAGGGGCTTATGGTGATCGAAAAGGTTGGTTTAGAGCGGCACCAGGCCTTCCCAGGATGTACTGGTTGTGGAACTTGCACAAGTCAGTGCTTAGAAGAAGCATTATCACTGGAGTCAGATAAAGGAGAGAACGTCCTTGTCTTAAGACTAGATCTGTGCAATGGTACTGCTTGTCTGAAGTGTGTAAGGGCTTGTCCTGAAAAAGTATATAACTTTGCAGCGATAGGTTTAAATAAGATCTAATCATCCCACTTTAGAATTTTATGTAAAAAGCTTTTTTAATGGTTATTGATAAAAATTTCATTAAGATAATGGAGGAACAAGAGTTATGAAGACAATGACCAGTCGTGAAAGGGTTATGGCAGCCCTAAACATTCAACCTGTAGACCGCTTGCCAGTGATCAGCGTTTGCCAACACGCAACTTATGACCAAATGGAACAACTCAAAAGTTCTTGGCCTGAGGCCTTTCATGATGCTAGTCTAATGGCTAAATTAGCTAGTGGTGCCCACTCAATGCTGGGTTTTGATGCTGTAAGAGTGCCGTTTTGTCAGACTCATGAAGCTGAAGCTTTTGGGGCTGTCTTGAAATATGGTGGTAAAGCAGGGTTACCAAGCGTAGATATACATCCCTATCATATAGGGGACAAGGTTGATTTTCCTAATGATTTTCTAAGCCGGGGACGTATACCAGCGTTGCTGGAAGCTATTCGGATTTTAAAACGTGATTATGGTGACAAGGTTATTATCATGGGAGGTATTATCGGTCCATTTAGTATTGCCAGTTTGTTTTTTGACGTCGCGCTTTTTCTAAAGGCAACTTTCAAAAAACCAAATGACCTAATTCCCTATATTGAGTTAGGTGAGCGTGCAGGGACAATGCTTGCTAAGGCAATGGTAGAAGCCGGAGCAGATGTTATTTGTGTGGAGGACATGATGGCCTCAATGGATATGATTAGTCCAAAGATCTATCGAAACTTGGCGTGGGAATACGAAAAGAGACAGGTTGAAGGGTTGAGTGTACCTGTGATAATCCATATCTGTGGTAAGGTGGATCCAATAATAGTGGATATCGCCAAAACAGGTTGCGGTGCTATCAGTGTTGAGTCCAATGTTAATGTTCCTGAAGCGTTGGATAAGTTCAAGTTAGAGGGGATTAAAACTCCGATAGTAGGGGGTGTTGATCCTGTTAAAACCCTGTTTACCGGTCAACCAGAAGATATCAAACGAGAGGTCAGAGATGCAATTTCTATAGGATTCTCTATGATTTCACCTGGATGTGCCATACCGCCAGCCACTTTAACAGCAAATTTGAGAGCTATGGTGGATACCGTTAACGAGTAGCAAGTTTAGATTTATACTTCAAACCGGCGAATATAAATGCAGGCCGCTTCAAATAAAAGCTGACCCGGTAACGGGGTTAATTTTTGCCTATATATTTAGCCACAGAAAAAACAGTTTACACTAAAGGTCCTTTAGATTAATTTGTTTTTTAAATAATTAATGAAGGAGTTGTTTAAACAATGTCCCAAGAAATTTTGGATCGGCTAAAACAAGGGGTTATCGATTACGACGAGGATGCAGTCAGTAATGCTGCCAATGAAGCTTTGGCCCAAAACGTCAATCCACATTCAGCGGTCTTTGACGGACTGGTACTTGGCATGGTTGAAGTCGGTCGTCTGTACGAGGAACAAGAGTATTTCGTACCGGAAATGTTAATGTGCGCTGACGCTATGTACGTTGGACTGAACATTCTCAAACCCCATATGTCTAAAAAAGAAGGTGCCTCAAAAGGGGTTGTCGTTATGGGCGTTGTCCAGGGCGATGTGCATGACATAGGCAAGAACATCGTTCGCATGATGTTTGATGCCTCCGGCTTCGAAGTTCATGACCTTGGAAGGGACGTACCTCTAGACAAGTTTGTCGAGGAGCAACTGAAAACGGATTCAGATATGGTTTGTCTCTCGGCCATGATGACCACGACGATGGTGGGGATGAAAGAAATTATTGAAAAGATCAAGGAAAAGAATCCCAAGTGTAAGATTATGATTGGCGGGGCGCCGGTAACCAGTGATATAGCTTCGCGTTGGGGTGCTGACGGCTATGCCCGGGATGCCAACAATGCGCTCAAAGATGCCATTAATATGATTGCCTCGTTGAAAAGTATTTCTTAGGAAAGTATCTCGATGAATATTTTTGAAGACATTTAAGACTGAGGTGTTCAAATAGTAACCTAAAAGTTTATGGAGAGGAGGACAAACATTGGAATTCAACGTAATATTTCAACCATCAGGCCGGCGCGGCAAAGTTGAAGCTGGAAAAACTATTCTTACGGCGTCCCACGAACTCGGAGTTGATATAGAATCAGTTTGTGGTTCTTCAAAAGTTTGCGGTAAATGCAAAGTTAAAATTGAGGAAGGCTATTTCGAAAAATTCGGCATTGAGTCTCGCGTCAGCCATCTCAGCCCACTGACCCAACAAGAGCAAAAGTACATGAAATCTAAAGAGATCGAGGAGAATTACCGCTTTGCCTGTGCTACGGAAGTTCATGGTGATATCTTGGTTTTTGTCCCTGAAGAAAGCCGAGGAGCTCAGCAAATCGTTCTAGAGACGGGCAAAGAGCGGGTGTTCACCTTAGACCCTGCCGTTCGCAAATACTATGTCGAGTTAGAACCCGCCACCTTAGAAGATCACAGAGGAGATTTTGAACGTCTGCGTGAGGCTCTCTCTGCTAAATATTCAAAGCTAGGCGAGAATCTGGCGATGGATTATTTTGTTTTGAGGAAATTACCTCTGGTTTTGCGTAAAGGCGAATGGAAGGTCACCGTTACGATCTGGCAAGGTCGAGAGATCATTGATATCGAACCAGGTTTTAACGAAAAGATCGTCGGAGTCGGCATAGACATCGGAACGACAACCGTAGCAGCCTATTTATGCGACTTGCATACAGGCAAAGTACTGACTAAGAAGTCTATGATGAACCCTCAGGTGCGTTACGGAGAAGACGTACTCTCTCGTATCAGCTATTCAATGATGGAAGATAATGGCCTGGAAAAAATGCACAACACGATGGTCGAAAGCATTAACATTCTGATCCGGAAAATGACAGAAGAAGTAGGTCTGTTAGCGATTGATGTACAGGAAATCGTACTGGTGTTCAATACTGTGATGCATCATATAGCCCTGAACATCGATCCCAAATTCATGGGCCGTTCCCCATTTGCCCCCGCCATCAAACAGTCCATGGATATTAAAGCACGTGATTTAAAAATCGAGATCAATCCCTGCGGGAATATTCACGTACTTCCGATTGAAGCAGGCTTTGTGGGAGCCGACAATATGGCGGTTCTGATTGCCGAAGAACCCTATAAACATGATGAGATGCGCCTAGTCATTGACATCGGAACCAACGGTGAAATTGACGTTGGCAACAAACATAATATGCTCTCAACCTCCTGTGCCACAGGGCCGGCTCTAGAGGGCGCGCAGATCAAGTTTGGTATGCGGGCGGCACCAGGAGCTATCGAAAATCTTCGTATCAATCCAGAGACGCTCGAACCTCGCTACAAAGTCATCGGGAACGAAGTGTGGTATCCAGAGGACAAAAAACTCGGAGCGAAAGGAGTCTGTGGTTCTGGAATCATTGACGCCATAGCAGAGCTGTTCAAAGCGGGCATCATCGGCCCCAGCGGCCGTTTTAACAAAGGCCTTGAAGAGTTCCCTCGTGTTCGTAAAGGTTCGGACGGCAGGATGGAATATGTTATTTGTTGGTCTGATGAAACATCCATAGGCCAGGACATTTCTATCACCATCGGTGATGTACGCGCCGTTCAACTGGCTAAATCTGCTCTTTATGTAGGAGCAAAATACCTGATGGAGAAGTTGGGCGTTGAACATATCGATAGCGTCACCTTGGCTGGAGCGTTTGGTTCCTTTATCGATGTCGAGAGTGCGATGGTCATTGGTATGTTTCCGAACTGTAATCTTGAGAAAGTTAAAGCAGTGGGGAACGCAGCGGGCGATGGAGCGCAGATTGCCCTTCTGAACAAAGAAAAACGTGTAGAAGCTGATCGAGTGGCAAAAGAAGTCTTCTTTGTGGAGACAGCCATTGAATCAGATTTCCAACAACGTTTTTCAGACGCTATGGCTTTCCCTCATAGCCACGATGCTTTCCCAAGCATTCAGCATATCCTTGACCGGATTCCTAAGCGAGGTAAAAGGCAGACCGCTCGCTAACTCGAAATAGGCTAAGTATTAAGAATCAATATACACTTGACTGTCCTAATCCAATATACAAGGTTATCGTAAGGCGGAAATATTGGCTATTAAAGTAGAAACTTGGGTGATTATTGATGCGAATAAAAGGTAAGGGAGAGATGGAATAATGTTGACACTAACACCGCGGGAAAGAGTGCTCAATCTCTTTGCCGGTAAAGAAGTGGATCGTCCTGCCTGTTACAGTGGAATGGGGAACGTAACGACTGTCGCCTTGGAGGAAATAGGTTGTAAGTTCCAGGATCTGCACGGAGAC
Organism: Peptococcaceae bacterium BRH_c23; assembly: GCA_000961805.1. The sequence goes on along the minus strand of LADV01000236.1, from coordinate 9,626 downwards.
GCCCAAAAAATGGCTAAAGCAGGAGCCAGTTCCTACCACCTGTTTGGCTACGAGAGCGCCGTGATTCCATTTGACCTATGCGTGGAAGCAGAGGCCTTAGGATGTGCTATGAATCCCTATGACAATGTCGAACAACTTCTCTACCCTACAATTAAAGAGAAGACCATTCACACTGAGGAAGAAATAACAACGTTCCCCATACCGGATGATTTTTTAGAGCGTGGTCGAATCAATGTTATTTGCGAAGCCATTCGCTTACTAAAAAAGGATATCGGCCAGGACGTGGCCATTGGCACTTATCTATTGGGACCTTTTACCCTGGCAGGGCAACTCATGGACCTCAACGACCTTTTCAAGCTTTCTTTTAAAAAACCCGATAAAATAAATCAAATGTTGGACCGTTTAGCAGATGTTCAGATCGCCATCGGGAGAAAATTCTACGAGGCTGGAGCGGACTATATTACCGTGCGGGAAATGGGAGCAACTACGGATATCCTGAGCCCCAGGGCCTTTAATAAAGTTATAGCCCCACATCTGAAAAAGATTTTTGCAGGCCTACCAGGAAACAATGTTCTGCACATTTGTGGAGGGACCAATAGCGTTATCGGGAACATGAATAAGTGCGGAGCCGCTGCAATGAGCCTTGAATTCAAGAACGATATGGCAAAAACAAGGGCGGAAATCGGTCCGGATTCCTTGATCTTTGGGCAAGTGGATGCCTATAATGTCCTTGTCACCGGAACCCCCGAGGATGTAGTTAAAGGAGTGCTTGCTAGTTTAGACGCAGGAGTTGATGCTGTCTGGCCGGGTTGTGATATATGGCCCACCGCGCCCTTAGAAAATCTAAAAGCTATGGTAGAAACCGTCAGAGAACACGGTGCTAGTCGCTGGGTACGTAACTTAAATGTTGGAGGGTGATAAAGTATGTTCACTTTAAAAGGGAACCAAAAAGTTTGTCAAATCGGACCTTTCAAAGTGGGAGGTCAGTTTGGAGAGAACCCGCCACTCCTTATTTCTTCTATGTTCCACAACGGAGACCGAATCCTGGAAAGCCGCAAAGATCATAAATTTGATCATGCCAAAGCGGTGGAATTCTTAAAACAGCAAGAGGCACTCTCAGAACAGACGGGAATACCGGCGCTCGTTGCCATGGTTGCTAGTTCGACAGAAGAAATGAAGTACTACATTGACTTTTTCACGGAACATAGTGACCTTCCCTTCGGAATTGACATGTGGGTACAAAAACCTCGCCTCGAAGCTATGGAATACGCAGCCTCCAAAGGACTGCTGGACCGTGTTCTCTACAACAGTATTACACCTTGGGATAAGGATATACCTGATCAGGTGAAAGCCCTACGCGAAATGGGAGTCAAACACGTCGTGGTCCAAGCATTTGACGAGAACGACCAAAAGTCTTCCGGTCGCCTAACTTCCTTTGAAAAATTGATGGAAGTAGTGGGTCAAGGGGGGTTCCAATCAATCCTTGTTGATACCGCTGTCATGAACCTGCCTGCAACAGCTTTTTCCTGTCTGGGTAATAAACTGATTAAGGAAAAGCATGGCTGGCCTGCGGGAGTGGCTTCTTCGAATGGTACGTTTATGTGGAAGGAAGCTAGAGAACTGTGGGGCCAAAACGGTTTTGCCGGAATGGATGCCGCTGGTCAAGCAATCTCTGCACTGCTCTGGAGTGACTTCATCTTTTATGGACCTATATCCATCGCTCCCAGGATTTTCCCGGCAGTCGTTTCGGCTTCTCTATTTCAAGCGACCCTAGCTTTTGAGGAAACAAAACGCTTGCCGGAAAATAAAAATCACCCTATTTACAAATTTTTCGGAGCATTCGCCGGTAAATTAAGTGATGGGGAACAGGTTGAATTGGAACATGGCGGAATTGCTCAGTAGTTAAAAAGATACGGGATTATTTGGTGAGAGTGAGGTGTTGGCGTGTGTGCCAACTGGAGCATCTAGCCCAGGATAAACTGGATCCAGCCAGTCTATTGAAAAAGATCAAGGATTGGGGATGCGAGATTGTAGGCATAGGCGATGTCAGTAATGGTTTGCCGCCTGACTTAAAAGGTCTATCCACGGCAATCTCCCTCGCTCTAATTCATCCTGAACAGCAGGTTGAAGACCAAATCTATGAATACCGTTTTTTAGAAATAGAGCGAAAGTTTGAGTATATCCAGAAAAAGATCTCCAAACAGCTCAGGGATGATGGTTGGCGCTTTTTGGAGATCCCCACAGACACCAGCAAACAACGGGACCGATTGATCTCCAGGATCCACCCTCTTTTTCCTCATAAGACAGCTGCAACCTGTGCCGGTCTAGGTTGGATAGGTAAGAGCGGATTGTTGATTAATCCCGATCACGGGCCGCGGCTCAGTTGGGCAACAGTCTTAACCAATGCTCCTTACTGGGCTACTGGAAAACCATACATCCATGGACAGTGCGGACACTGCAACGCCTGTGTTCGAGCATGTCCGGCTGGTGCGATTTCCGGGAAAGAGTGGAGTAGAGGCACTAATTACGAAACGATGATAGACATCGTGTCCTGTGCGCAACAGCTCGAGAATAACCGAATCACTATCGGCGAACTTGCCTGCGGTAACTGTATTAAGATCTGCTGGCGTGGTCACGATATTTGAACAACCATGGGCCTGTGTGACAACACAGGCCCATCGGCATTTCGACCAATACTCGATCTTTATTCAATGCTCAGTAAAATATTACCATACACCTTTTATATAAGTATTTAGCATGATATAATGCGTCAAGGGGGTAATGTCTATGCGAAAACTGCCCGTGGAGTTACAATCTTGGAAAGAATTTTTTCAGGCGCGAGTTGAGATAGCTGCTGTTTATTTATTTGGTTCACTTGGGACTGAGTTTGAACATCCGCAAAGTGATATCGATTTGGGAGTAATTTTTAATCGCCCAGTTACACTATCTGAAGAATTGGAGCTAGATGGAGCCTTAAGCCTTCATGTTGGTCATGATGGAATAGATTTAGTAAATCTGAATCGTGTTTCTATTGCGTTACAGTTTCGCGCACTCCAGGAAGGTATACTTGTTTACGAAGGGGACTATATAGAACATAGCGATTTTATTGAATGTGTGATTAAGACCTATCCGGACTATGCTGTTAAGTATGCAATATTCTCTCGAGATTACGAGCTAGCTCTTAAGGAGGAATACAGTCATGGTGGATAAGGATATCATGCAGCGAAAACTTTCTTTCATAGATTTAAAATTGCGTAATCTAGAGACGTTAAAGCTTATGGAACGACAGGATTTTTTAGCTAGTTGATGACTCAGAGATTTATCGGATTTTGCAGGAAAATCTGGATGATATTAAAGGTTTTATCCATGCTGTTCTGCGCACTTTTTTTTAACACAAAACATGGAGGATTTTATTATTGAAGGTTATAGACACCCTTTGGAAATTCATGCTTTCTGAGGGTGTTTTTGTTGGTGAACGACTTGGAGGGATAAGAAGGGCAGGCCTTTGCCTGCGGAAGTTGTTGACTAACCATAGTTCCTGATATAATTATAATAATATGGCTTAGATAGTGGGAGATTTAAGTTGATTAACGAGAAGGATTTCTTTGCAGAGATCAAGGCTAGAGGCTTTAATTTGACGGAACAACAAAAACAGGCCGTGGTTCATAATCAGGGTCCTCTCATGCTTTTAGCTGTTCCCGGCGCAGGTAAGACCACCGTTCTAACTGTTCGCTTAGCTTACTTAATTCTTGTAGAAAATGTAGATCCTCGCAGGATTCTTTGTCTAACCTTCGGGCGGGCAGCTGCCAAGGAAATGCGGGAACGATTTGTTATGAACTTTGGGACCATGGTAAGCGGCCAAACGGAAGGACTTCATAAAAAAATTCATTTTTCTACGATCCACAGCTTTGCTTATGAAGTAGTTCGGACAGCTTTTCGTCAAAGAGGGATCGGATTCGAAATTATTGAGGAACAAACAGGCGCTGCAAGCAAGATGGGGGTTCTGCGTAGAATTTATGAAAAGTATAATCTTTCTACGATTACCGACGAGCAGCTAGAGGGGTTACAGAATGCCATTTGTTATGTAAAAAATACCTTATGCAAACCCGAAGAGCTTGCCAAGAGTGAGATTGAAAATTTTTCTTTGATTTATAACGATTATGAAAACTATAAACAAAACAGCCATCCGAGGCTGATTGATTATGACGATATGCTATCCCTGGCGTTTCAGGAGTTAAAAGAAAACCAGAAGTGCTTAGAGGTTTATCGCAAGCGCTTTGACCATATCCTCACGGATGAGAGCCAGGATACGTCTCTTTTACAGCATAGAATTATCGAAATGGTCGTTAAACCTAAGGACAATATTTTCGTGGTGGGGGATGATGACCAATCAATTTTTGGGTTTCGAGCGGCTGAACCAAAGTATCTTTTAGAGTTTGAACAGACTTACCCGGGTGCGAAAATTCTCCGGATGGAGCAAAACTTTCGTTCCACTCCGCAAATTGTAGAGGTAGCTTGTGGCTTCATTCGTTCTAATAAACAGCGTTTTGATAAAGACATGTTTACGGAAAATCCCAAGGGAGACGTCCTGCAGATGGGCCAATTTGCAGGAATTAAAGAGCAAAATCAGTTTATTGTCCAAAACCTTAAGAACCAAAACAATTTAGCGAAGGTAGGAGTACTGTATCGTAATAATTTATCCGCTATTTGTTTAGCAGAAGAGTTAGATCGGGCCAATATTGTCTTCTATATGCGAGAGTCGGGTAAACAGAGGTTTTTCTCCCACTGGGCGATTAACGATATTTTAAATCTCCTGCGCTTCTCGTTTAGCGATAAAAGCTTGCCTACTTTAGAGCGGATATGGTCTAAACTGAGTTGTCCGATTCGAAAGCAACATCTCGATTTACTTAAGCAAGTACCCATTGATCGTTCCATCTTCGAAATTTTGGCTGAACAACCAGGGGTGACGTCAAAGGGGAAAAGTGAGTACTTAGATCTGAAAAAACGGTTTAAGGAGCTTAATACACTTTCACCCACTAAGGCCATTGATTATATCCGAAACCAGTTGGAATATGATAAAGCGATGAAGAGAATCTGCGAGTCTTTAGGCTTTTCCGAAGAGTACGTCGGAGGTCTCTTGGATATTCTCAGCACAATTGCCCAGAATGAACGGACGATCGTGGATTTTGCCAATCGTTTAACGTATCTTGAAAAGCTGATGATGTCTTCATATAAAAACAAGCACAATAACGCCGTGACCCTTTCCACAATCCATTCTGCAAAGGGTTTAGAATGGGAACAGGTATATTTAATTGATCTTGTGGAAGGGATTATTCCCGAGGGAGAGACGATCAAGGCGGAACAAAGTGGGCAGAGCGATTCATTAGAAGAGGAAAGACGCCTTTTCTATGTAGGGATGACCAGGGCCAAACGCCAGTTAACCCTGTGCTCCATGAGTTATTATCATCATAAACGAGTGAAAGCGTCTCGTTTCCTCCGCGAAGTTAATCTTGTAAGTCAAGGTAAAAATCCACTAGACATCACCGCCAAAGGCGTAGAAAACCAACAGAGCGATTTGGTCAAAGGATTGGTTGTGCAACATAAGGCCTTTGGAGAAGGAGTCATCGTAAAAGACGATGGGAATGTGATTATGGTTCTTTTCAAGAACGGTGCACAGCGTTCCTTTATGAAGGACATCTGTGAAAAGGAGAGCTTGATTTGGGCAATTTAAGCGGGCCACTCAAACAGTTTATCAATCTGACTTTAGAAAACATCGAAAAGGAACATCTGTGAGTACATTTACTCAATGAAGGATACTTAAAGAAAATGTTGGGAATGAACTAAAATATATAGTTAGTACTTCTAAAAAAGGCAGTATATGATAAACTGATTAGAGATAATCTTCCTTGATAAAGGAAGAGAAATTTTCGAGGAGGAGGTAAGATTATGATTGCTGAAGTAAACCAAGAGGAGTGCATCGGGTGTGAATCATGCCCTGAATTCTGCCCTGAGGTATTTAGGATGGAGGCTGACGGGTTAGCCGTTGCTTATACAAACCCGGTTCCCAGTGAGTTTGAGGCAGCTGCTCAAGAAGCCGCCGATGGCTGCCCAGCACATTGCATTATCATTACATAAGCTGTTGCGTTGCATGATCGCCTGAAATCTCGGGCGATTTTTTTTATGTCGCTAATTATTTTGCGTTATTAGTTCTTTATGACTTGTATTTTTATGCCCTAGCCAACAGTGGCGAAACTTGCAGGTAAGGTAGAAGTTTAAAGATCAAGGTGTTTTTGTCAGATTGGGTTTTAAGCGATGAAGCAGATGGGAATTATCTCTAGGCTGGCCACACGTCTTTAGTTTTTTTCTATTATATTAGAATTCATATTTAAATACTTTTTGTTTTGTCTTAAAAATTGAAGATAGCTGTCGGAAAGTTGCAGCAAAGATTTTATTCTTTGCTCTTCTTTAAGGAAGAACTCCTGATTTTTAGAACTATTACGATTGTCTAAGTTCTGCCCCATATTACTCCCCGCGAGATGGAATACGTTTGACGTTATAAATGTTCCGTCAGGATGATGAAAACGAAACCCTAGCAAGTTCTGCTCAGAGTTCAAGATATCCTGGCCAAAGGTTATCTGTTTTTCTAAGGGAATGCCTAATAGATTAGCAAGGGTAGGAAGGAAATCTATCTGCCCACCGAGAGTATCGATTACTTGAGGTTTTAGGCCGGGAACTCTGATCAGGAAGGGCACATTCAGGCTGTCGATTGCATCATGTTCTCTCCCTAACAAAAGAGTAAGAATATCTTGGTATTCCCTTTCCATGGCTTTAGTGATCCCAAAATGGTCCCCTAAGACGATAAATATCGAATTATTCCATAAGTCTGTCGATTTAAGATCCTCTATAAATTTCCCCAAGGCATAATCTTGGTAATTTGTAGAGGTGAGGTAGTTTCCGATAGAAGTCCCTTCAAGCTGAGGAGGAAGTATGACTCGTTTTCTACTTTCAGGTAGGAAGTAAGGATGATGATTGGTAAGGGCTATGAGACTGGCGTAAAACTTTTGATTCTTCTTCTGGTGATCGATTAAGATCGGCAGTGCTTTCTTGTAAAGAATTTCATCAGAAGAGCCCCATAGACCAAGCATGTCTTGATCTTGGTAGTATTCTTTATCATAGTATTTATCGAAGCCCAGACAAGGGTAAAGCTTATCTCTATTCCAGAAAGTGACAACATTGGGGTGAAAAGTAACAGAGGTATAAGCTTGTTTTTTAAGTAGACGGGGCAAAGAGGGATAATCGATATCCACATAATCATTAGCGATACTACCTGTTTGCAGGGGATAAATCGAAGTATTAGTAATGAATTCGGCATCAGAGGTGTTTCCTTGACCGATCTGGCTATAAAAATGAGGAAAATACATACTTTCCTTGACAAGCTGATTAAGATTGGGGGTTATTTCTTGATTATTGACTGCCAACCCGACAAGGAAGTTTTGGGTTGATTCCAATTGTACCAAGATAACGTTCTTGTCTGAGGCGGCACCGAAATACTTTGGCCAGGGGACAGGTTTTACTTGTTTAAGCTGATTAATAGCAGCTTGGCTAAACTGACTGCTGGGCGAGGAGGCAGCGTTGCTTTTACCTAAATAATTATAGAGCTCATATCCTTGGGCATTAAAAAATCCTACATCACGGGTCATGGCCATCCTGTTATCTTTAGCAGGATAAAGCCAGATGTTAAGGAGCGTGAGAACGAAAGCCAGGGAGGTCGTTATAAAGATTGTCTTCTGATGATAAACAGAAGCGGATTTGCGCTGACAGGCAAGGGGCTGCAGAAGCATATTTAGCTTGAGAGCTTTTCTGTAATAGGAAAGAGGAAGTAGTATCTTTGAAACTTTTAAAAAATTGCGTTGGATAACGATCAAGAAGAAATCAAAGTAGAAGATCAAGTAGGCCAGGGAGAATAGTTCAAAGATGCTTGAACCAAGGTCTTTAATTAAACCGAGCTGTAGGAGAGCTTGGAAATTGGGAATTTGCCCAAAATAACTATCGTAGATAACACTAGCCATAAAGTAGGTAGATAGTAGAAAGTTTACGATCCATAACAATATTGTCCGTGGTTTTGTTAGCTCTAGTAGCCCAAAAATAATCACTACGGAAGCTAACTCCAACACAATGATCTGCAAATCCGCAGTCTCCGGGAATAAAAAACTTCTCAAAAAATATAGTTTAAACATCATAATGAGTGTGAATAATTTAACCCTTTCCCTAAAAAGGATGAGAAAAAGAGGAAAACGCATATGCATAATTCCTTTCGTCTTGAAGGCTTCAGGGCCTATTTATAATCCAGTTTAATCCTATGACATAAAGACGAAAGGTATGTTTTCTATAAATTTAAAAAACTACCTCGTTTTCTATATAGTGAAAGAGCACGAACACGTGGTAGAAATACACAGAATTATTTATGCTAAGGCGGATGTTAAAAACCTTATTAAATAGTCGCCCATTTGCAATCATCAGTGAATATACCGAAAAATTCACAGGTCTAACATAAAGAGCGCATCCGCAACGCGGCACCTTCATTACAAAGGTATTCTTAAATACTAAAGAACTATCTGCTCCGAGGAAGAAACAAGGAGACAGGGACCCTGTTTCGATTTTAATTATCTGAAAAAGAGTCCCTGTCCAAATTAGGGGAACAAGGTCATTGATCTAATATTGGTTTTTATGCAAGTTATGTATAATCAAAACGGCCGTTTGACTATACATGACTGCATATTAATAAAAAAATCGAGAGGTTGTTGTTTTATGGACTTATTAAATCTATCAGCCAGTCTGGACAATTTTTTCTGGGGTAAAGTCATGATCTATTTATGCTTGGCAGCCGGTATTTATTTTTCCGTGCTTATGAGATTTCCACAGGTGCGCTTAATTAAAGACATGGTCAAAAATCTTTTTGCAACTAAAAGTTCAGACGAAGGCGTTTCATCGTTTCAGGGCTTCGCGATGGCTTTGGGCGGACGTGTTGGTACTGGTAACATTACAGGTGTTGCAAGTGCTATATTCTTTGGTGGTCCTGGTGCTGTTTTCTGGATGTGGGCTATAGCTTTCCTGGGTGCAGGCTCAGCTTATATAGAAGCCGCGTTAGCTCAGGTTTGGAAACAAGAGATTCATGGTGAGTATCGCGGTGGTCCAGCGTACTATATCGAAAAAGGATTAGGTAGTAGGAGCCTAGGCATGGCCTTTGCAGTTCTTACCCTGGTATCTTGCGGTCTCCTTCTTCCAGGTATTCAATCCAATTCTTTCGCTACTGCTGCCAAAGGGGCCTTTGGTATTGAACCTATCTTTGTAGCTATTGTATTTTCAGGGTTACTTGGTTATATCGTATTCGGCGGCGGCAAGAGAATCGCTAAAGTAGCTGGGATGATTGTTCCATTCATGGCGGTTGCTTACGTGGCTCTGGCAGTAATTATTTTAGCCGTTAATTTCACTAAGGTTCCCTATGTTTTCGGCTTAATCTTTAGTAGTGCGTTTAACATGAACGCAGTATATGGTGCTGTCTTCGGATTAGCCATCAGTTGGGGTGTTAAGAGAGGCATATTCTCCAATGAAGCTGGTCAAGGTAC
>LADV01000014.1 GCA_000961805.1 Peptococcaceae bacterium BRH_c23 | reverse complement strand
TTAGGTACGATTTTCCCGATAATTTCTGAAGCCGTCCGGGGAGTAAAAGTCTCTGTGGGAGCGCCTTTCTTTAATACAGTCAGTGCTCCTTTAGGATTAGCTTTGTTTATTCTGATGGGAATCTGCCCGTTAATTGCCTGGCGCAAGGCGACTCCAAAAAGTTTGCTCGACAATTTCCTGCTGCCTACAGTTCTTACAGCAGTAGCTATACTGGACATATTCCTTCTAGGGATTAGAAAACCCTATGCTTTAGCCGGTTATGGGATAGCGGCATTTTGTATTTCTACTATTCTACTGGAGATTATCCAGGGAACGCGGGTGCGGAAGAGATTAACCGGGGAGTCTTTCCTGATGGCTATAGTTACTTTATTAATGCGCAATCGACGGCGTCACGGGGGTTATATTATTCACTTGGGTATGGTGCTAATGTTGATCGCAATTACGGGTTCTCACACTTACAATCTTGATTTGACCAAAACTGTTAAGATCGGGGAAACCCTCGAGATAGGTTCCTACAAATTGACTTACAACCATTTATCCCAAAAAGATCTGGGTGATTCACGTCAAGTTGTCTATGCCGCGTTGAGCGTCTATGATCGGTATAGCGGCCGTCTGCTCGGCGTAGTGGAACCACAGAAAGTTTTTTATCCAACCTCAGATCAACCCTCTACTGAGGTTGGACTACGCACGACTTTAAAAGAAGATCTGTACATTGTTCTGGCGGATTGGCAAAAGGATAGGAGCGCGACCTTCAAGATTTTTATCAATCCTTTGATTGCCTGGCTTTGGATTGGAGGCTATGTCCTGATCTTCGGTACGATCTTTGCACTTTGGCCCGGACGCGGTAGTCAATCTGGGGCTCACTACCTTCGAAGGCAGGATGTCATTAAGGAGAGGGTGGAGGGGGTAGTATGAAGAGATTGGGATTAGTGCCAGTTATCATTGTCTTGTTCGCCTTGTTGTTTTCCCCTATAACGGCCCATGGCAGCGAGACTTGGGAAACACGCCCTATACCTTTGGATGTGGAAAGTGGGGTAATATGTGTTCTTGATGGCTGTATGATGAATTTGGCAGTCTGTGAAACGTTAGCTGCCGAAAAATTAAGGGGCGTTATCCGAGAAAAGATGTTCAAAGAGGGTTTGGATAAGAAACAAACGTATGCTTATCTAGCAGAGGTATATGGAGACAAAGTGTTGGCTTCACCGCCCAAAAGGGGATTCAATTGGATTGCTTGGCTTGGACCGTTTGTGGCCACTATTGGTGGGGGTGCATTTATTTACCTGGGTTTAGAAAAATGGGTTGGTTCATCCCTAAGGGAAGAAGAAGTTGCCCCGCTTAATCAGGAGGATGCTCGTCGTTTAGACGAAGAGTTAAAGAAGTATTTATAAGGTAGTAAACCCTATATTAAAGGGTGTTTTGGAGGTTGAAACCTTTGTATGCAGTTTTAATACTTGTGTTATTGGTGTTGGTATCCTTGACGTTGATTGGCTATCCCATCTGGAAAGGTCATGGAGATGAAGGGAAGCAAGCAGAATGGTTGAGTCCAACGATGTTAACGGAAAAAGATGTAATTATGAGTACCTTAAGTGAAATTGAATTTGATTATCATATGAAAAAGCTATCCGAGGAAGACTACCGATCTTTAAAAAATAAGTATGCAAACGTTGCCTTGGCTATCCTAGATACAGAGGATACCTATGCTGAGGAGGAATAGTAAAACTGAATTGAGGCAAATCGTGTAATTCAAGGGGATGAAATGTTTGATTATAACCCGGGGCCTAACAAAAACAATCGGTAGTAAAAAAATTTTAAAGGGAGTTGATCTGGAAATCGCCCCTGGAGAATTCGTTACTTGTTTTGGGCCTAATGGGGCTGGTAAAAGTACGACCCTAAAAATTCTGGCTATGCTCAGTAAACCTTCTGGTGGTCAGGTACTGATTAATGGTCAGGACGTAAGGGAAAACGGGTCAACTCTCCGATGTAAGATAGGAATGATATCTCATAATTCATTTCTTTATGATAACTTAACGGCGCGAGAAAACTTAGAGTTTTACGGAAGAATGTATGAAGTGCCAGACTTAAAGCGACGGATTACACAACTACTGAATGAAGTGGGATTGTCGTTTGCGGCTGGTGAGCCAGTCCATAGTTTCTCTCGAGGTATGCAGCAGAGACTCTCAATTGCGCGCGCACTAGTCCATAATCCTTCCATTTTGTTAATGGACGAACCCTACACTGGATTGGATGAAATGGCTAAAGGGATTTTAAATACAATTTTGAGTCAGTTATCCCAAAGTAAACACACAGTTTTTCTGATTACCCATGATTTTGAGCAGGGTTTGGAACAAAGTGACCAGGCTTTGATTCTAGTAGGCGGTCGTATCGCCTACTCCTGCAATCCCCGAAGGCTAAAGAGAGAAGAGTTCAGACGTCGGTATTTGGAGCTTATAGGAGGAGTCGAATGAGCTTCATCAGGAAAGTGAGAATTTTACTTTGGAAAGAAATTAGAAGTGAGCTACAGAGTAAGGAAATGCTGAGCACGATGATAGTATTCTCCTTATTGGTGGTGGTGGTTTTCGGATTTGCTATTGATTTAAACAAAGAATTAATGAGCAAGGTCTTGCCGGGGATCATTTGGATTACCATAATTTTCGCCGGGATATTCTGCCTTAACCGATCGTTCGCTGCGGAAAAACAGAATGACTGTTTGTATGGGTTGATGCTCTGTCCCCTAGATCGTAGTGCTATTTACGTTGCTAAAACGATCATGAACCTCTTGCTCATGGTTATTGTAGAAGGTGTAACAGTTCCTCTATTCTTCATTATTTTCAATTACCCTGGACCACAGCAGTTAGGTTTGTTTGTCATTGTCCTTCTGCTGGGCACTTATTGTTTTATGGCTGTGGGTACCTTTTTAGCGGCTTTGTCTTCAGCGACAAAAGCCGGAGAGATGCTTATGCCAATTATGTTGATTCCCTTAATTGTGCCAGTATTGCTTAGTGCTGTGATTGTTACCAAAGACAGTTTTGGTCTTGTGGGAAGCGGTACGGATCTATTTCTTAAGATTCTGGTTGTCTACGGGGTGGTCTTTACTGTATTACCTATGCTTCTCTTCGATTATTTGCTGGAGGTGTAGTCTATGACTGAAAACACGCGCACTAGTCTAATAGAAAAGGTATTAGCGTGGTCAACGTTTCTTGCCGTGTTTGTAGCTCTATATTTAGTACTAGTTTATGCGCCCACAGAAAAAACGATGGGTGATGTTCAACGAATCTTTTATTTTCACGTTGCTTCGGCTTGGGTCGGAATGATGGCCTTCGGAGTTGTTTTTGTTGCCAGTATCGCTTACCTGCTAACTAGGCGAACGAACTGGGATACCTATGCTTATACGTCTGCGGAAATCGGTGTAGTCTTCACAACCATCGTTTTATTGACTGGCCCTATCTGGGCTAAACCCATTTGGAATGCCTGGTGGACGTGGGATTCACGTCTCACCACTACTCTGATCCTATGGTTTTTGTACCTGGCCTATGGCAAGGTTCGCTCGGCTATTGGCGAGGAAGAGAAGAAAGCACGTCTCGCTGCAGTATTTGGCATCTTGGCTTTTGTGGTCGTGCCAATTAATTTTTTTGCCATTCGTTGGTGGAGAACTATGCATCCCGGCGCTCTGGTCACTTCGAAAGGAATTGGATTAGCTCCTGACATGATGCTGGCTTTCTTTGCCAGCCTGTTCGCTTTTAGCTTATTGTACTGTTATTTTATGATGCGGAGTGTCCGTATTGAAAGGATGAAAGCAGAGATTCGTCGGTTAAAAGAGGGACTGTTTAATTAAATCAAGGGGCGGATAAGAAATCAAGAATCGCAAACGGGGGTGCAATCATGGATATATTGTTTTATTTATTTCTTGCCTATTCGATAATTTGGGTGTTAATCTTCGGGTACAGTTTGCGTCTGGGTAAAAGACAAGACAAACTCCAGAAAGAGCTTGAACTATTAAAAGAACTAATTAGCAGCAAATCTTCATAAGGTGCCCAAATAGTTCTTCGACGGCCTTAAAGTAGACTCTCCATTATATTGAGAGGAAGGAGGAAACCGGCATGGCTGATCTGGTAGGGAAGCGGGCTCGTTTAGAGGCGCTAGAATTAGAAAGTAAAAAACGGCGGAAATTGGTCTTGATTAGTCTTTGTACATTGTTGGTAGTGGGGGTAGTAGCTATTGTACTCTCAACCAAAGAGGCAATTCCCGGATTTGATGACAAATACTCAATAGGAAAAAGTGTTAATTATACGGATAAAACCATTGAAATGACTGAGGTAAAGGCAGAGATTAATAACGGCCAAATTAAACTATCTTTTAACGACTTAGAGAAAAACAAAATTCTTTACGCTATGTATGATCCCAATTTTGATATAGGTAATGGTCAGAAAGGGTTGCCTGTGATGGCTTATTTATCCCCAGCGGGTAGGGTGATGGTGGCTAGCAGTTTTTGCGAACCATGCTATTCCCGTAAATTCCACATCGAAGGGGATGTATTAGTGTGTAATGTATGTTTTACCCGTTGGAGTCTCGCCGACTTAACGGGATTAGGTGGTGGATGTACTAAGTATCCACCTCAAGAATTAAATTATTCTGTAGATGAGGAAAACGGCAAAATCGTTATTAATGAAGACGATCTTAAAGACTGGAAACCGCGGGATTATGACGCTTCAACGACTTCGAATATGAACTAACTTAGTAAAGCTTCGCCAATACGGCGTTATGGATTAACCTAAGGCAATTACAAAAATAAGTAGGTGAGTATCTTGTATCAATACGGGTTCTGGTCAGTTGTCATAGTCAACTCACTGGTATTTATTATTTTTGCGTTTAGTTTCGTTAGACCGAAAAATGCTATTGACTGGCGTGTATTTGGTACTTTTTCGGCTTTTATTGTCGCACTTTTTACGGAAATGTATGGGTTTCCTTTAACTCTATATATGCTCTCAGGTTGGTTAGGACGCAAATACCCCAGCTTCGCCATACCATCACATGACTCAGGGCATCTCTGGTTCAGTTTGCTAGGGCTCAAAGGAGATCCTCATCAGTACCCGATACACACAATTAGTGATTGGTTAATTATAGGGGGGCTCGTATTTCTTGCTATTACCTGGGGTTTCTTATACCGGGCCCAACGAAAAAACAAGATTGCCACAACTGGACCGTATTATGTAATACGACATCCCCAGTACGTTGCGTTCATCGCTATCATGTTTGGATTCCTCCTCCAGTGGCCAACAATTTTGACTTTAGTCATGTTTCCCATCTTGGTAACTATGTATGTTAAGTTAGCAAAACGTGAGGAGGCAGATTCAATCGAGAGATTTGGGGAAGAATACTTGGGATACGTCAATAGAACAGGTGGGTTTTTTCCAAAGCTGAAAATAGAAAAGTAAACGTAAGGTATTAATTGAATGTAAGTTAGTTCCTGCATTAGTGTTCAATAGAATTATCGAAAACCATGGAGGCCACATAAGTGTCTGGAGTAAACTAGGTGAAGGAACAATATTTACGATTATCTTACCTACAGAAAAGAAGGTGTTTGGAGGGGTATCGGTATAAACAAGAGCCTTTCTTCATGGGAAATTCACAACTTTTTCATGAGATGATCGTATCCCAGAGTTACACTAAGGACATGGAAGAACAACAAAGCCAATGAAGCAAAAGAGTAGAATGAAGATTTACAAGGGGGTATTAACAATGACAAAATTCAGTAAAAAAATCACGGTAATCGCAGGAACCGCAATATTGGCAGTTGGGCTTATGGCTATACCGGCTATAGCTGGAACGACCCAACAAGAAGGTAAAGGATGGTTCGGTCAAATGCAGGGATTTATGCAAAATACCTTTTCATCGGAGCAGCATCAGACGTTGATGAATTCGACGACCATGCAAAATCTCCATAATTCAGAGGGGATGCAGAATGCCATGGAAACAGGGGATGTTAAGGCGATGCAAGATCTTATGAATTCAGACCCGAATGTAAAGGCCCAAATGGGGCAAGATAATCTTGATAAAATGAACCAATTTATGAATAATTCTGGAGGGAACATGATGACCAACGGAAATGGTGCTACCAGTTCTGGAAGTGCGATGGTGAACTTTTAACACCGTTTTTACTGGAGCCGCGATGGTGATGTTCAGAGCCGGTAGAGACAAGAACTTAAAATTGTAGTAAAAAAGGAGCGATACAAAATGAGTGGTTGCTGTGGACATTCGAATAAAGGTCATTCCGGAGGAAATACCATGAATCCCCAAGATGGGATTGTCTTAAAAATTGAGGGGATGACATGTGGGCACTGCAAGAGTTCCGTTGAGAAAGCGTTATTGAAAGTTCCTGGTGTTACTCAGGCAGAAGTCGATTTAGCTCATAAACAAGCAGTTGTTATAGGGACGGCAGATCGTTCAATGCTTGTTAAGGTCGTAGATGATGCTGGTTACAAGGTCATTTAACTATCCGTAACTTTGCACAGATGCCGATGGTATTGGACGATTGAGGGACCATGAATAAAAAGAAGTAGATCAAGTGGCTGGGGATTTAATCCTCGGCCACTTTTTAGTGCGATCATAAGGTGGATGGCTTGCCTACCCCCAGCGCGATTATGGTCACTGACATAAAATTCCATATAGAAATAAGAAAAGCTCAGACCGATTAATAAGGTCTGAGCTTTTCGTCATCTCTTCAAGTTGAAATAATCCAGTTACGTTAAGAAAAATTAGAATAGTGCCACCGCTATAGGTTATTTTTTCTCCGGCTATTTAACCCGGTCGATGCATCTTTTGGACACAGGCATGGGCAAGATTCAGTCCGGTGATTTTACCACCAGGGTTCATTTTACTGGTACAGACGAATTTAGCTATCTGGCTCTGGGTTTTAATGATATGGCACAGGGGTTGGCCAATCGAGAAGCAGTCATAAATGAGCTTACCTTCGGCCTGGAGCAAAAAGTTAAAGATAGAACTAGGGAATTGGAAGAAGCAATAAAACAATTGCAAATGACTCATAAAATCATTCAAGAAGAAATGGTGTTGGCCCGGAGGGTACAGCAAAGCTTAATCACCCAGCAGTGAGTTGTCCAATCCTCCCTCGTTTTTAGAGGAATGTTTTTATATAACGTAAGGTAATCCCAAAACGTTCATAACTTCTTCACATCCATCTTTTAAAATGTTAATAAGTTGTATTTGAGTTTTACAACATTTCTGATCTTAACTCGGAGGTAGATAATGAAAAGGTTGAAGGTTAACATGCTAGGACACGACATTATCCAATGGATACAAAAAATACCATGGAAATCACCAAAAGTAATCGGAAGCTCGTTGGTAATATTATTGATGCTAGGGGGAGGGGCATATTATTACCAGTCCACAACTTCGGTAGCATATATCATAATTAACGGGGAAACAATTGGGATTGCTCCCAATGTTGACAGTGCACAAAACCTTATCGATAAAATCTTGGCCGATAAGGGAGCCGCTTTAGGTGTCACAGCTAAAACAGATGACAAGATTGAGTATTCCACTGGACGATTATCAAATGGTGACTTAAAGCTACTTTCTGAAGAGAATCTAAACGAAAAGTTAGCAGTTTATATCGAAGGAAATGAGCTAACGGTCGCTAATAATCCGATCTTTGTTCTTCCTAGTCAGGAGGAGAGTAATAAATTATTAAAATCCTATCAAGAAATTTTTGCTCAGTCTGATGAGACAAATCAGGTTACCTCCGTATCATTCCAGGAAGAGATAGGGACAAACACGGTAAGTGTTTCTCCGGAAAGAGTTATCACTTATGAACAGGCTCTGGAAAAGCTTAAGAGGGGAAATGTGCAGAAATCTAACTATACTATTCAACCCAATGATTCGTGGTGGCTTATTGCTCGTAAAAATGACCTCAAAATAAGTGAAGTTTTGGCTGCTAACCCTGGGGCAACGCCTTATTCAGTGTTAAAACCAGGTCAAACGATCAACATAGAAAAGGTTTCTCCGTACTTAACGGTTGTGAGTAAAGGGACCAGGACAGATAAAGAAATCATTCCGTTCGAGGAAGTTGAGAAAATCGACACAAACCTTGCCAGTGGCCAAACAAAAATAATCAAAGCAGGAAGTGACGGAGAAAAGGAAATCAAGTATATCTACGAACAAAAGAATGACAAAGTAATTACCAAGACGATAGTGGACGAGAAGGTTATAAAAGATTCTGTCCCCCAAGTTGTAGCCAAAGGGCCAAAACGTGAGCCAGTAGTTGTCGCCTATTCACGGGGAAGCGATTCGAGCTCATCGGCTTTAATTAGCCGGGCTATGAGTTTACAGGGAGTTCCTTATCTATGGGGTGGTACGACAAGAGCCGGTTTTGATTGTTCGGGTTTTGTTCAGTATGTATTTAAGGCATCAGGCGTTTCTCTCCCCAGAACATCGTTTGAACAGTATAAAGTGGGAACTCCTGTCAGCCGTGATCAACTTAAACCTGGAGATCTGGTTTTTTTTACCACCTATAAACCAGGGGCATCTGATGTGAGGATATATATGGGTGGTGGACGAACAATCGGTTCTGCCAGCGAAGGGGTAGGCATCCATAGTCTTTCTGAAAGCTATTGGTCCAAGCGTTATATTGGAGCACGCAGAGTTTTTTGATTTTAGTCGTTTCCAAAGATAACCCGATTCTCAATAAGTACAGAGAACGGGTTATCTTAAATTGTCATGCTATTTTTTGGTCGTATGTGATTTTACGCTGCCAAGTTGACTCAATTAACGGGTTTCTTGATTAAGTTTCTGCCTCGTTTGCCTTTGGGGTATGTAAAGAAGCCCCATGCGACAGGACATGGGGGCTAAAACAGCGCGAGTGATTCGCAATGGTGAAGAAGTAGAGATTGCCGTCGATGAGGTTGAGATTGGAGATATCGTGTTTGTACGACCCGGGGAAAGCATACCGGTCGACGGCGAGGTTACCGACGGTTATTCAGTGGGAGGAAAGATTATACTTTTAGAACATGTTCGAAGTGATAATCCATTATTGGGAAAAATAATGGATTTACTCGATCCGTTGACCGTGAAAATGATGGGTCCACACATCAATCGAAAGACTGTAGAAAATGTGAAAGCTGCAGGCTTGCACATCATTGAAATTGTAGATCAAAAACCAACAATCCTTAAACTAATCTTAGCCAGCCCTTAATATGGACGATTGTTTTAGTCAACCGTACAGAGTAGTTATACAGGGACTCTTCAGATATTCCCTAATATATAGCATTCATCGCGATTATGTTTGGAGTTCCAAAGCTGAGATTAGGAAAGTTAACGAAAAATTAATGTGTAAAATCTAAGGAGGATAGCTATGTGGCAAATTCTAAAAGAGATCGAAGAACAAAGAATAAAGTTGAACATCATCGCCGATCAGAAAAGTTCGCTAACTGACCCCATTGTTTTATCGGAAAGCGTCCAACTCGATATATTGCTGAACAAATATTATAGCCTAAATGCTTCTAAATAAAAATTATTTCTAAGAAGGATTTAGTATGCTCTATACAGAAAGAGTAAGAAGGCAGGTGAATTGACTAACTAATGTAGAAAGGGATGCATAGTTTGAATAAACAAACTGAAAATAGTGAACTCGTTCAACTAAAGTTGAACATCGAGTCTTCGGTGGGGGACTCTACCCCCACCGAAGCAGAGCCGGGAGTACCACTCCCACTTGTAGAAGTGGGAGTCTCACGATTGGATCAAAGAGATAATTCCAAAATCAACCACAAACAGATGGATCACAGTCATGTTGATCACCAAGAATATGAACCAGTAAGGCACAACAAGCATGGCGAACATCAAGAGAATCAACATGAAACTCAGGATCATACCACACATAAAGACCCAGAGCATGAAGGACATCATGATCATCATGCAATGATGGTAAAAGATTTTAAGCGAAGGTTTTTCGTTTCATTAATTATTATGGTGCCTATACTACTGCTATCCCCGATGATCCAGATGTTTCTGGGGGTTGATTGGAGATTTTCTGCAGATTCATACATACTGTTTGCCCTATCCACAATACTATTCATCTATGGAGGGAAACCATTTATTACAGGAGCCAAAGATGAGCTTAAGGAAAAGTCACCTGCAATGATGACCCTAATAGCCCTTGCTATAACAGTAGCCTATGTATACAGTACGCTTACTGTATTTGTTCTGAAAGGTAATGATTTCTTCTGGGAGCTAGCGACTTTAATAGTAATTATGCTTTTAGGTCACTGGATTGAGATGAAATCGGTTATGGGAGCATCAAAAGCTCTGGGAGAACTTATAAAGCTTATGCCTGAAGAGGCACATCTTATTAAAGATAACGGCGAGACTATCGAAATTCCTGTAAAACAGTTAAAAGCAGGAGATGCAGTTTTAGTAAAACCAGGAGAGAAAATACCAATCGATGGTTTGGTATATGATGGAAAATCCGAAGTTAATGAGTCAATGATAACAGGAGAATCCGTTCCTGTAGAGAAAGAAAATGGAAACGAAATTATAGGTGGTTCCATTAATGGAGAAGGGATTCTAAAATTTAAAGTAACAAGGGTCGGAGATGACACATTCCTTTCACAGGTTATTAGATTTGTGCGTGAAGCTCAAGATTCAAAGTCAAGTACACAGAAATTAGCCGATGTAGCAGCCAAATGGTTATTCTATATAGCTGTTATAGCTGGAACGATAACGTTTGCTTCATGGATATTCATTGGAAAGGATTTAAGCTTTGCCATAGAAAGAGCGGTTACTGTGATAATAATATCATGCCCGCATGCCTTAGGACTGGCAACCCCTCTTGTTAATGCAGTGTCAACGAGTATAGGGGCAAAAAGAGGCCTATTGATCAGAGATAGAACGGCCTTCGAAAACGCCCGAAAATTGAATGCAGTCGTTTTTGATAAAACAGGAACGTTGACTAAAGGGGAATTTGGAATAACTGATATTCATGAAATTGGAATATCTCGGGATGAACTGCTTTCAATTGCTTATTCAGTGGAATCAAACTCAGAACATCCGATTGCAAGAGGCATTGTCAAAGAAGGAAAGAAATTAAACCTTAAGATGAAGGAAGTTAAAAACTATCAAAACCTGCCTGGCAAAGGTTTAAAAGCAACTATAGAAGAGAGAGAAGTTATGGTTGTGAGTCCAGGCTATATGCGGTCTGAAAAGATAGCCTTTGATGAAAAACATTACGAGAAACTAGCTCAAGAAGGTAAAACAGTCATATTTGTGTTAGAAAGAAATTTACTGCTAGGCTATATTGCATTATCAGATATCATAAGAGAAACAGCTAAGGAAGCGATAGATACATTAAAGACTATGCATGTAGGATCCATTATGCTATCAGGAGATAATCAACGAGTTGCCTCTTATGTAGGGAACATACTTAACATGGATAAAGTCATTGCTGAAGTACTCCCTCAAGAAAAAGCCTTTAAAATTGATGAACTTCAAAAAGAAGGTAAGATCGTTGCAATGACCGGTGATGGTGTAAATGATGCACCGTCATTAGCTAAAGCAGATTTAGGGATAGCGATGAGTGCTGGTACAGATGTTGCTATTGAAACTGCTGATGTTATTCTTGTAAGAAGTGATCCTCTAGATGTAGTAACGATCTTGAAGCTTTCAAAGGCTACTTATAAAAAGATGATCCAGAACTTAATTTGGGCTACAGGATATAATATTATTGCACTTCCGTTAGCAGCAGGCGTCTTGTATAATCAAGGAATTGTTATAAGTCCAGCTTTAGGTGCAGCTTTAATGTCATTAAGCACTGTAATCGTGTCTATAAATGCAAGACTTCTTAAGATTGATTAAGCTTCTCTTTGACCTCACCACACTAGAACTCACCTAGAAATCGGGGCTCTGTCGTTAGAAGCGGAGATCAGAACTTAACTCTTACACAAGGAATCTGTTTCTTGATTCTACCAAGTAAATGCAAAAACTCTAAATAAAAGTGTCCGAGGATCTATTTCCTCAGTCACTTTTATCTCTTTAGTAAGTGGATTTGCCATACTTGGCCAAAGAACACCACAAAATGAGAATTAACAGAATGTAGAAAAAAGGCAGTGTCTCAACACAAAGACACTGCCTTTTTGACAATTAGAATTATTAATTTATCCCTGCTATATATGTCAATTTAATGATTAACAATATTCATGAGAAATTCACAACTCATTCACAGCATAATCGAATTAATCCAATATACTTTGAGACATAAAGTACAAAGCTGATCCATCGCGAGACTCACACTACTACAAGTGGGAGAGGAACCGCGGCTCCGCAGCTAGAGCTTGTGGAACTGGCTGAAGAGCCTGAGCTTGTGGAACCGACTGAAGAGCTAGATCCTGAGGTGCCGACTGAAGAGCTGGAAGTTCGATAGGGTTTATGAAGGTAAAATGTAAAGTAACATAAAGGGTCAGCATTAAAAATATTAACGCTGGCCCTTTTTCATCGCTGGCATTCCGTTATATAGAAGGGTAGGAGTATAGACTCAAATTCTGGATCCGACAGAATTAGTGCTGTTGTGATCAGATATTTTCTACCTCTTTCTAGAACCTTTTGCTTCACGCCAGTAAGGAGTTTTAAAATTTGGATATTCTGATCCTCTATACTTCGGATCCTTAAGCCAGCTTTAGTAATATTCTCGACTGTCCTACGGTTAATATGTGAACCTATCATTCGCACGGTTAGAGGATCCAAGAGATCCATAATCTTTCCTAATAAGGGATTATCACTTCGGACATGTTCTAGAAGTATGACCTTCCCTCTCGGTTTACAAACACGCTTAATTTCTTCTAAGCCCTTGATCGGATCAGGAACAGAGCAGAAAACACAGGTCGCTACTACAGTATCAAAGCTTCCTTCTGGAAATTGAAGGTTTTGTGCATCCATCTCTAGTAAAGAAACAGTAATCTTTAATTTCTGAGCCCTCTCCTTCGCCCTCTCAAGCATACCTGGACTTAGATCAATACCCGTAATATCACAATTGGGTGGATAATATTCAAGATTTTTTCCCGTTCCCACTCCAACTTCAAGAACCTTGC
>LADV01000105.1 GCA_000961805.1 Peptococcaceae bacterium BRH_c23 | reverse complement strand
TTGCCACCGCTTCCCCGAGCGAGTCTAGAACGCCCCCATGTAAAAGTTTCTACACGCATAGTATACCACATTTGCGAATAAAGAATAGGTGAATATCCATGGTATCTCTGCATTTTAGTGGAAATTCGCTAAAACCATTGTTCTTTATTAGTTCTTCTAAGCAGTAATATTAAAAACCTAAATTACTAAAATTTATGACTTTATCCGTTCTAGTAGTTTTTATTCCGTTCTCTAAGTGCTCGCTCAATATCGCGTTTACCCTCTTTTTCGGCTAGAGACTGACGCTTATCGTAATTTTTCTTCCCTTGCCCGACTCCTAATTCAACCTTAGCCATCCCTTTTTTCAAATACATCTTAGTCGGAATAAGGGTCAAGCCTTGAAGCTGTACTTTCCCGATTAACTTATTAATTTCTGAACGGTGCAATAATAATTTACGCGGCCGTAGTGGATCATGATTAAACCGATTACCCTGCTCATAAGGGCTGATATGCATTTGATGAACCCATACTTCGCCATTGGTTACACGTGCATAACTATCTTTCAGGTTGATCTTCCCGTTACGAATCGATTTTATTTCAGTCCCGGTAAGAACGATTCCAGCCTCGACTCTATCTTCAATAAAATAGTCGTGGAACGCTTTACGATTATCGGAAACGATTTTAATTCCCTCCGAAGGCATACGACTCCTCCTTTCACCAAGCGTTTAATTATACCATAAATTTCCTGTTCGTATCAAGCTATGTCTTAGATACTTTACATAACCCAACACTAATATATTCCACTTCTACTTCCACCTGCACTTCCATTAATTCAACTTCCCACTAAATTAAAGTTCCAACTCTATAGAAATTCCCTGCATTGCTTCAAGCCCATATCCTAGAAATTCCTCCAATGAAAGTCCTAATTCACTACAGGTGAGAATTTGTTGACGATCTGCTCCTTTGGCAAAGGCTTTTTGATCAAACTTTTTGCGTAGGAACGGGACATCTACTCCCGAGAGCTTTTTGTCCGGTCGAATCAGAGCTCCAGCGACGATAAGACCTGTCATCGGGTCAGTCGCATAAAGGGCTTTATCTAATAGGGAGATACGCGGTAAACCATGCCGCTCATTGTGAACCTTCACGGCATAGACAAGTTCTTGTGGCAAACCCATACTTTCTAATATTTCTGCGCCCTTTAAAGAGTGGACCTCCGGCTGCTCTTTGGTATCTTCATAATCGATGTCATGCAGAAGACCTGCCATTCCCCATAGATCTGGATCCTGATCAAAATGCTTAGCTAAACGAATCAGGACTATTTCTGTTGAAAGCATATGTTTTAATAAGTTCTTATTGTCTACATACTTGATTAACTCTGAATACGCTTCTTCCCGTGTCATCATTTCACAGCTTCCTCTCACATGATTGAATACTTTCTCAACTAAGATATTGACTCCTGCGGCATGAACTGCAAGAGAAATTCATGGACCTTTAACGCAACCTCTTCTCGCTCCCGTCCAAGAGTTAGGATATGCCCGGAGTTTTCCCAATAGTGGAGAATTGGGTTAACGTGCTGGATTTGCTTCTTAATGATTTGAACACTAACTGGGTTTACTGTAGAATCTTTTCTGCTTTGCATCAGTAAGGCTGGGCAGGTAATCGCAGAAAGTTTGCTGCGCACCTGACGAATCCCTCGGTTAAGGGAGATTAAGCCATCCACTGGAATCCGGTCATAGACGAAGCGCTCAAGGCCTGGTGCAGTCCCGGTCGCAGGAGCTGTTAATTTTCCTACAAACTTTACAAAGGGTCTTACAAGCGGAGCATAACGAGTTCTCCGATCGGCAAGCACCATGGGTGCATTCATGGTAACAATCCCGTCAATCAAACCAAGCGTCGCCAAATGAAGTGTTAGCAATCCCCCCATAGATAGGCCAACCCCGATTACAGTGTCACACGTCTCTCTTAGCTCTCTTACTCCGTCTTCGGCGTCTTTAGCCCAGTCTTCCCAGCGAGTCTTTGCCATCTGTTCTGGAGTCGTTCCGTGCCCCGAAAGGCGAATTCCATGGACCGTCCAACCAAACTTAGCCAGCCGTTCACCCAGCCAACGCATTTCCGAAGGAGCTCCCGAAAATCCATGAATGAGCAAGCACCCAACACGATTCCCCGAAAAATAAAAGGGTTCCACCAAGCGTCTTTGTGGTTCCACTCGAACATCCTCCCCTTAAACGATGTACGATATCCGAAATTCGTTTATTATGTAGCCAATAATTAAGTAAAATCGTTCAGCAAAACGACCATTGAGACTATTTTAGCGAAGGAGGGGTCTATCCCATAGAAGAGAGTCTGCACTTCACATTTTATCCAGAGAAGTATTAGAATCGAACAAAGAATAGCACAGAAGGACACCTCGTATGAAGTGCCCCTCCTTGATTTGGCTTTATTAGCGGAAAAGTAGAGTAAGAGCAGTAATCTATCATCTATTTACAATATACTATAAGTTGAAGAAGTACTCGAACTCTCTTACTAAGCAATCATAGCTAGACCCAAGGAACTCAGCAAAAAGACACCTGCTAAAACCCCCGTGAGTTTGGCGAATAATTCATCCATACCTTTCTTTTTACCAAAGATAGACTCGCCAGCGCCAGTAATAGCTCCAGATAATCCTGCACTTCTTCCAGACTGAAGTAATACAGCCGCAATCAGACCTAATGAACTGAGGATTAAAAGAATTACTAAAGCAATTTGCAAATAACTCACCCCCTAAGATAACCCATTGTCATATATCACTACAACCTTGTAAATTATCAATAGTTTTATTTTAGCACAAGTGCCCTTAAAACTCAATAAATCCCTGAATCTTGGGCTATCTACCAGTCCTATCTAGCTAACGCTTTTCGGCCACGATAAACTGCGCTATCCCCAAGTTCTTCCTCTATGCGCAGCAATTCGTTGTATTTGGCAACCCGTTCGGTCCGGGCTGGAGCACCTGTTTTGATCATGCCTGCATTGACTGCAACTGCAACATGAGCTAAGGTGACGTCTTCGGTCTCGCCGGATCGATGTGAGACGACTGACGTATAACCTGCCCGTTTGGCCATTTCGATGGCATCGAGAGTCTCGGTTAAGGTCCCGATCTGGTTAAGCTTGATAAGAATCGAGTTACCACATTTCTCCTTGATCCCGCGAGCCAAACGTTCTGGGTTCGTTACAAACAGATCATCCCCGACAAGCTGTACACGATCTCCCAAACGTTCAGTCATCTTGCGCCAGCCTTCCCAGTCCTCTTCGTCCAAGCCATCTTCTATAGAGACAATGGGATAACGCTTGATCAATCCCTCATAGAAATCAATCATTTCGTCCGAGGTCTTCTTAACCCCTTCTCCTGCTAAGTTATACATTCCATTTTCATAAAGTTCAGTGGCGGCTACATCCAGGGCCAATCCGATATCTTCACCAGGTTGATATCCTGCCCTTTGAATAGCGTCAACGATACACAAGAGCGCGTCTTCGTTAGATTCTAAGCTGGGTGCAAAACCACCTTCATCTCCGATTGCTGTAGCGAGAGATTTTTCCTTCAGGACGGCCTTCAGACTGTGGTATACCTCTGTTCCCATACGTAACGCTTCTGCAAAACTGGACGCCCCAACTGGCATGATCATAAATTCTTGAATATCCACATTATTATCAGCATGTTGGCCGCCGTTTAAAATATTCATCATAGGGACTGGAAGTTCTTTGGCATTTACCCCTCCTAAATATTGATAAAGAGGCAAGCCTAAGGATTCCGCAGCGGCTTTCGCTGTCGCCATGGATACTCCAAGAATCGCATTGGCTCCGAGTTTCCCTTTATTATCAGTGCCATCAATTTCCTTCAACAAATGATCTAACCCCGGTTGGTCATAAGGATTCAGTCCCTCTACTTCTGGGCTAATTAAAAGGTTGACATTTTCAACAGCTTTCAAGACCCCTTTGCCCATATAGCGGGTTTTATCTCCGTCCCTGAGTTCAACCGCTTCAAAAGCACCAGTGGAAGCGCCTGAAGGGACAGCTGCACGACCTATGGTTCCATCTGTAAGAACGACATCAACTTCTACGGTTGGATTCCCTCGAGAATCCAGGATCTCTCGTGCGTAAACATCTGTTATAAAGCTCATTAAAATTTCCCCCTTTATTCTAGAAAGACCCTATTTCAGGAGTCCTTACTTACTTACTTACTTACTTAAGCGCTGTTGGGCATATCAAGCAGTACATACTTGTCTGGTCTGTATAAAACTTAAGTCATGATTAACGATTTTCCGGTCATTTCCTCTGGTTTTGGAATATTGAGTAATTCAAGTAGAGTAGGTGCAACATCGCACAGAGCACCACCCTCACGTAGCTTCTGCCCTTTAAACCTATCATCGACAAGAATGAAGGGAATCCAATTTGTGGAGTGGGCTGTCAGAGGAAGTTCTGTCTTTGGATCTATCTTTTCCTCAGCATTCCCGTGATCAGCCGTAACGAGGAGGGTCCCATTCATTTTTTGGAGTTCCTCAACAATCTCACCCAAACATCGGTCCACCGTCTCCACCGCTTTGACGGTTGCCTCGAAGACACCCGTATGCCCAACCATATCCGGATTAGCAAAGTTAAGGATGATCACATCATAGGTATTTTTCCTTAGTTCTTCTAGGAGAGTTTGGGTCAATTCTGGGGCGCTCATCTCGGGCTGATGATTATAAGTCGCGACTTTTGGGGAAGGAATAAGGATTCGTTCCTCATTTGGATTAGCTTCTTCAATCCCACCATTAAAAAAGAAGGTCACATGTGCGTATTTTTCAGTTTCTGCAATCCGTAACTGTTTTAACCCATGTTGGGAAAGGACTTCTCCCAAGGTGTTTTTCAGGTTTTGTTGCGGGAACGCGACTGGTGCGCAGATTGTATCCTCGTACTGAGTCATACACACAAAGTGAACTCGCGGGTGGATGGGGCATTCAAACCCTGTAACCTCTTCGTCTACGAAGGCATGAGCGATTTGCCGCGCCCGATCTGAACGGAAGTTAAAGAAGAGTACGCTGTCACCCTCTTGAATGGGACCCACTGGTTTTTCGTCCTGATCAACAATCACCGTTGGAATCACGAATTCATCCGTCACACGCTGATCATAGGAACTCTCCAGCGCTGCTAAGGCACTAGCTGCGCTTTTTCCTTCGCCCAAAGCCAAGGCCTCGTAGCCCTTTTCTAAGCGTTCCCAGCGTTGATCTCGGTCCATTACGTAGTAACGGCCACTTACAGAGGCAATTTTACCAATTCCCAGTTCCCTAATTTTTTGTTCCAGTTGAGTGATATAAAGTTTGGCGCTCTGCGGCAAGACGTCGCGACCATCAAGAATAACGTGGATATACACTTCTTCTAATCCTTGTTTCTTTGCCATTTCCAGAAGGGCAAACAAGTGATCTATATGAGAATGAACTCCTCCATCAGAGAGTAAGCCCACAAGGTGGAAGGCCTTGTTGTGGAGGTGAGCATGATCCATCGCTTCGATTATGACGGGATTTGTAAATAAGGTATCATCTTTGATCGCTTTAAAGATTCGGGTTAATTCCTGATAGACTACCCGCCCAGCACCCATGTTCAGATGCCCAACTTCAGAATTTCCCATTTGACCGTCTGGTAATCCCACCGCTTCTCCTGATGCTTGGAGAAATGTGTGGGGGTAAGTTTTTTCCAAGCGTCGGAAGTTTGGCAAATTTGCTTGGGCGATGGCGTTTCCTTCGATTGCATCACGATGGCCCCAGCCATCTAAAATCATGAGAAGAAGTGGTTTGGCAACGTTCATTTGCTATTTTCCTTCCACGCGTGCAACCATGGGATTTGCGTTGAGAATGAGGTTGGCAAAACTGACAGGATCTAAGCTTGCCCCACCAACGAGTGCACCATCAACATCCGGCTCAGTCATGAGCTCGGCAATGTTATCTGCTTTGACACTTCCACCATAGAGAATGGGTACTTTCTCAGCAGCAAGTCCCATGAGGCCAGTCAATGTGGCACGAATCGAAGCACACATTTCTTGGGCATCTTTGCTGGAGGCAGTTTTCCCTGTCCCAATTGCCCAGATAGGTTCATAGGCGACAATAATTTTGCTTAAATCTTCAGTCGATAAGCCTGCTAGAGCACGAGAAACCTGCCCTTGGACCCTCTCTACTGCTTTTCCTTCTTCTCTAAGGTTCAAATTCTCCCCACAACAAACGATGGGGGTTAATCCCACAGCTAACGCTTTACTTACTTTCTTATTGATCTCTTCATCCGTTTCTCCAAACATCTCTCGACGTTCTGAGTGGCCAAGTATCACATATGTACACGCAACATCAAGCAGCATTTGAGCCGAGATTTCACCGGTATAAGCCCCTTGGTCTGCCCAAGCCATGTTTTGGGCACCTATATGCACAATGCTTTCTTCCAGTTCATTCTTTAGAGGATAAAGGGCCGTAAAAGGCGCACATAAGATAATATCGAGGTCAGTAACATCCTTTACCTCTTCTAAGAACTTCACTGCATAGTCTTCTGCTTCACTCACAGTTTTAAACATTTTCCAATTGCCGGCGATCACCGGTCGTCGATTTGCCATTCTATTTACCCTCCACTTTCTTATTCAAGGCGCGAGGTTCGATGCGCGACGGCGACATTCATACCTCTCAACCTTAACCTTTTACTTCGAGCCTCACATTTACCTTAGGTTCGAGGTTCTCCCGTGTCACCAAGCCCAAAGAGCACTTTCTAAATAAGCGCAAACACCCATTTCCCTCGAAGCCCACCCAGAAGGTGCGCTTTTCTGCAAAGTGGAGCGCATTAGTGAAGCCGCTCGTCCAGACGAGTGCCGACCTTCGCGCCTCCGTAGCGCGCTGCTGGGAATTGATCCATGACCCGAATAGGACGTTCGAGATTAGAACACCGCCATGGATGGCAAAGGTGTCGTGATGGACTGATGCCGCGGTGCCAAGGATGGCAAAGAGCGTCGTACATCCATCCCTAAGGTTCGGACGCGCTCGCGAACCGTCCAGCTCGTCAGCGGCGTAACGTGCCGACGCTTGGCAGAAAAGCGCTCCTCGGGCCTCGGGGGGCCAGGCCTCGGTTCAGGCCTCGGGTCCAGGCCTCGCTCTAGGTCCTCGGTCCTCACGCTCGAGCCAAGTTACGCCTCGTTCAACGCCGCAACCCCCGGCAACACCTTCCCTTCTAAAAACTCTAGAGAAGCGCCCCCCCCCGTTGAAATATGGGTCATGCGATCCGCGACATTCATTTTCTCCACGGCCGCTACAGAATCTCCGCCTCCCACAATCGTGATCCCCCCACAGGTCGCCACCGCCTGAGCAATCCGCTCGGTTCCTTTAGCAAAGGCATCCATTTCAAAAACACCCATAGGGCCGTTCCAGATAACAGTCCGAGCTGTCGAAATCTGAGTAGCAAACCTTTCCGCACTTGCCACCCCAATATCTAAGGCCATCTCACCGTCTTGAATTTCCGAGACATTCACCGTTCGATGAGCAGCATCTGCTTCAAAGGCTTGGGCAACGACTACATCGATCGGCAGTTCTAACTGAACTCCTTTTGCTTGTGCCTTTTCGATAAGCTGCTTAGCCAATTCCACTTTTTCTACTTCAAGAAGGGATTTACCGACCTTAAACCCTTGGGCTTTTAAGAAAGTATTTGCCATTCCACCCCCAATGATTAAGATGTCAACCTTATCGAGGAGATTTTCAATCACACCAATCTTATCGCTCACTTTGGCTCCGCCGATAATGGCCACAAAGGGGCGTTCCGGTCGTTCCAAAGCGTTGCCCATAAATTCAACTTCCTTTTGCATCAGTAAACCAGCTACAGCAGGAATATAGTGCGTAACCCCTTCAGTGGACGCATGAGCACGGTGAGCGGTTCCAAAGGCATCATTCACAAACAGCTCTGCCAACGACGCTAATTCTCGTGCAAAATCGGGGTTATTCTTCTCTTCTTCGGCATGGAAGCGGACATTTTCCAGCAGAAGAACCTCTCCATCCTGTAGCAAGCTAACCGCTTTCATGGCTGGATGTCCTATGCAATCCTCGGCGAGGGCCACATCTTGTCCTAGCAGCTCACTCAGATGCTTGGCGACGGGTGCTAGGGAGTAACTAGGATTCACTTGCCCTTTAGGTCGGCCCAGGTGAGACGCTAGAATGACTCGCGCTCCTTCTTTTACGAGATACTTGATCGTGGGCAGGGAGGCCCGTATTCGAGTATCATCTGTTATCAGACCTTGCTTATCTAGCGGAACATTGAAGTCTACCCGGACTAAGACTCGTTTTCCTCGTATCTCCACATCGTTAACACTTTTTTTGTTCACACGGAAAATCCCCTTTCACTTTGACACCAGGGTTCGGGATTAG
>LADV01000058.1 GCA_000961805.1 Peptococcaceae bacterium BRH_c23 | reverse complement strand
TCACTCTTGGATGGGGCTGTGTCGAAACTTAGTTTCACGCAGCCCTTTAAAAGGGAAAACCTTCCCTAACAATAAAGTTTCGGAAAGGTTATAAGTATCACTATAGAGAGTCAGCCCAAAAATTGATTTACTTCAGAACCGGATTGCT
Organism: Peptococcaceae bacterium BRH_c23; assembly: GCA_000961805.1. The sequence goes on along the minus strand of LADV01000058.1, from coordinate 11,805 downwards.
CTTTTTTCAGGTTGTCGCACTCCCTGGCCATGGGTAGCTTAAAAAAAGTTCTTTAACTTCTGCAGAAAAGCTTTTTTCCATTACGTTAAATTTGCGGCAATATTTCCGAAGAAGATAATGGGCAATTAGAATGATGTCTTCTTTTCTTTCTCTAAGTGGAGGGACGGACAAAGGAATCACATTTAAGCGATAATATAAATCCTCTCTAAAAGCTCCGCTTTTGATCTTTTCCTCTAAAAGACTATTTGTTGCGGCGATGATGCGTACATCAATGGGAATGGGTGTACTTCCCCCAATTTTTTCAATCTCTTTGCCCTGAAGAACCCGCAGCAGTTTTGGTTGTAAATATAAAGGCATATCCCCGATTTCGTCGAGGAGGATCGTTCCTTTGTGAGCCAATTCGAGCTTACCCAGCTTCCCATGTTTGTTTGCTCCTGTAAAAGAGCCGGGTTCATATCCGAATAATTCGCTTTCTAAAAGATTATCCGGGATCGAGGCACAATTAATTGCGACGAAGGGATACTGGTTTCGGCTGCTTGCTTCGTGAATTGCCCGAGCAAAGAGCTCTTTTCCTGTTCCGCTTTCTCCTCGAATTAAGACGTTGGAGTGAGTTGCAGCTATTTTCTTTGCCGTGTTTAGGGTTTCCACAAAATGAGGATCAACACCCAGGATGTCGTTAAAACATATACCCGTCAGCTTCAATGGGTGACCACGCTTTTTCAGCAGGGATATATTCTATAAAACATTTACCACGCACGTCACACTTTTTGAAAACCAGTCCATCATCAAACCGTTCAGAAAGCCACTGCTTTTTTGATGCTACTTGGCACAACCTCCGCAGACAGCTTTAGTTTAACATACTCTTCTTGAAACACATTCTCGTAAAGCTCCTTAGACGTTACTGCTTTTTTATCAAGCAGGATATAGACGATTTCGAATAATCGGCTAATTTGCATTTTGTCACCCTATTTCAATATACGCTTATAAGATGACACCATCAAGTCATATTATAAGCGACCTATAATTCAGCATGGTGAAAAGTAACATTCCAAACACCTTAAAACTATTTACAGTACATAGGGGATATTGGCAATTGCGCATTTTAATTTGCATAACAATACTATTCGAGTAGTAATTAACAATATCAGTTCGTCCGCTAATGTTCAGAATCATAGCGATCACCTCTTATTACCTTTGGCAGTATCAGGCATAGCGCTTTTCCAATCCTAACAAGTATTCTTTGGCAGGAACACCGGCGACATAGCCGCCCCAGCTGCCGTCCTGCCCGATAACCCGGTGGCAGGGAACAATGATAAGGATTGGGTTTTTGTTATTTGCCATGCCTACGGCCCGGCCGGCCTGCGGTTTGCCGACTGCTTTGGCAATGTCTTGATAGCTGCGGGTTTCCCCGCTGGGAATGGCCTGCAATGCCTTCCAGACCGCCATTTGAAACTCGGTGCCCTCCAGCGCCAGGGGCAGGTCAAATTCCTTGCGCTCACTGGCAAAGTATTCCGTGAGCTGAGAAGCCGCCTTTTGAATTAGCGGAGTTTCAGCAATATCCTGGCCCGCGAGGGCCTTTTCGCTGCCAAAGAACACTCTGGAAATAGAGCCATCATCCTCTTCAATCCCAATCGTCCCGATGGGGAAGTCATAAAAATACATGTTTTTTATAATTACACTCCTTACTTTGTCATGAAGTCCCCCTAAAACATACTAAGTTGGCTGAATATTTGGGACGGTGTTGTACGATCAGTTATGATTTCGTCGCCCCGTGGATAGCCAGTAATCATCGGGGCTTTGGGGTCATGCACAGCCACACGCCGTTGTGCTGTTTTCTGACTTGACGTAGCATAACAATAGGTGCAGCCATGTGTACAAGTGTCATAAGCGCCAATGTCTACGCTCTCAATACAGCAACAGGCCGCGCGCTGGTTCGCGTCATTTTTGGCAATAATGCGTCGGCCAATTATTTGCTCAACTAACGTTTGCTCGATACACGCCCCATGCTTGATACCGTATTCTGCAAGGTCAATTTCTTCTGCACAGGTGTAGAGCGCCATGTTATGTTTTTTGGCAATTCTTGAAAAATGGGATGCTATGGCAATCATCTCATTATGCGACATGGCCTGGTATCTATCGCTTATGCTCTTATATGGGTCAACAAAACTAAAAACACACCGTTCTGTGTATGCGTGAAGCCTCTCGCACATTTCAGCAAAGCGCCCCACATGCCAATCTACCGAGTGTTTGGCATCCACAAAGATAGGATCATATCGCCATACCGAGCGTTGGGCACTTGTGCGCTTTGACATTTCTATAAATGCCTCAATTAGCTCTGGCTTTGGAGGCAAGCCGCTTTCCACCGTTTCATTATAGGGAGTTAAGGTAAATTGGATGTAGTATGAATACCCCATTGCATCAAGCTGTTTCAGCCTGTCAAACATAGGAATCGGGTTTTTTGTCCAAAAGACAATGCAGTCCACGATGTCGGGCGAAAGTTCCACACGCCCCAAACGGTTAGGATTGCGTGGATTAGGCATGAGCGCGTAGCCTTCCTGTAATCTGTTAATAAGCCATTCTGAATAAAATGCCGGTATGTCCGTTCTGCGACTTGCACTAATAATCACTTTTTCTCACCTTGCGTCCGGAAAACGTTCGAGGGTTTTATTACCGACAAACTTCGCATGTATGGTTGGAGCGATTTCGAGTCGTTAGGAGAAAGTATCCGCCGTGCCCTCAGTGCGATTCTGTATGCGGCACTTATTTAGCAGGCTCTCCGCAAAAGTGTAAGCGTTTTGTCAGTAGACCCCCTTCTGTTTGCCTCATAAGAAATCGGAGTATTGTGGTATAAACAGGCGCAAATTGTCGTAAAACAATTCCGGATTGTCCGTAATCATTTTACGGCGTTTCTTGACTTTGTCCTTTCGAAACGATAAGATGAGGCTAAAAGGGGGAGCATTGATGCTAAAGCTGTTTAAGGTAACCGGATTTAAAAACTTTAATAACACCATTCGTTTTGATTTTTCTGATGTCCGGGACTACAAATTCAATAACTCCTGCGTAGCAGACGGTCTGCTGGAGAAAATAATTGTATATGGCAAAAATGCAGTTGGCAAGTCCAACCTCGGCCTTGCTCTGTTTGATATTGTTTCGCATCTGACCACGAACAACGTCACCCCAGGCCTTTACGAGTACTATCTGAATGTCAATAACAAAACAGGCTTTGCTGAATTTCACTATGTGTTTTCCTTCAGTACGGGCGAGATTGATTATCGCTACCGAAAAAATGAAAGTCAGGATTTGCTATATGAAACAGTTTTAATTAATGACAAGCTGTTGTTTCAATACGATTATGAAGATAAACGAGGCGACTTGTCCGGACTGGAAGCACTGATGCCCACGCTAAACCTCTCATTCCGCGGAAACGACTCGATTTTGAAGTATGCTATCTCTAATTCCGCGCTGGTGGATGATCATCCACTCTATCAAATGCTGCGTTTTGTCTCCCACATGCTCTGGTTCCGCAGTCTGGATGAAAACAGGTATATTGGATACAAGGCCAAAAGCAATGATTACTTTGATTTTATCTTTGAAGGGGACATGCTCAAAGAACTGGAGTTTTTTTTGCACAAGGCTGGTCTCAAAGAAAAGCTGGTTGCCAAGAAAGACCCGGATGGAAAGAGGCGGCTGTATTTTGACGGCCGCGTTCCGCTGCCTTTCTTTAAGGTTGCGTCCAGTGGCACCAAGGCGCTATACACCTTTTTCTACTGGCATAAGACCGCAGCGGATGTTTCTTTGATGTTTATTGATGAATTTGATGCCTTTTATCATTATGAGCTGGCCGAAACTATTGTGAAGCTACTGGAAGAGATGCAAGGATTCCAGACAATTTTGACTTCACACAATACGAACCTGCTTTCCAATCGTATCATGCGTCCCGATTGCTATTTCATTCTGACCGCCAATAAGCTGACTTCCTTTGCCAATGCCACCGAACGTGAATTGCGGGAAGGACATAATCTTGAAAAACTGTATATGAGCGGTGAGTTCAATGCCTGAGAATAAGCGAAAAATTCTCATTCTGGTAGAGGGGGCAAAGACGGACACAGCGCTCATGGCACGGCTGCTTGCCATCTACGGCATTGATGCACAATACAAAATTGTCTCCTACTGCACTAACATTTATACCCTTTACAGCGAGATGTTTGTCCAAAGCGATCCATCGGTAATGGACCTTTTACAACTTCTAAAGGCGCGTGAACCTGCCTCGGAAAAGAAGCCCATTTTTGACACCACATATACTGATGTCCTTTTGATCTTCGATCTTGATCCGCAAGCACCGGATTTTTCGCCGGAAAAGATTCGGCAGATGGCGGAATATTTTGTTGAATCTTCCGACATGGGAAAGCTATATTTAAACTATCCGATGGTTGAGTCATTCTACCATATGTCGTCGATTCCCGATGACCGGTACAACGACTACGTTGCAACTCTGGATGAGCTGCAGGCGGGGACCTATAAAATACGCGTCAACCGGGAAAACAGAAATCACGACTACCGGAAATTTGCCGTTAACAAGGAAGAATGTAATGTCGTCATTCAGCAAAATATTAACAAGGCACGGCATATCATCCATGAGGAACCAAATTTAGAATGCATACCGGAACAAGCACATATTCTGGAAGCTCAGCTTGCCCTGCTCTCCAAAGAATACAAAGTTGCCGTCCTAAGCACCTGTCCTTTCTTCATCTCCGATTACAGTTCCACACTGATTCATAATAAGCAATAGCCTGAGGAGAATTGACTTCCCTCAGGCTATTGCTTATTATGAATCACCTTACACAGTGATAAGCTCCATCGCTTTGCTTTTAAGGATTAAATATTATTTTTATCATTGTACCTTCGTTCAGCTTACTTTCTATTTTAAGTTCAGCATCATGAATTGTGGCGATTTCTGCACATAATGAAAGCCAAGGCCCACCCCGCCATTAGCCCTTGATCTGGATTTATCGGCAGTAAAGAATGGCTCAAAAACCTTTGTGATGTCTTCTGCAGAAATACCAGTCCCTGTATCTTTGATTTCCAGAATTATAGTTGCTTCAGTATCCCTATGCAAGCTTAGGGCTATTTTATCCCCGCTCTTCGAGGCTTTAATCGCATTGTCAACCAGGTTGGCCAGTATAATTTTCATCAAATACTTATTCATCAAAAGACGAAGAGGCTCGGCCGATAGTTCCAGATGGATATTTTTCAGCTCCAACTTGGGGGTAAAGGAATTTTTAAGATCGATGAAAAGCTCTTCAGGGTTCTCTTCTTTCATCACAAAATCTTCTTTCCTCAGCACAATCAGATCCATTAAGGTCAATGCCAGTTTTTCCAGTCGTTTTCCTTCTTCATAGATAAAGCTTAACGAGTTGATAAAAATCTCTTCATCATATTTATTAGTTCGGAGATAATCAGCATAGCCAATGATGGAGGTTAAGGGAGTCCTTAGTTCATGGGCCAGGTTATCAATAAAACGTTGCTTGTCCTCTGAGATTTTTTCCAGCTGGTTTATTTTATCTTCGACCACGCCAGCCATCGAATTGAAATTTTTGGACAGCAACCCGATCTCATCATTGGACATTACCTTGACTCTTGCGCTAAAATTCCCCTCGGCTATGGTCTGGGTTGATTGGATCAGCTTATTAATGGGCTTTACGATAAATTTACTTAATACGATGGTTACGATGACCAAATTCCTGAGACAAGAAGATTTAACCTGAGCAGAAGGTTTAACAGGTTTTCTCGATTGTTATAAATACTCGAAATATCCTTAGCATAAGAAACCTTATAGGTATTGTGATCCAAATCAACTTTCTTCGTTATAAATAAATACGTCTTATCCCCCAAATCCCGTATGATGTAATTTACTTGATCGGAAGCTATGTTTAATTCATCTAATCAGTCAGCAATCTGATTAATTCCATCCACAGCATTAACTGCACGGATACTGCCTTGGACGCCGGATATTATGATCAGTCCCATTTTATCAAAGAATTTATGAACCTTTCGGGTTTAACGCCTACGGGTTATATCAAAAATTTGCTGGATAATGGTTATGACAAGAAATTGCATGTTATTGCCTGAGATACTCTTTCAGCTCCTTTCTCGTAAAAAAAGCGCTGCCTTTTTGCTATTCTGTTTATTATTTTGTTGCTCCATGCACGTATCAATGTTAGATAATTTTCCATCCTTAAGCATTTCCCCAATATAGGTTGACCCCAATATCAAAATACCGCCCATAATCTGAGGGAGTGTTAATGTCTCTCCGACAAAGATCACACTGAATAAAATACCAAATGAAGGCTCTAAATAACTGTAGTAACTGGGATCAACAAACAACATAACATATGCCCAATGGTTGATATCTTTCGGTGCACATCTGTGAGTCATCAATGGTAGTATAATGACACCGTCACCTGATCCATAATGGATAGTCCTGTCGTTCAATGTAAAGTCGGTGGATCCCACTATTATATACCCTAATGAAAGTTCATTAAGGACATGAGACGATCAGATTCATCAGCGTTAACCTTAAATTCTCTCTAAATTAACTTCTAACAAAAACATATCAATCTCCCCTTTAAAGGCTCGTTTTCTGGGATACAGCTTTTTATAGTGATCAATCAAGGCCCGCCTTCCATTCAGCTTTCCATTCGACTCCATGGTTTCCCCTAAAGCTGTTATCAGTAGAGCCGCCTTGTAGTAGCTTTTGCGATAACCTCCTCCGACAATCGCCTCCGCCCTTTTATCCACTTCTGCCTCCAGCCATGGTCGGTATTTCTGATAATGTTCATCCGATAAAGGCACTTTTGCTTTCCAGTATAAAAACCGCGCCGCCAAATCTGCCCCATCGCCTTCCATAAATCCTATCCGGAATTTCAATTCATTTAACAGCTGGTGCCCGGCTTTGCTAAGCTTAGGGCTTCGATCCAGCAACAGCATAAAAAGGGGAACGGCAATTCCTTTAAACTGACTGCTCCAGCCCAAGAAATCTTTATCTCTTTGGCATTCTTGGTAAATCAACTCAAACTCTCTGTTGAAAAAGAGAATAACCTTCTTCTGATCCTGGGAAATTGCATTAGTCAGCATCTGCTTGTTATTATAGTAGCCTTCTCCACTCACATTGTCCGTCAACATTTTGGCGTACTTAGCCCCTTTGTCCGCTCTGTCCTCATAATCCGGCAGTTCAAACAACCTCAAATAGTGATTCAGCGTTGATTGGGAGTCAAAAGCTGCCTGATAGCACTCTGCAAGAACCTTCGGGTGGTTCAGCCGGGTGGCGGCTTGCGCCGTTAAATCCGCAATCCTGCCCCGGATAACCAGCTTCTCGGGCAGTATTTCAATAGCTTCCAATCCCAGCTGCTCACAGTCCAACTCCTTTCCTTCTTCAAGGAGATAGGCACAAGCGCGTTCATATAAAGCAGGATGCCGTGTCCCTGCTTCCCGGGCTGTCTCGCATAAACAGCGGATGCCTTTTCCATCTAAACAGGCTTCGGAGAGCAGGTCCGCAGCCCTGTCGCCGGGGGTCTTTTTCAGAAAAGAGATCCACTCCTCCATAAAGGCGTCTGTCCCTTTAAGCTCTTCCGGCCCGACAGTAAACAATTCTTCAATCTTAATGTCCTTACACATATCCCAGGAAAAATATTGGTAGAGGGCAGCGGCCCTGGCCTTGCCCTCAGCAGCCTGATAGGTGGCATACATCAAATTTAAAGCAATCTGCTTAAGATTCAGGCTTACCAAGTTTTCATCCACGAGCTCCTTCAGGTCTAATAGAAGAAGGCCTCCTATTCCCAGGCCCCAATACTTCCTGAGGACAGCTATTCCCATTTCCCCCCCATGTCTTTTCCTGACCCTTGTCCCGCCTTGAAAAGTAACAAAGCCTGCAATTTCGCCGTCCATTAAGCCTAGGATGATCACAGAGTTATCCGTTCCGTTTTCAGAGCCAATGATTTTCCCCTCCGTTTCAGGGGTTATTTCCAGCTCACCCTTGCCAAAGGAGAGAAAGTCCGACTCCCCGCTTATGCACACTTTAAACTTTGCCATTTCTTCCCCATCATTTTCAGTTGCTTTTCTGATCAGAAATTCCCTGCCATTTTTCAGGGTTACCTTTTTCATGGCTATCCACTCATTTCTTTGTCTAATCTGACTATTTTCCCAGGAATAACCGTCTCTGACATCCCTAAGTGATCCGCCTCTCTACTGCAGAGTAACTCCGGAAAACCCTGCCGTCAATCCAAAGGCAATGATTCTCAGGAAATTCTAACAACTATTGCCACTGGCCGAACTATTGTTATCTTATAGCAAAAGCCCTGTCTCTTTAAGATGAGACAGGGCCTGTTGCAGTAGTTATTGCTTTCTGGCGGCAACGGAAACCTTATTGGAAAGCTACCGGAATTCAGTTAGACAGCCACCCCGGCGGTGGGCCGCGAGGCTTACAAACTAGGGGTTACTCCTTATCATTCGAATGCATTTACTTATCATTATCCAATAGTTTCCTTGAATATCTACACTTATTATGGAGAAATTATAATTAATGATTGCAATCAAAGCTTCAGAATTAAATCAATATACAGTAAGAAAATAATCTACAAGGAGGTATTAGATCATGGCTAAGTACAAATTACCAGTAGACAAAAATCAAATAGCAGCTCAAACGGGTGTTACTCTTGGTCCAGACAGTACTTCTCGTCAGAATGGTACCGTCGGTGGGGAAATGGTTAGAAAGACTTTTGAAAGTTTCGGAAAGACAAAATAATCTTCTATCCGAGATATATCCAAAGGTCAGTAAATTAATTACTGGCCTTTTATATCATTGTCCATGGCAAAATACCAGTAAGCTAGATATATACAAAAGTCCAAGTTTCGCAAGACGCCACCCCGGCGGGTTTCGCCTTGAAATATATCTATGAGGTGATCTAAAAATGAAATGTAATGTTGGTAAAACCGAGCAAATTGTTAGAATTGTAATCGGCGCAGCGATCGTTCTTTTAGGTTTATACTTTAGAAGTTGGTGGGGGCTTATTGGACTCGCGCCAATAATAACAGGTTCAATTCGTTATTGTCCCGTTAGTGATGTCTTAGGAATTTCGACTTGCGATGCTAAAAACAAGCAATAGTTTTCTCGTCTACGGTCTTATGAATTAAGGCCTTTTCTTTTTGAAATAAAACAAATTCTGATATACCTTGTCCTTTCAATTTTATTACTAGTGCAATCGTTTCTTCTGAAAACACACAATAATACGCAATTATCCAAAATTAGTGCCCATACTCATTTAACAATTGCCTAATCAAGGATTTGAGAGCGAGCTACGTCTTTATCTCGTTCATGTTTTTTTATTCTATTTTCCCAATAACGTATTCAAACCCGAAACGTCTGTAATCCTCCCAAAAAAGGTTACGGTTTTCAGGAAATTGGGATGGTTCACGCAGGCGTTTTTGTTCGTTAAGTGCTTCTTCCTTTGGACGCTCTTCCGTGTACAGTTCTTTTAATGAACAACTGATGAAAATGATTATCCTCATGTATTTCTGGGCTTTGATCTGTCGTAAAAAGAAACCCCTTATTGCTGTTTGCACGGCTCCAACCGTCTCTCTTCGAACGAAATTGTACACTGACAAGCTTTCCACCTTTTTCTCGTTCAACTAACCGTTTATATTCCTCCCAGATTAGCGGGCTGGGAATACTATGACAAATCAAATCGCAAATATATAACCGGTCCATAAGCGATGAAGTGCCCATAAATCCGCGCAGCCCTGCGGCCTGGCAAGGGGTTCCGGTGAAAAGAACCATGCGATCCTTTTGCAAGTCCGCCTTAATCTGAGCATAGGTATCCCCCATATCGCTCTGCACATATTTAGAAATTCGCATCCTGTCCCGCTGCTCGGGCGTTTCCGCCCGATGATGAAGAACATGAAAGTCCTCGTCATAATCCGCACCATAAATTACACCGTTCTGCCGGAGAATAGCATCAGAAATAGCAGTAAATGCGCCCCCTGATGTCGATTGCCACAAAACCTCCTGTGATTTATGGCGCGCCGCATAAAAGCGGGGCATACCACTATTTTTGTGATTACCTTTATGTGTTAATGGACAGATTTGGGTACACCTGCCACAAGCAACGCAACAGGCCTGGTCAATTTCTGGATACAAAAAACCTTCCTCGTCCGGCTTCATGGTAATGGCTTGTTTGGCGCAGACGCTGTAACAAGCACTGCACCCGCAGCAATCCTCTTTTCTTAGGTAAACTGATTTCATGATTACATACCCCTTCACTACTTCACATCCTACAAATGAGTCACAGTTTTCTGAGTCAATTATACCTCGTGTATTAGGCTTATGATACAAAAAAGCTAGCTCTGCAATAACATACTATATGCCTTAAATTTTAAGATGTATAATTCAAGAAAATACTTTCAAAGGAGTTTGCTTCATGAATATTACATCTTTTTTAATATACTGCTTTATTGTTACATTTACACCTGGGCCTACAAATATTGTTATATTGTCCACAGCACATAATTTTGGGACAAAAAAGGCAATGGAATATGCATATGGAGCAACTATTGCTTTTGGTTTATTACTTGGTATTTCCGCTATGTTGAATACTGTACTTATAGCAATAATACCAAAGATTTTAATTGTTATGCAAATAATCGGAAGCTTCTATATGCTCTATCTTGCTTATCAAATATACAAAATGGATGTGTCAGAGTCGGCTGAGATACAAACTGCGACTTTTGTTTCTGGCTTCCTTATGCAGTTTGTAAATCCAAAAGTCGTACTATTCACAATGACAGTAATTCCAAGCTTTGTTATGCCATACTATACTGCTCCGCCTGCACTTGCAGTATTTGCTGCAGCTATAATAATTATTGGATTTTGCGCATTTGTTACATGGGTTCTCTTCGGTGTAATGTTCAAGGAATTTTTGAAGAAATTTCAAAAGACTGTTAATATAGTTATGGCATTATTTTTAGTTTATTCTGCGATAATGGCATCTGGGGTAATTGAGCTAATTAAGAGGTGATTCATATGGATAGATTTATATATAAAAAATCAACTGGTGTTACTGCGTTGTCAGCAAGCTTTGCTGATTTTAAATATAAAAAGCACTCTCACAAGGAGTATGCATTAGGTGTAACACTGCGAGGTATTCAGCAGTATAACTTAGATGGTAATTTTCAATCATCATATCAAAATGGTGTTATGCTTTTTAATCCGGAACAGCCGCATGACGGTATGGCACATGATAAGACAGGTATTGATTATGTTATGGTATATATTGAGCCAAAACTGTTTTTAGAGATTCTTCAAAAGAAGGATATAGTCCGCTTCTCTTCTCCAATTGTATATAATTACAGGCTTGAACAAAGAATACTAAACCTTTCTTGTGCAATATTAAGCGGAAAAGATGAAGCATTGTGCAGTGAATTGCTTTTATCTCTTGCCGATAGCTTTACCCAGCCCAATCTTTTTATGAGTTACAGGAAGGATAATGATCTAACCAAAAAAGCAAAGGATATGATTCATTCCAGCCTGGAAAATGTACTAAGACTTGATGACATTTGTAGAGAACTTGATATTTCAAAATTTCAGTTTATCAGAATGTTTAAAGCCGGTACTGGAATTTCGCCATATCAATATTTTCTAAACTGCAGGGTAGAACTTGCAAAGCAGCTAATAGAAAAAAACAAAGATGTTTATTCGGCAGTAGCAGAATGTGGTTTTGTTGATTTAACACATTTAAATAAGCATTTTAAAAG
>LADV01000131.1 GCA_000961805.1 Peptococcaceae bacterium BRH_c23 | reverse complement strand
CCCCATTCTCCATGCGGGAGCAAGGCCTTGGCCTCCTTCAGGCGCTTGCCGACCTCGATGGCATTGGTAAGCATGATTTTACAAGTCTGTTGTTGATCCTATTAATCTCAGCCGCGATGCCTTGCGGCGTACGTTCAGTGATGGGTTCATTCATTTTGATTCCCGCCTTTTTGGTAGCTTTAATTACAGCATACGTAGACGGGCTTCGGATGGTGAAGGCTTGGGTATAAACCTATCAATTCACCTTCCAAAATTGGGGAGCTGGAAGATGAGGTAGTATACGGAGTCTTTTAGAGGACGGCCTGGGCAGCTGTTAGCAGAATAGACCAATCTCCGTTTTTCAAAGCCATTCTCAATCACTTTTTTTGCCAGTATTAATTAAATAAGAGCTTTTTCCTATCATTTTAAAATCATATGGTCTAGGAATAGGTTTTTGTTCTCTTATGATATTCATGCTTGTTATAATTCTCGTTGTTTTTCTCATATCCTGTCTATACTTTAAATAATTCTGAATTAATTGAGCTAAAATAAGAAACCGCCAATCCTACTTAGCGGTTTAACTTTATGTTCATTTTTCATCCTGTTCGTGCTCAATCAAATCCTCTATTTTGCATTTAAACACTGTACAAATCTTATCAATCTGATCGATCTCAATCCTCTTTGTCTCTTCATAGTACATCTTGGATAAGGTCGCCGGTCTGATTCCGGTAAGCCTTGATAGAGTCTTTTGATTCATTTTATGTTTTCCGAGCAACTCAGACAACTTAATTCTTACCATGCGGAACACACTCCACAGTCTTTTGGCTTGATTGTATCAATAAGGGTAATAAAAGAATACTTATCTTTATCAATATAACCATAAGAGTAATTTAATATAGCTCAGGAGTAACTGAAGTGATATAATTACCTTAGAAGTAATTTTACTTCTTTAGGAGTAATGTCATGAGGTGATTCAATTGTCTAAGTCAAAAACCTGCGGTTTTACCGGTTATCGCCCTTCCAAGCTCCCGTTTAAGAATGACGAGAAAAGTATTGCCTGCGTTCGTTTAAAAACATTGATTCACACAGAAACAGAAGCCGCGATAAAGGATGGGTATACCCACTTTGTCTGCGGCTTTGCCTTGGGAGCTGATACATATTTTGCTGAAACTGTTATCGCTTCAACTTGCACCCTGGATTAAAATATTATCAGCTATGTCCCCTTATTCTAACTCAAAAATTGATCATTCCGGCTTCGTACTTACTGCTGCCGGGATCTGAACCCATTTGCCCCACTTTTTATTCTCATCATAAACTACATAGGTATCGCTGATGATATCGGTCAAGGATTGCTTCCGGGGATGAAATGCGCAAACCAAATAGCCCAGGTAAGTGCCGAGCAACTGTGACATCGTTCTTCCGGCAACTTCCCGTATGACGACAGTAGACCAGTTGAGAAGGCAGCCGTCTTTGCTAACAACTTTAATTCCCATGATCATTTTCCCCAGCGTTTGTCCGAAATACATCGTCATTAAAACAAAATAAAAGCTTCCCCAGATGCCTGGAAAGAGTGAATTGATCAGTACAAATGATTTGATGGTTGTTGTTCCAAGACCTGCCGGCCATAAAACCCGGAAAAAAATCTGACTGCTCATCGCAATGACTGCCAGATCGATGCTAAAGGCCCAGAATCTGGTCCAAAAACCCACGACTCTCCAAGCTACGGTATTGATGCTTTCCACTGTCTGATCGCCGCTGTTCTCATGATTATTAATATCCATTGATTAATCACGCTCCTTTAGCGATACAGGTACATCGCGGTAGGTACCGCACTGTTCTGCAAATCCTGTTTTATCCCCAAGAAATCAAGTTGGGGCGACGCCATGGATAAGAGTCGATTCAAGCTGAATGGATTTTCATTTATATATTGGATTACAATGGGATCACTTTCGTTAATCATTTTTGCTGCTTCGGTAATGGCTCCATCCAAATCGCCGATCTGGTCGATCAGACCCAGTGACTTGGCCTGCGAAGCTGTATAAATCCTTCCATCCGCAACTTGAATGACGGCCTGACGTTCCATTTTTCTTCCTTTGGCCACTGTATCGACAAAATAACCATAATACTCATCAATGATCCCCTGCATGATCTGCTTTTCTTCCGGAGTCGCGTCACGCATCGGATTCATGATATCTTTGTTTTTACCGCTTTTGAAAACAAATTCCTCAATACCCAATTTTTCTGCCAGCTGGCTGTAATTATACGTACTCATAATTACGCCGATTGATCCGGTCATCGTATTCCGGCTCGCAAAAATCTTATCCGCCGGCATCGAAATATAGTAACCGCCTGAAGCTGCCATTGAACCCATGGAAACAATCAAAGGTTTGGGGTATTTTTCTTTATAACTTATCAGTTTCTGATAAATCTCATCACTTTCATATGCACCGCCGCCAGGCGAATCAACCGTCAGGACAACAGCCTGAATTTCCGGATTAGTAAAGGCATCATCGATTTCCTGTAAAAATGCTTGATGATTATAGGCATTGGTACCGGCTGTCAATGTATCACTTTCGCTCTGAATTGTTCCTTTGACGGTAATCAAAGCAATGGTTTTACCGGCTCCTTCTTGATAAGTCTCGGTACTGAATGATGGTTCAGAAGGAAGCAGGGATCTTTTCAATTTCCCTATGTTTGGTCCTGTTGAAATAACTTCTGTACGTACGTACACCACTAACAAAACAATGATAACAGCTATAGAAATCCAGCGCTTTTTATTCATACTTATAAACCATTCCTTTCGCTGCGCTCAAGGCACAAAACAGCATGAAACCCGTTCTTTTTGAGCCTATTTTATACTGAGCATTACCTTTTTCTTCTGATCTACACTTAATGTCACCTTGAATCAAAATGTTTACCGTTTTGCTCATAAAATGTTTTATCAACTACTTTTTGTGTAAACAGATAAGCTGAGTGTTGTTCCAATTCATCTTTGCATAGAATTCCAAAGCCGGGGTGTTGTTGCGATCAGCTAGTAACTGTAAACGCCTTGCACCTTTTTCAACTGCCCAACCTTCAATCGATATTAACAGGTCCCTACCTATTCCCTGTCCTCGATAATTGTTGCCGATAACCATGTCTTCAATTAAAGCAACTATTCCGCCCTCGGCAGTGGATACCAAAATCTGCGCCGTGCACATTCCTACGATCTTTTGATTTAGTTCCGCTACCATTATGCAGCGGTTAGTTTGGCCATCTAGCATCATTTCGAGTCCACTTCGCTGCTTTGATTCATCGATAGTAAAATCAGTTTCTATAGAAAATAAGACACTTAATAATCCAAGTAAACTGTCAATGTCATTATGTTTAGCCCTTCTAATTGTTTGATTTGAATCTACAACAGCCACTCTCTTACCAACCCCTAACGAATTCGATTTATAATTCTCTCTTAATAATAACGTAAAAGAGCTAAGCAAACCCTATATCCTTTCGAGAATGACACATCTTTCTGTCCAGAGGCCTAGAAAAGACTCACTTATTTACACTCATCGTCCTAATCCAAAATGTTCAAGAATCATTGAATATAGATCAACAATCCGTGGATGCTTCAAATTGACCGTCATCCCAGAAATGATCATGGGCACTGTCGAATCTTCTTGTTCTAGGGAACCGTGGCTTCCTCCGCCCGGGTGAATAGGTGCCCCGACGGCAAAATATTCGTATCCCGATGCGGCCGAAACAATGACACGACTTTCGCTCCGCACTTCAAGTGCTGATATCAGACGATTAAATGCATCTGGAAACTTCCCAAATTCGATGATTTTTTGGTCTACAACCTGGGCATCGACCACGGATAGATCCCCTTCAAAAGACCAAGATTGACCGTAAAGATCTTGATAAGGACCAATTCGCCAAAAGCAAAGCTCTTTTTCCGTTCCGCCTTGTACAACGCAATATCTATTTTCAGAGACTTTCCATGCGATTTGGGCATTGCGAGGATCTTTGGCTAGAATTCCCACCACTTCGGGTAAAATCTCATTCATACGCTGGAGAAGATAAATAAAAGCCATGCGTTCATTCGGACAAATGGCAATCTCCTTGCTATTGTCATCTCCACTTGCTTCTTCTGTAGCTTTTAATCGTTGAAAAGACTTTAACGCATAATCTAAATCGATCAGGTATTCTTTGCCTAACCCAACCGTCGACTGTGCATGGTCTCCGGTAACGATAATGACATTTTCCTCTAAGGCTTTTTCCCACGAACTAAACTCATCAAGGACCAGAGCGATTTGTTGGTCTGCACGTTCGATCGAGGGCCCTGAGCGTAATGGGCCGTACTCGTGTGAATATTTGTCATTATCCGGGAAATAGACCACTGTGAAATCTGGCTGCTTCTTTTCGCGGACCAGCTGAGCAGTTATCATCCCAGAAAAAACATCATTGACTCCGAAACGATGAAAAGGCCCTATGGGATAACTCACAGGCCATCCGTAGAAAGGCGGATGGATGAGTTGACCAAGGGTCAAGTGGGCTGGTCCTGAAACTTGTTCTTGTTTTAAACGAAAACCCGTCGCCAAAGAAAGCAAAAAGGGGATTTTTGCTTTGTAACGGTGTGTAGCCCGATGCATGAAAAAGTTAATGTTACCAGAACTATATCCGCCTGCTTCCAGTTCTTCATACAAAGTCGGCGTTTTTGAATTAAGGTGCTCCTCATTAAGCCTAATTAACAGGTTGCGAAGGACTTGCTGCGGACCAATTTTTAAAACGCTTTGCCAAGTCGCTCCATAATCTACAATCTTCCGTATCTCCTCGTTGTACCAGATAAAACCAGGAACTCTATGTTGATCAGGCCAAGTGCCCGTAATCATGGAACTTGTGGCGACAGGGGTCATGGTAGGAAAAGCGGAGATAACTTGATCAAAGTAAGTTCCGTGTTTTGCGAGAAAGCTCAAAGCAGGGGCATTTCCTTCCGAAAGGATCCTGGCCAAGACCACAGGATGAAGGGAGTCAATGACAAATAGGATTACCTTCTTCACGATCAACCCCCTCTCTGAAAACTAAATCACTTTATTATATCAAACTATCTTATTCAAATCGCCCATTGTTGTCTAATAGCCATAAAGTACATTGAACTTATAACTATTGACATAGTGCTTAAAATAATTGCTTAGCCCAGTCCGCAGCTCGTTCAAGTTCGCCCTCTTTTAGGGGACCTTTTTCCCCGGTTACAAGGAACCCTTCCGGAGGCACAATCAGGGTTCCGCCCTTCTTTCTTAGCTTATTGGCAATGGAATTGGCAGCGTAGCCGCCCACTCTAACGATCGTTCTCAGCGCAGACGATTCGATGTCACTTAAGGATAGCCTCGTATCAAATGTTGCAACCGTGACACCTTTAAGCCTATTCTCAGGTAATTGTTTTATGAATTTAGTAATTGCTTCGGTAGGTCGAAAACCTCGGGTAGGAGATCCAATAACTAACAGTTTTAAGTCGAGTAATTCCCTCGGCGTAACTTTTGTTACCCTGATTGTTTCTCCTTCTTGAGAGCTAAGTATGTTTCCAATGGCATAGGCTATCTGTTCGGTGTTACCGAAGAAGGAATCATAGATTAGCAAGGTCTTCAATCGGATTCACAGCTCCTTTCCACCTTTTTCTATCCCTTCATTATTCGCTCCAATCCAATATATTCCTCTTATTCTGGAAATAATTTCAGTTTTAATAGAATCCTATAATATCTCCGCAAATGACATCCACCAAGTAAACCACTTCTTAAATTCCTATGAATTTCGGTTAATCCAGGTTGTTCTTAAAGAGTTAAGGGTTGTAACAAATGATTTTTTTCAGTTTGTTACAACCCTCTTTTAAGTGAGCCTTTAATCTCTTCAATAGAATTTAACAACGACCTAAAGTTTTCTACTTCCCGGTTTGATCGCAGGGATCCCTTGAGCACAAAGCGGACATTCCTGTGCTTCATAGGCTTGGATTTCTAATTGAATAATCGAACTCTGGGGTAGACCAAAATCTACCGTTCCTCCGGTTCGATCCACCAGCACACCAACCCCAACTGGGATAGCCTCAAATTCTCGGACAACAGAGAGCACCTCACGGACAGATCCACCCGTTGTGATCACGTCTTCAACTACTAAGACACGTTCCCCTGGGGAAAGGGTAAACCCTCTCCGCAAACGCATAATTCCATTTTCCCGTTCTGTAAACAAAGACCGAACTCCCAACGCTTTAGCGACTTCATGAGACACTAAAATCCCACCCGTGGCGGGTCCAATAACGGTTTGGATCTCCAGGTCACGAAATACTGACGCTAAACCCTCGGCTAAAATAGCTGCCCGCTCCGGATATTGCAGAACTTGAGCACACTGCATGTACTGAGCGCTGTGCTTTCCTGAAGTTAAGAGAAAATGTCCTTCCAATAAGGCTGAGCTTTTTCTAAATATGTCCAGGTATTGATCAGCACTTAAGGGTGCCTTACCTAGTTTAAATTCTGCATTTGATTCGTTTTTCATGTTTAGTATCTCTCTCCTTTTCCTACAGTACCCAAAGTCGTTCTAAGGCTTGACGAGGGTCCTCAGCCCGGGTAATTGGTCTTCCGACCACTAGATACGAACTTCCCGCTGCCAAGGCTTCAACCGGGGTCAAAACCCTCATCTGGTCCTGGGCTTCACTCCAGGCCGGACGTATTCCTGGTGTTACAATCAGAAACTCCGGGTTGGTATTCTGCCTTATCTCTCTCGCCTCCATAGCAGAAGCGACAACTCCATCGAGTCCTGCTTTGGTTGCTAATTTTGCGAGGGATACGACATGCTCTTTAAGATTTCGTTGCATTCCCATCTCTTCACTGAATTGAGTTTCTGAGATACTCGTCAGGACTGTAACCCCAATCACTTTAGGAACACGCTCCAGCTTACTTCCTTCTTCTCGTACTGCGTAAGCAGCCCTAGCCATCATATCATACCCGCCACTGCAGTGGACATTGATCATGTCCACACCGCACTGAACAAATCCGCGAATCGCCCGTTCCACTGTGTTCGGAATGTCATGGAGTTTGAGGTCTAAAAAGATAGGAAATCCCATAGCCTTAAGTTCCCCAATCATCGCCGGACCGGTGTAGGAATACAGTTCCAAACCCACTTTAAGCCAACATCCACTGCCTTGGAGTACCCTAGCTAAAGCTAAGGCTTCCTCGCGCCCTGGAACATCAAGAGCCACCATGACCCGATTATTTTTTGTGATATCCAAATGATTACCTCCGTTTCAACCAGCGAAAATTTACCTAATTTCCCAGACCCCTATTTATACGTAAGTGAAGGTAAATTCTTCGTAAACTTCAGGTGGAGTATTATTCTCTGGGCCATGAAGTGTTCCTATGTGGAAGCTAACTTACAAAGACTTATGGGCTAATCCTGTTAATTCTGCCACGGAAGCAAGTCCGTGTTTATCGCAGTAGTCTTGGATTCCCTGGAGGATCTCCAGGGGTGCCTGAGGATTAACGAAATTCCCCGTACCGATACTTACCGCCGTAGCCCCTGCTAGCAGAAATTCTACTGCATCCTGCCACGTAGTGATCCCGCCCATTCCTATGATGGGTAAATCCACGGCTTGGAAGACTTGCCAAACCATACGGACAGCAACCGGACGAATAGCGGGCCCAGAAAGACCTCCAAAGGTATTGGCTAAAATAGGACGTTGTCGATCAAGATCAATAGACATTCCCAACAACGTATTAATTAGGGAAACAGCATCTGCTCCCCCAAGCTGTACCGCTCGGGCCATCCCTACAATATCTGTGACATTAGGTGAAAGTTTAGCGATAATCGGAAGATCAGTTTCTGCTTTTACAGCTGTAATCACTTCTTGAGCGCTCTGCGGATCCGTGCCAAAATGCATTCCGCCATGTTTGACATTGGGACAGGAAATATTGATTTCCAGCGCAGCTAACCCTGAATCCCTTTGCAAGGCCCGCGCCATCTGAGTATAGTCCTCCAGGGAAAAACCAGAGATGTTGGCAATGACCGCTGTCGGCAATTCCCGCACCTTGGGTAAATAGGACTTGAGAAATTCCTCAAGTCCAGGATTTTCAAGCCCGACGGCATTCAATAACCCTGCCGGAGTTTCCGCTAACCGGGGAACGGGATTTCCCAGTCGTGGCAAAGGAGTAATCCCTTTCAAGGTTATTCCTCCCAAAGCTTCGACTGGACAATAGGCTGCGTACTCCTCTCCAAAACCATAAGTCCCTGAACAAGTAAGGATCGGATTCCTTAATAGGATACCCGCCAGCTCAGTCCTTAAATCAACAGGACACATCCCAGACCACCTCCTCGCCCCGAAAAACCGGTCCATCCAGACAAACTTTCCTTTGCATCAAAGTTCCAGCTTCGTCCTTCAGAGTACATACACATCCTAAACAAGCTCCTACAGCACATCCCATGCGTTCTTCCAGCGAAACTTCCACGGGAACCCCAAAGTTCATACATAGTTCCGTCACTGCCTGCATCATCCTGTGAGGACCGCAAGTGGCGACATTTATCTTGCCACTTTTACTCGTATGTAGCTTATATTGCTTCTGCCCCTGCCCAGTTAACTTCGATAATTGCTCCAGTACTTGAACCGTCACGAGCCCTTTTTGACCTAGACTTCCATCCATTGTACTGAGATGTATCGGAAGCCCCAGCGCTTGCCATAAGGATAGTCCCGCACTTTCTAGGAAGGAACGATTATCTCCCCCCCAAAACAAACGCACGGATAGCCCCCGGGCAAGAGCACTTTGAGCTAAAGAATAAAGCGGGAATATCCCAATCCCTCCCGCAATTAACCACAATTCCCCTTCATCCGGTAAGGAAAATCCCTTCCCTAAGGGACCCATAATGCTGAGACGCTCTCCACATCCAGCACGAGCTAAGATTTCAGTTCCTCTACCCACAACTCGATAGAGCAAGGTGATTTCATCGCGCTCAGGAGAAATTTCCGCCAAGCTAATGGGCCGCCGCAATAAAGGATCATATGAAGGAAGTGCTGGATCCTGAACTCTAACGGCTACAAATTGTCCCGCTTGCGCGTTTTTGGCAATGGGCCCCTTCAGAACCAGTCTCCTAAGCTTTTGATCTTCGTCTCCGAAGGGTTCATGAACAACCACTTGTCCTTCCGTAAGCATGGCAACCTCCCCTAATTCGAGGCTCGAGGTTCGAAGTTCGAGACTCGAATAGTTAATAAACACAATCTTGAACTGATATTAAATCTTATCAAACATCGATTTAGGTCTAACTCCTCAGAATAAGTTCATCGCGAACTTATTCTGAGTACGTTCAAATATTTAACTTATAGTGGTACGTTTTGTGGTGAAATTCAATTCCCACCGATTTCGGGCGGTTGGTGGTTGTAACTCGAGTTTTTAACCTCGCGCCTCATGCTCGTGTCTGGTGTTTCTCGCTTCTTAACTCGTGCTTTGTACCTCCGTTGTTCGAAGTTCGTGCTTCGTGCCATGTCCTTCGTTCGAACCACGAACATCGAACCTCGAACATCGCTTATAGCGGCAAGAGACCTGGTGAAATACTTTCCAGCACCTGAAGTAACGCGGCCGCAGTGTCTAAACTCGTAAAGCAGGGAATCCCATGTTCTACTGCCGCTCTTCGAATCGCAAAGCCATCACTTTCTTGAACCCGGCCATGGGTCGTAGTATTAATGACATATTGAATTTTTTGCCTCCGAATTCCGTCGATAATTTCGTTTGAGCCGTCATGTAGCTTCGCCACCTGTTCCACTCTTAACCCTTTACTCTGCAGATAGTGGGTGGTCCCTTTGGTGGCCATAATTCTAAAGCCAAGTTCTGCAAACCTGCGAGCAAGGTCGACCCCTTCCTCTTTATCGCGATCTGCTAGAGTCATAAACACTGAACCATAGGTTGTAAAGGATAAACCGGCTCCCAAAAGCGCTTTATAGAGGGCCTTTTCGTAAGTCCTATCCATTCCCATTACTTCACCCGTGGATTTCATCTCCGGTCCTAAAGACGGTTCGACCCTTTGCAGTTTTGAGAAGGAGAAGACAGGAGCCTTAACAGCAACCCGATCTCCCGTTGGCCAGAGACCGCGCGGAATCGCGATTTCGTCCCATTTCCTGCCTAAAATCACTTGAGTCGCCCAGTCAATGATCGGAACCCCGGTGATTTTGCTAAGAAAAGGCACAGTTCGGCTGGATCGTGGATTGACTTCGAGTACAAAGAGTTCTTTCTTATAAATTACATATTGAATGTTAAGTAACCCTTTAACCTTCAACGATCGAGCCAGTGATTCAGTTAAAGCGATGATACGCTCTTGCATATTCAAGTCGATAGTTTGAGGCGGATAAACCGCGATGGAATCTCCAGAATGAACCCCTGCCCGTTCTAAATGTTCCATGATCCCCGGGATAAAGACGTTCTCTCCATCCGAGATTGCATCGACTTCCACCTCTTTACCGAGCAGATATTGATCCATCCAGATCTCCTGCTCCGCTGAGGCAGATAAGGCACGCCTGACAACGGCCTCTAATTCCTTCTCTTCATAAACGATATCCATCGCTCTTCCACCGAGGACATAAGAAGGACGGACCACCAAGGGAAATCCTATTTTCTGAGCCACGCGCTGCACTTGCTCCATGTTCGTGGCCCCGCCTCCGCGAGGTCTTTTTGCCCCTAGTTCCTGCAGAACACGGTCAAAGGTTCCCCGCTCTTCTGCCCGGTCAATGTCTTCTACAGCCGTTCCTATGATAGGATAGCCGCGTCGTGCTAGCCCACTGGCCAAACCAATCGCCGTCTGCCCTCCGAACTGGACAATCACTCCATCGGGTTGTTCTTTATCTAGGATAGCTGAGACATCCTCCAAGGTCAAAGGCTCAAAGTAAAGACGATCAGCCGTGTCAAAGTCCGTCGAAACTGTCTCAGGATTGTTATTGATAATAATACTTTCATACCCAGCTTTTCGGAGTGCCAAAACCGCGTGTACTGAGCAATAATCAAATTCAATCCCCTGTCCGATTCGAATCGGGCCAGATCCTAAAACAACGACTTTGGGCTGCTTGTGAACCTCCCCTTCATCTTCAACATCATAACTTGAATAGAAATAGGGGGTCGTGGCTTCAAACTCTCCTGCACAAGTATCCACCATCTTGAAAACGGCTCGAATACGATGCTCTTGCCTAAACTGCTGAACCTCATCCTCCGAACCCTTCCAGAATGTCGCAATTTCTTGATCTGCAAAACCGAGCCGTTTAGCACTAAGCAGCGCGTCTTTATCCCAGGGTGCTTGTTCTAGTAAAGGTATGTTATCCACTAAACGCTTAATTATCAGTAAGAAATAGCGATTCCAGCCTGTTTCCTCAGCCAGCCAATCCACCGACCAACCGCGTCTCAGCCCTTCTGCCAAAACAAACAACATTCGATCATCCGGTTGTTGACAAAGAGTTTTAAGTTCAGCGTCAGCAAGCCCCCCAAGTTCCAATAACCGAACCCCATAAACTTTAATATCCAAAGAGCGGATCGCTTTGAGCAGGGCGGTTTCTAAGTTTCGACCAATCCCCATCACTTCTCCGGTTGCCTTCATCTGAGTACCTAAACGTCGGTCCGCTTCACTGAATTTATCAAAGGGCCAGCGTGGAATTTTAACCACTACATAATCTAAGGCCGGCTCAAAGCAAGCCGAGGTTTTCCCTGTCACCGCATTTTTTAGTTCGGTTAGTGTATACCCTAACGCTATTTTAGCCGCGACCTTAGCTATCGGATATCCGGTCGCTTTAGAAGCGAGGGCACTAGAACGACTTAAACGAGGGTTAACCTCGATAACCACGTACTCCATGCAAGAAGGGTGCAGAGCAAACTGGACATTACATCCCCCTTCAATACCTAGACCGTTGACAATTCGTCGTGATGCGCTACGGAGAATTTGAACTTCCCGATCCGTCAAGGTTTGACAAGGAGCGACGACAATACTATCCCCAGTATGCACTCCTACAGGGTCCATATTTTCCATATGGCAAATCGTGATACAGTTTCCAGCTCCATCTCGGAGAACTTCAAATTCAACTTCCTTCCAGCCGGCGACACTTCGTTCCACGAGGATCTGCCCAATCAGACTAGCTTGCAGACCACTTTCGGCGATCTGTTTTAGTTCCTCTGAATTCTGGACAATCCCGCCTCCAGTACCCCCCAAAGTAAAGGCTGGACGCACAATCAAGGGATATCCTGTCTCTGTCGCAAAAGCGAGTGCTTCTTCAACTTGAGACACAATTTTACTCTCTGGTATAGGTTCTTTAAGTTCTTGCATCAAAGCTCGAAAGCTTTCCCGATCTTCTGCTTGATCAATACTTTGCAGGGAGGTTCCCATCAAAGTAACCCCACAGCGATCTAAAACTCCTCGTTTAGCAAGTTGATAGGCTAAATTCAGGCCAGTCTGCCCACCCATAGTAGGGATTAATCCATCCGGTCTTTCCCGCTCAATAATCCGTTCCACGGATTCGACAGTTAATGGTTCAATATAGACACGGTCCGCTGTTTCCCGATCCGTCATGATCGTTGCTGGGTTGGAATTCACGAGAATGACTTCGACGCCTTCCTCACGCAAAGCCCGACAAGCTTGCGTACCGGCATAGTCAAACTCTGCAGCCTGCCCAATTACTATAGGGCCTGATCCGATCACCAGAACCCTTTTCCACTCTTTTTTGGGCATCGTTATTTCCTCCCCTTTCTGATTGAGCTTTTCTCGACGATTTCCTTAAACCGATCAAAGATTACTGCGTTCTCTTCCGGTCCTGGAGCCCCTTCAGGATGAAATTGTACGGACAGGACAGGGTAACTCTGATGTTCCATGCCTTCGACGGTACCATCATTGAGATTCAGCAACGTCACTTCGAAACCCGAGCCTGCTAGTGAAGCCTCCTGCACAGCGTAACCATGGTTTTGGGAGGTCATAGTTGCTTTTCCAGAACGCGTATCAATGACGGGATGGTTTCCCCCACGATGCCCGTAAGGGAGTTTATAGGTTTCCCCACCCGCGGCCAAGGCTAAAAGTTGATGCCCTAAGCAAATGCCCAAGACTGGCAACTTGTCATATAATCTTCGCACTGTGGCAACTTCTTCTGGCAACTCTTCAGGATCTCCAGGACCATTGCTCAACACCAATCCGCGAGGATGATGACTGAGAATTTCCTCCGCCGTGGACCTGGCTGGAAAAACCATGATTCTAAACCCTCGCTTTTGAAGGTGACGGATAATATTTCGCTTAACTCCGAAGTCAAGCACCGCGAGTAATGGACCTGATCCTGGAATTTCGTAGGCCTCCTTAACCGTTGACCGATAAACCCAGTGCTCACGTTTCCCCGCAGCCTCATTCTGACCCTGATAATTCGTCCAGAACTCCAATCCCGCCTCCCGAGTTTCCACTAATACACCCGGTAAGGTCCCAAATTGACGCAGATACCTTGTCAAAGCCCTTGTATCTACGCCTTTCAATCCCTGAACACCTTGCTGTAGACAATAGTCCTCCAGAGACCCTTCGCCATGTAAACTTCCCTCTCCCTGGGAAAGTTCTCGTAGAATGAGTCCCTGAAGACGAGTTTTATCCGCTTCATTTTCTTCATGGTGCCAGCCATAATTTCCGATTTGCGGTTGAGTAAGGACGAGAATCTGCCCCGCATAGGACAAATCCGTGACCATTTCTTGATAGCCACTCATCGACGTATTGAAAACTACTTCCTGTTCTGTCACTGAGTTCGAACGCTTCAACCACGCCCCAAATGCTTCCCCCTCAAAGGTCGTCCCATCCTGAAAAACGAGATAAGCCATCTCAAACACTCCTCTCTAACCGCGCTTTCTTTGGTTTATATACCTGTTTTCAAAGTTTCCCAATTCATAGTACCGTTCTATCTCTCTGCACAAGCCGACCTTCCACCCACACCATCACTGGTAAACCCTGGAGAGTTTTTCCTAGAAAAGGTGTATTTCTTGCTTTGGAAACCAGCGTAGCGGGCTCAATCATTTCTGCGAAATCTGGATCAAAGAGCACCATATCTGCCGAAGTGCCAGGTTTTAACGACCCCCCACGCAAGTTGAAACGCTTTGCCGGAGTGTAGCTCCAAGCCTCGATCACTCGCTCAAAACTCAGCCGTCCTGGCAGCACTAAATGTTGCCAAACCGCACTCAGCGCGGTCTCCAGACTGGCAATTCCAAACGGAGCCTCAGCAAAGGGACGTGCTTTTTCCGCCTGAGTGTGTGGCGCGTGGTCGGTGGCGATCATATCTATGGTTCCGTCGCGAAGTCCCTCGATTAGGGCCTCTCTGTCTGCTGCTGAGCCTAGCGGAGGATTTACTTTAAGTACTGTATCCGTTATGGTAATATCTTGATCACAAAAGATCAGATGATGAGGGTTCACTTCTGCAGTTACATCCACACCCTTCGCTTTAGCCCGACGAATCAGCTCAACGCTCTCTGTCGTAGAAATATGAGCAAGATGAAGTTTTCCCCCAGTCTCTTCCGCTAACAGCAGATCTCTTGCCACAATCACGCTTTCTGCAATGGCTGGAATCCCCCTTAATCCCATCCTCGTTGAAGCGACACCTCGACGCATTAAGCCTTCTCCAGCCAATTCTTTATCTTCGCAATGACTAATAATGGGGAGACCTGTGAGTTTGGCATATTCTAGCGCTAACCGCATCATTTCGGCATTTTGAATATTTTTACCATCATCGGAAAAAGCGGCAACTCCGCCCTCTTTCATATCCGCCATTTCCACCAGTTCAAGCCCTTGCATACCTTTCGTCACTGTCCCAATCGGATACACCTGAGCATAGCCTGCACGCTCCCCCTGCCTGCGTACAAATTCTACTAAGGCTCGATTATCAATCACGGGTAGAGTATTAGCCATAGCCATAATTGCGGTAAACCCTCCCCGCACTGCAGCCCGTGAACCGCTCAAAATATCCTCTTTATCTTCTTGCCCTGGTTCACGCAAGTGCGTATGAACATCAATCAGCCCCGGGAAAAGAAACTTTCCTGTTCCGTTAATAGTCTCCACAGGTTCCCCTTGAGCTTCAGCTAAAACCTCTTCCTCGGTCATGGAGGTGGAAATTTCTAAGACTTGCCCGCCCTGAACGAGAACATCTTGGGGGGATGATAGTTTTTGACTTGGGTCAATAACCTGGATATTTTTAAGCCACCACATTACTAGAACCTCCTATCAGTAAATAAATCAAAGCCATGCGAATGGCCACCCCGTTTGTAACTTGACGCTCAATCAAAGCGTCTACACCGTCTGCCACATCATCCGATATTTCTACGCCCCGATTCATAGGTCCAGGGTGTAGCACAATACTTTGCTTTCCTGTTTTCTTCAGGCGATCTACCGTCAGACCATAGAGATGACTATACTCACGTAAGCTTGGAAACAGACCGCTTTTCTGGCGTTCGAGTTGGAGACGAAGTGCCATCACAATATCCGCCCCAGGCAAAGAGCCATCTAGGTCATGGCTAAGCTTAACTCCTCCAAGTCCTTCCATTTCAATGGGAACCAAGGTGGGTGGACCTACAAAGGTTACATCAACACCCATTTTCTGAAGACACCAGGCATTACTCCGCGCTACCCTAGAATGCAAAACATCTCCAACGATGACAACTTTTTTGCCTTCTAATTCTCCTAAACGCTCTTGCATTGTGAAAACATCTAGCAAGGCTTGAGTTGGATGCTCATGCTGACCATCTCCGGCATTAATAACTCCAGCCTGAAGAATATCCGCTAAGAAATTTGCCGAACCGGAACTCGGGTGACGAATAATCACCAGATCCGCTCGCATAGCCTGAATTGTCTTAGCTGTATCGAACAAGCTTTCCCCTTTGCTCACACTACTCTGAGCAACTGCAATACTAGTGGTATCAGCTCCCAAAACCTTGCCGGCCATTTCGAAGGAGGTTCGTGTACGTGTACTTGCCTCGTAAAAGAGATTGACCACAGATTTACCCTTCAAAGTAGGTAATTTTTTAATCGGACGCATTAAAATTTCTTTCATCACTTTTGCAGTATG
>LADV01000341.1 GCA_000961805.1 Peptococcaceae bacterium BRH_c23 | reverse complement strand
TGAGGATCTACTTCAATTAGAAGATGCACGTGGTCAGGCATAATCTCCAGTTCTATTAGCTCAGACTGAAGTTCTTCGCATATCTCCCTTATCAACTCCTTTAAGCGAACTTCAATTTGACCGACCAAAACTTTCCTGCGGTATTTTGGACACCAAACCACATGGTACTTGCATGAGTAGACAATGTTGTTGTTAGATTTGTATTTTACTTCCATACTCAATATTATACTAAACGTATGTATATAATACAACAAAATGTTAGAATTGCCTTATATCCCCATAGTTGAAACTAGGAGCTTTACGGCAACAAGTTGTAAATATTCAAGGGTAACCATGTAAAAATTTATTAAATTCACAATTTGCAACTGTCATGAACACGAGGAAAAGGGAGACTTACTGACGTGTCTGAAAAATTGGTCTCTATTTTAGAGGTGTGTTTCCATTAAAAATACTCATGCCCTGTTGAAGGTTTTTCGTTAGATTTAGCGAATTATCTATCTGAGGTGATTTAATTTTGAAGACTCAATATCTTGTGATTCCAGTCACGGATGAAGAACGTAAACGGTTTAATCATGTATGTTTAAAATTGGGTATTACCATTGAGCAATTCTTTAACACTGCGCTTCGTGAAGGAGAATTGGAAATACTTAGCACTGAGGCATTTAGTCCTGGTGGTACGTTTTGGAATGAAGAACAATCGTTCAAGAAGGACTCTGAATAAGCACTACGATAGCCTACCTTGATCGAGGCTATTTGCATTATCTATTTCAAGAAGCGGCGGCACTAGCCACCGCTTCTTTGTTTTCGACTTTGTTGATTTTTTTCTTTACTATATCTGACTTTGTAATATAATAGTTTTGGTGCTCAAGCAAACTTATTATGCCCCTCATAATTGACAACTGCAAACTTGCGCTGTGCCAGAACGTCACGGAAAGGTGGTGAATATATGTCTGACCTGACGAAATCCGACTTAGAAAGCTTAGCCGAAAACCTTGAAAAACGTGCCAATGAGAATGAAAAGCCTGTTACTATGGTAAGCTTTAAAGATCTGTTTACACCTTCTTTTATGGCAAAGCACACTCAATTTGCTAATTTTAGCGAGCTGCTCGTCTGCGGAGAATTCAATGTGAACAGCTTAGAAGAATTTATGGCTCTTCTCGATGAGAAGTTTGATGCATTTGTAAAGCAAACTACTCAATTTCAAACTTGGGAAGAGATGCAATCAACAGCTGTTGCTGAGTATGTTAAGTCCTTAAACTAACCCTATACTGTTAGGCAAAAATATTAAGAAGCCATTACTGAAAGGTAATGGCTTCTTAATATTTTAACTATAAATTTTATGAACTTAAATTTAAGGCTAAATTCTAGTTTACTAGTTCAAATAATCCTTTTACAGCATTGTAAATAAAGACTTCTCCTGTTTCAATCGTATAGTACATACCTACAATATCAAGCTCTTTCTTGTTAAATTTTTCGACAATAAAGGGATATGTTAACAAATGCTTTATCTGTTCAACAATGTTCATCTGCTCTGTAAGCCATTCCCTCTTCATTTGATCATCTTTACTATCCAGCTCGTCTAATACCCTTGTCTTAACATTTTCAGCTAGCTCTAACCACTTCTTAACATTAGGAATATTATCAAGCACTGTATCTGGTAGATAAATAGATGCGCATCCGCCACAATTTGAGTGACCACAGACAATGATACTTTTTACTTTTAGCACCTGGACCGCATATTCTATGGCGGCAGTTGTTGCTGAAACCATTAAATCCTCGGGTACTTGATGATATTTAGGAATAATATTCGCGATATTTCTGACTACGAATAATTCTCCAGGTAGGGATTTGGTAATTAATTCAGGAACTACCCTTGAATCTGAACATGCAATAAATAAGGTATGGGGTTCCTGGCGATTCTTCAGTCTACAAAACAAATTTTTATGTTCTTCGTAATCTTGAGTTCGAAATTTAATGAGTCCTGCTAAGATACTCTCCATTTAGTAAACCTCCTATTCATCATCAATTAATGAATCGAAACACATGGGCGGCGCTCTATATTATAATTACATAGGTTTAATTTTCTACACCCTACATAGCAACTACAGAAAATGAGAGCTTTCTTATTATCTATAATTGAAGGTTATCATCATGAGCATAGAACGTCAATATGGCATCTATTAAATTTTAGTATGGTACAATAAGGTTGCATTGTATTTATATGTGATTTAATAAATACAACATTCTCAAGAAGGTGCAATATAAGCGACGTTTATGATATCACTCCAGATAATGTCTGAAAATTCAAATATATATATAATAAAAAAAGCTGCTTTTCATCATTAGATATTGCAATACACTTAATTAAATTTTTCTCAATTAGATATCTTTTAACCAAATCCTATAATCAAGTTCGAGATAGTTTCTTAAATCCTCTTCTGTAAGGGGGTCTTAAGATTGTGATATACTTAATAGGTATAATAACACTGAGACATAATCACTTAACCTCAATGAAAAAAGGTGTTATCTAATGAATATTATTACCTATCTTAACGACGTGGTTAGGCTCCGTTTTCCCGCCTTAACTCATGATAACTTTCGAATATATTGGCTTGGTCAATGCGTCTCCTTGATTGGTACCTGGATGCAAAACATCGGGCAGACCTGGCTTGTCTATTCTCTTACCGGCTCACCCTTACTTTTAGGGCTATTGGGAGCTACCCAATTTTTACCAATCACGTTCTTTTCTTTATTTGCTGGTGTAATTATTGACAACTATCCGAAGCGAACTATACTCCTATTGACACAGCTTATTTCGATGATTTTAGCCTTTACTCTCTCGTTACTGGTTTTCACACACACTGTGAAGTATGAATATATTCTACTGCTAGCCTTTATTTTAGGTTGTTGTAATACGATCGATCTACCTACTCGACAAGCCTTTACATTTGAAATGGCTGGCAAACACGATTTGCTGAGTGCGATCGCCTTGAATTCTGCAACGTTTAATCTGGCAAGAATCATTGGTCCGGCAATCGGCGCTTTAATTATGGCGTCTTTTGGCGCGGGTTGGTGCTTTTTCCTAAACGGAGTAAGCTATATAGCAGTCCTAATTAGCTTACTTAAGATCAAGGTGAGTCCTTATGTTAGAAAAAAAGCCTCTAACACCATGTTAAAGGAAATCAAGGACGGATTAAGCTATATCTCGCAAGAACCCTCTTTGCTTCGGACAATCCTCATGGTTCTAGTCATCGGTTTATTCGTCTTTAACTTTAATATCCTTCTTCCGGTATTCACAAAGGATGTGCTTCATCAAAGGGAACAGGTCTATGGTTTATTGATGTCAACTCTTGGGGTCGGATCATTATTAGGGGCTATAATGGTGTCCATGAAGAGTAAAATTGGTCCCCATTCTAAGATTCTTATTTTTAGTACTCTGATGGTCTCGATCATGTTTATTTTAATTAGCTTCACCAAAACATATTATTACACTGCAATTCTTTTGCTTTTAGCAGGCGTAGCTACTATATGGTTTACTACAAATGCCAACTCAACTCTGCAAATCACCTCCAAAGACGAGTATCGTGGTCGAGTAATGAGCGTCTATTCTTTAGTATTTGCTGGTTCAACCCCCATAGGAAATATGTTTGCTGGCTTTGTAGCTGGTAGGCTTGGCGCGGAAAATGCCTTTTTAATCAGTGGAATCTTAACAATGTCTTCGATTGGAATATTGACGTTGATATTTAAGTTAAGAAAGCAGGAACTGCCAGTATCAAAAGCCAGTCTGTAACTCTAAGCTCTTCTCTTCATAAATTAAAAGTACTTACTATATAGCCAATAAACTCCTGCAATCCCACCTGGGATAGCACACGCCAGCAGGTAGGCATAGATAGTTGGTTTGATTAGGTCCTTCCATACGCTATATTTAGTCATTCACGATCACCTCATAGATTATCTAGGTCCTGATAAAGAATCCTATGGAAAACCCGGCTCGTGCCCTGTTGTTGGTCACGAGCTGGGTTTTCGTTTAATCATTTAGTGTGGAATTGATCTTGGCTCCCTTCCATAATCTGCTTATTATGAAATACTTCATCCACCTCTAATGAAAGCATTCCTCCCTTAGCGTTTTTGCGCCCATCTTTGCCATACTTAGGTGTACTATCATCATTCACAACGCTCACTACCCCTGCAGGCTCCCAAGGCTGGCGGTTTAGTTGGGAAGCATGCTCCTTGTTATTTTCATTACTCATTACTTATTGCCTCCTCTATGTTAGTTTTAAGTCTCATTTGAGATTCCTTCCAACATTATAGATTTCCCTATAGAACTATTATTACTCGCATATATTGTAGATTGGGTTGGAAAACTTTTCTAACCATAGGTATCCAATCATGTTCTTTACGACATAATATTAAAGCTAAACTAATTTTTGATAGAGGACAGAGGCGATGTTATGAGTATTCAACAACTTTATACCAACCCGGACCCATTAATCCCCATGCAACCGTATACGGAATTGCTCTTCGTGGAGGATCAGCTACAGATCGTGCTCGAAAAAGCCGATGGCTTAATTAAAGAAACCTGCGTTAGCTTATTGCATTCTGGAGGCAAACGGATCCGCCCGCTCCTTACCCTTTATAGTGGTCTGTGTTTTGCTCCCTTAAATCCAGCGATGATCCAAGCAGCTGTTGCGGCAGAACTCATTCACATGGCTTCTTTGATTCATGACGATGTAATTGATGAATCTGCTACTCGACGTGGGAAGCCAACCGTAAATTCTTTATATGGAAACCATGCAGCAATACTTACCGGAGATTACCTCTTTGCTGAAGCCTTTAATATTCTAACGACTCACCGACTACTAAACAGTATGACTTACCTTGTCGAAGCAATTCAAGCCATGTGTCACGGAGAAGTTAATCAAGCGAATGATCAATTCTCAAGTCTAGCAGGAATACAACACTATTTTAATCGCATCGCCAATAAAACGGGCATTCTTTTGGCAGCTTGTTGTCAGTCCGGCGCCTACCTGGCTGGTGCTGATTCAGCAGAAATTGTCTTAATGAGAGACTACGGACTAAACCTTGGCTATGCCTATCAGATAACTGATGACATCCTGGATATTAGTGGAGATTCAAGTTCCCTAGGCAAACCGGTTGGAGCGGATATCATGAATGGAAACGTAACGCTTCCCTTGCTTTATCTTTTAGATAATCCTATCTATGGGAATTGGCTCAAAGAAATTCTGAGTACTCGTAAAGTATCTGCACAAGGCACTCAAAGTATTAAGGAAGCTCTTATTCGTACTGGATGTCTAGAACAGGCTCAGGCGACTGCTACCCAATGTATCGATCATGCTAAAGCTTGCCTTACTACAATCCCCTTAAGTCCCTATAAATCAACCTTAACTGAATTGGCCGATTCCA
Organism: Peptococcaceae bacterium BRH_c23; assembly: GCA_000961805.1. The sequence continues at coordinate 25,330 of LADV01000341.1, read as the reverse complement.
TTTTAGGCCGTCAAACATAATTTTTGCTCGCTTATGCTTACAGAAATGCCCTCCAATGGTTGGATGAGTTATTCTAACCATTGGAGGGCTCTCTCTTGTTATGCCCAAGCTGCAGGTCTCCGTTCACTGCTTCAAGCCAAAGGGTTCCTTGCCTTATACTATAATGCCTTCCCTTTTCTTAAAAGACGGCATAACCCGAAGAGCAGATTTACTTCCCATCCACTATCCTTGATTAGTTGTTTACTTATGGACCGTATTTCTCTGTCGCTGCCTTTTTCATCAGACAGATACATGGCTAAGAGGCCTTGAACAACGATGCGGTGAAACTTTGGATACTCAAGCTTTTCCGCTTGAGTAAAGGAATTATTAACAAAGAGTTGCAGCCGCTCCTGGAGCATTTCGTTATGTTCATAATAAGCTACAAAATTCAATTGATTCGTCTCTTTATCTTCGCGCAGATCGATAAAATAGTCCATTAATATGTGAAGACCGCAAATCCATGGAAAGTAGGCTTGCTTTATTTCCTTTCCTTGGGTTACTGATAATTGCGGATCGAAAGCGGCAGCATATAGACAGAAAATCCCTAGGGTCGACCCTGATGCCGCAGCAAATTCCCAGGCTGTTATCTTCGAATCGCTCAATAAGTTTGGCCTGATCCAGGCTAACATTTTCGATTCTCGTTCTTCAATCGCTAAGTGTTTATAGGTCTGTAAGCACGAGTAAAGCTTAGCGAGGCCTATCCCTTCCTCTTGAACTATGTCATAGGAGGGAAGGCCTTTTAGGCTATTCTGACAGGTTGTAACCAACCGTACTAGATACCCTCCATCTTCTCGATAAGGATAATACTCGTAGTAATCTGATGGAGCTGCTTGTGGGTTTAAGGCTTCATGCATGGCTAAGTGCAGTTGAGCAAATGCTTTTTCATCTTGAATCTCAAGGCTGTCGACTAAATTATCAAGATAATCACTCATGGTTTGATAAGCAACAATGAATTGAATAGTGGCTTCCAAATCCACGCCAGGGTAAAGTGCATAAATACTTCCTCCTTGGCAATGAAATGCTTTGGTGCGGATACTCTCCGTTGCTTGCCTACTCAAGCGGGCATCAGGTAACTGAGCGGCTAAACGTTGCCAACCTTCAAGTTCATGTTTGACCAAGGGAAAAACCTTCGAGACATACTGATAAATCAACGTTACTGGACTAATGGTTCTATGGTTTAAATTAGGCATCCTTCAATCCCTTTCAAAAAACATCCATACATACTATATCCTCATTCCGGCAATTCTATATATGTTAAATAGACTGAAAGGAGAATTAGCATGAATAATTCAAAATCTGAGTTAACTGCGAAGAATTTAGCCATCTTAAACGACCAAATCGGGGCGGAGGCACTACTTGTGCATAAGTTTGCCCAAGCCGCACAATCGGTTCAAGACCAAGCAATAAGTTCACAACTATCAAACATTTCTGGGCAACATCGAAAGCATTATGATACCTTGCTTAATTATCTAAATTCACACCAATAATTTTGAAAGGAAGGGATTATATATGACAATGCAATCTATCTTAACGGAACAAGAAATTGTAACTGACCTGCTTACGTCCGAGAAACACCATACTTCCACGATAAATACTTTTATCACTGAATCAACCTGCTCTAATTTAAGGCAAAACCTTAAAGATATCCTCAATGAAGAACATAGTATTCATGAAAATATTTATAATTTGATGAATCAAAAAGGTTGGTATCCTACCAGTGATGCTCAAGCTCAAGACGTTCAAAAAGTTAAGGACAAGTTTAATTCGTTACAGGTTTGATAGTGAACTCGTTCAGCTAAAGCTAAACATCGAGACTTCGGTGGGGGACTCTACCCCCACCGAAGCAGAATAAGGAACTCCCACTTATAGAAGTGGGTGTCTCGGAATTGATTAAAAAGTATATCCTCTAATATAGTCTTAATACAAAGACGGAGCTAAATAGCTCCGTCTTTGTATATCTCTCACTTTTCTGATTTAACTTCTTTTATGTCTTCGGTTTTATCTCCCTCACTGGAAGATTTGAATTCTTTGATCCCTTTACCCAGTGCTTTTCCTAATTCCGGCAACTTTCCTGGTCCGAAAATTACTAAAGCAAGGACAAGAACAATACCTGCCGTCATAGGTGTAATTAATCCAAACGTTGTTAGCAAAATTGTCCACCTCCATCATTAACAACCAATTCCATAAAATAATGTATACTTTATAGAATTAGCAAATCTGTCTATGTTTATCCTATCGTATTGCAGGACAACACGCAACATCTTTTTAATGGAAACTTTCTAGATCTGACAAATGATACACATGTCTCTGAATAGGCTTATGATCATCTATTAACCTTTGTTTAGTAAAGGTGCTTACTTTCTTTTTCCTGGAAAAGTTGTTCATATCCAAGATACAATTTCCAGATGATTTCCCAAAGTTCGCCTTGTGCTTCAGTTACGTTTAATCCCAGGTCTTTGGCCTCCCGACGACCGATTGGATATCCATGCGAAAAGTATCCCTCAGTTAATGCTTGAGTTACTTTCTGAACTTGTTCTGGAAGATCTTTCAACATATAGCGTGATAATAAAGTTTCCGCATATTGCCGGGATGCCTTGATGGTTTTTTCATAGTCTCCAATGAGCAAAGGATCAAGCATGTTTAACAGTGGCGTCACAAGTAAAGCTGCCACTTCCAAATCAGCACAGTTGCTGATAGACCGTTTTAAATAATCCAGACAATGCCAAACCGCCTGAACCGGTATCAACACATCCTTATAAACTGGATGTTTGACAAGAGGATCAATCGGTCCAAGTTCGGAGATAGGTCCCATAACGACTTCATCTGCTCCAAGGACAAGCATTGAAGCCGCTGATTTTGCAACAAACGGAACTATCACAGCGAACTCTTCGCAAAACTCACGGATTAGCATGACAACCTTATAAGGAGTATCCACGGACCCTCCATAACTATGCAGAATTAGGTCAATTCTTTGAGTATGACCGATTTCCTCTAGTTGTTTATAGAGAGGGACTAAAATTGTGTCATCAAGTGGTGTATAAGAAAAATAGACTAAGACTTTGGAATCCCGCAATTCTTCTAATCGCTTAATATAAGCAAGCCGTTCCTCAGCTTCCAAACCGATTACCTCCCAGCCCCATCCTCACACACCATATTATTCCAATAATTCTTACATGGTGAGTACTGAGAGAACATATTTAATGTTTTATCCGGTGAACAGTTTCTGTATAGATCTTTGCAATTACCCCTGGGAAAATAACCTCTAAAATTGATCCTACATAAAACTAACCTCCTTGTTAACTTAGTATTAACAAGGAGGCCTACTTGACTTTAATGATTTGGCCCGGTTTTACTCAGGCTTTTTAGGTATCACGTCTTGAGTTAGTCCTGCTTGATCATGACAGCTCTGACAATATGACTCGCCACCAAGCCCTTTCTTTTCATGACAGGTATAACATTGTTTCCAAGGCTGTTGGTTGTTTAAGACAGCGTAGCCATGCCCTTTGGGTCCATGGATCCAGGTATCTTGTGGAATTGAGGCATGCGGATTTGAAGAATCCCTAGTCTGCGAAATATAAAGTATCGCTACCAAAGCTGCCAATAAGCTGAACGAGATAAGTGTTCTTATGATGCGTTTGCGTTCCATCTGGGTAAGCACCCCTTTTTAATCCACAGAGTCTTTCACTTCTTTGAGCAATCCTACACAATTCTAAAACATTACTAACTTGTTTTTATAAGAAAACATACAAATTCGAACATCGAACATCGAACATCGAGCTTCGAACCTCGAATTCGCTAGAGTGTTTTAAGCACTGTTCGGGCTTGTTCTAGTGTTTGGTCAATGTCCGATTCTGTATGTGCCGTGGATAAAAAGACGGCTTCAAATTGACTGGGGGCTAAGTAAATGCCATGTTCCAACATTCCGCGGAAGTACTTGGCAAAACCCTCGACATCTGATGTGCAGGCGCTAGCAAAATCCTTGACTGGAACGTCTGTAAAGAAAGGGGAAAACATGGCCCCGATGGTATTCACCCAAAGGGGAAGTCCGGCCTCTTGGGCGAGCTGTTTCAAACCTTCAGCCAGTCGGGTTGTTTTACTTGTTAAGGCTTCGTAGGTTCCCGGTTGTTGTAACAGCCTTAAGGTCGCTAATCCGGCGTTCATCGCTAACGGATTACCCGAAAGGGTTCCTGCTTGATAGATTGGGCCACTAGGAGAAATTTGTTCCATAAAACGGCGTTTCCCGCCGTAAGCTCCAACTGGGAGTCCGCCGCCGATCACTTTACCTAGGCAAGTTAAATCCGGATCAATCCCAAAATAGGCCTGTGCTCCACCATAACTAACCCTAAAACCAGTCATCACTTCGTCAAAGATCAGTAACGCTCCGTACTCTTTCGTTAATTGGCGAAGGCCTTGTAAGAATCCTTCTTCGGGTAAGACCACACCCATATTTCCTGTGACAGGTTCGAGAATCACAGCTGCGATCTCTTCCCCTTCACTCTGGAAAATCTCTTTTAACCCTTGAAGGTCATTAAAACGAGCGGAAATTGTGGTGGCCGCGATTTGAGCTGGTACTCCTGGTGAGGTTGGAACCCCAAAGGTCAGAGCTCCGCTTCCCGCCTTAATCAAGAGCTGGTCGGAGTGCCCATGATAACATCCTTCAAATTTGACGATTTTAGTTCTGCCTGTAACGCCACGTGCTAAACGCAAAGCACTCATCGTGGCTTCCGTTCCAGAGTTAACCATGCGTACCATCTCCATAGATGGAAAAGCCCTCAGAACTTCTTCAGATAATTCGCTTTCGACCTCGGTAGGAGCACCATAGCTCGTTCCTCGCTCTGCCACACGTTTGATGGCCTCTACCACCTTCGGGTGGGCATGCCCGACGATCAGCGGACCCCAAGACCCGACGAAGTCAAGATAACGATTGCCATCGATATCCCAAATATGTGCGCCTGCACCCCGGTCTATGAATACCGGATCACGCCCTACGGATTTAAAGGCCCTTACTGGTGAATTCACGCCCCCTGGAATAACCTTCTGGGCCCGTAGAAATGCTTGGTGGCTTTTTTCATCCACAAAACTCATGTGAATGTCCCCTTTCTAGTTCATCTCTTCTTCTAGAAAATATTGCATACTGCTCTTTTTTAATTCCGCTGTACTAAAAAGCATAGAATACGTCTTGACCCCGGTTGCCAGAGAAATCTTCCTCATAACTTCTCCGCAATCCTCAACAGTTCGTCCATGGATCATAGTAAAGAGGTTGTATGGCCAATCGGGCAAGGTTGGTCTTTGGTAGCAATGGCTAACTTCCTTGAAGCGTGCCATAATTTCACCAACCTCATCCGCCTGTTCAGGATTAACCTGCCAAACCCCCATGGCATTGGCCACGAAACCTGCTTTCTGATGTCGCAGCACAGCACCGAAACGGCGAGTAACTTCGGCATTTAATAGACGATTGGCACAAGCAATGACCTTTTCTACAGGCCACTGGAGGTTTTCAGCCAGGACAGTGAAGGGAGTCGGGGAATCTGGCAGATTCCCTTGGAGCACTCGAATCAGGGCGATGTCTTCGTTGGTTAAGTCATAAGGAGATACATTTTCTTTTTGTGCACTGCGTATATCAGCATCTCCGAAAACATCTATACCTTCTTCAGGCGACGATTCCTCGTCAGATAAGTCAAAATCAAAATTAACATTGATTTTGAACAATCGAATGGCTGGAAGGCTAAACACGTCAGGTACTCCAGAGACTTCGCGAATAGTTTGAAGTATACTTTCGGCGATAGCCTGAGAACGGGCGATGAGTGTAAACCAGACATTATACTCGTGGTTACGAATATAGTTGTGCGTCACTCCTGGAAGCCCCTCTAGGAATTTTGCCAAGATGGGAATCTTCTCTACTGGAACCTTCGCTGCACATAAGGTACTATAGTACCCTAAACTGCGAGAATCGAATACCCCACCTAAACGACGAATGATTCCTTCCTGCCGCAGACGTTGAATTCGTTTAAAAGCATCCTCCTCAGTCGTCCCTACCAATTCGCCAAGGATCTGGTAGGGATGAACGGCGATCGGGAAACGGTCTTGGATGGCATTCAACAAGGCACGATCCATTGAATCCATACTAAATCCCCTTCCTCCCGTGGTATAAGCACCACGGTTCCTCCGCCATGTAATCCCCTTCGTTATAGTACGCAGCTCTTGCCCGGCAACCACCACAGGCGCGCTTAAACCCGCAGGAACCGCAACCGCCTTTATAATCAAGTGTACGCAGAGTATTAAAAACTTCATGGTTACGCCAAATTTCATCAAAGGTTGTCTCTCGAACATCCCCTAACGGGATATTTAAATAAGCACAAGGTTGGACTTGACCTTTGGGTCCGATGATGCAATAGTGTGTTCCAGCTAAACAACCACGACTAAAGCGCATATCCACACCCATTTGTTTAGCGATCCGCATAAACTGTGGGGCACAGGTTGGCTTTAGTTCGATATCGACGGTTTGCTGCTTTTTCATAATTCGGGTTAGAATTTCCTCATAGGCCTCCGCCTTTAAGGTCTCTTCCTCAATCGAAACCGCTCGACCTGTGGGAACTAGGAAAAAGAAATGGTGGGCTACGGCACCCAATTCGACCGCAAAATCCGTAATTGCTTCCACTTCATGGGCATTCCAATCCATGATCGTCGTGTGAATTTGGAACGGGAGGCCAACTTCTTTACAAATTTTCATTCCTCGAACCGCACCATCCCACGCCCCGGGAAATTTGCGGAATTCATCATGTTTTTGCTTGTCTAGAGAGTCTAAGGAAATACCCATACCCATAGCACCAGCCTCTTTTAGTTGCTGAGCCAATTCTAGGGTTATTAGAGTGCCGTTCGTGCCAAAGACAGGGCGTAACCCCAGTGACGTTGCGTAAGCCACTAATTCTACGATATCCGTCCTCATCAGAGGCTCTCCGCCGCTAAAAATCATAATCTTAAAACCAGCTTTGGCAATTTGCTCAAGCAAGGTCTTTGCTTGGGCGGTATTGAGTTCGTCTTCTGCTTGGCATCCAGCATCACGGTAACAATGGTCACAATACATATTACAGGCATTCGTGGTATTCCAAGAAACGATCATACATTTCCCCCCTCCCTAAGCCAATTTGCAACGTCTAAGGCATGATAGGTAATCAACAAATCTGCTCCTGCACGCTTCATACTGATCAGAGCCTCCATGACAATACGTTTCTCGTCAATCCAGCCCTTCGCTGAGGCTGCTTTTACCATGGCGTATTCACCGCTGACATTATACGCAGCAACAGGCACTCCGCATTTCTCTTTGGTACGATAGATAATATCTCCATAAGCCATGGCGGGCTTTACAATAATCAGGTCGGCACCCTCTTCAATATCTAACTCCGTCTCCCGCATGGCCTCATTGCCATTGGCAGGATCCATCTGATAGGTTCGACGATCTCCAAACTGAGGGGTTGATCCTGCCGCTTCCCGAAAAGGTCCGTAAAAACCGGAGGCAAACTTCGCGGAATAAGCCATAATAGGAATATGAGAGAATCCTTCTTTATCTAACCCTTCCCTGATTGCAGCAACTCGCCCATCCATCATATCCGACGGGGCAACCATGTCTGCACCAGCCTGGGCATGGGAAAGAGCGGCCTGAGCAAGCAGGTTAAGGGTTGGATCGTTCAGGACCTGCCCATTTTCAATTAAGCCGCAATGCCCGTGATCCGTATATTCGCACAGGCAGACATCTGTAATCACGTAGAGTTCGGGGTAATGCTTTTTGGCTAAACGTACAGCCTCTTGAACAATCCCGTGTTCATGGTAAGCGCCTGACCCCACATCATCCTTGCTCTCTGGAATTCCGAAGAGCAAGACAGCTGGGATTCCTAGGTCCACAACCTCTTGAAGTGCTATCACGAATTCATCGAGTGAAAAGTTATAAACACCTGGCATGGAGGAAATCTCCACCTTTTTTTTCTCACCCGGCATAACAAACATAGGGTATATTAAGTCCTCAACTCTGACATGGTTTTCCCGTACCATGTTTCGAATGGTTTCATTGGCCCGTAAACGGCGGGGGCGCCTTTTAAGTTCCATGGTTTGAACCTCCTGTAGTTTAAATACTGTGGGGAGGAGGAAGTTTCTTGGCACGTTCGCACATCCTACGCCGATAGGTATTCCTTTATGGATCTCGGCTTCGGCGATACTCTCCACTGGAGACTATCGTGTTCCATTGCTATTCGCTTGTCGCTCAGGCTAAACCGCAAAACTTCTGGGCTTTCTGCATGTGAACAGTTGCGGTTCTTAACGCCTGATCGACTGCGCTCACTGACGCAATTCCACTAATCGTGCTCTCTAAGCCAAGAAACTTCCTCTGGCTCGGGTCGACGGGGAATTGGAACGACGCGGGATTCAGTGTGCAAGCTGGGAACGGTTCTTAACTTGCACCACTTACTTTCAAGTCCTCTCCTGAGGTAATTTTCATCTTATTTCAAGCCGATTTCTTCGTCCGTCAAGTAGCATGCTGGGTCGGATTCCCAGAAGTCTCCGGTGGTGGCTTCGGCACGGGTCCGGAAATTACCGTTACACATGTCGAGGTATTGACAAGCCGCGCAGCGTCCTTTGAGTAGGGCTTTACGGTCCTTCAGTCCTGATAAGATAGGATGGGTCACATCTGTCCAGATCTCTGCAATTTTGCGTTCGCGGACATTACCAAATGAGATATGCTGGGTGAACTGGTCAGGATGAACGTACCCCAGTGGGTCAACTTCGCCGAAGGCAATCCCTGAACGATTTCCACCGTTATAACCAATTAGATTCTTGATTCTTTCAGCCCTAGCTGGATCTTCTTTTAATGCTTGGATGTACATATATACTCCATCGCAATGGTTATCGACGGTAAGAATTTCTTTTTTCAGGCCGCGGGCTTCGAAGTCTCGAGTTCGGCGAATAATCGTATCCATCGCCTGACGGGATTCTTCCGGCGTCACATCTTCTGCAATCATTTGGTTCCCACGGCCCGAATAGACCAGATGGTAAAAGCAAACGCGATCAATATTCTCCTCTTCAATGAAGTCAAAGATCTTGTCTAGTTCTTTAATATTGTGATGATTAATTGTAAAACGAAGACCTACCCGTTGGTCCACGGCGACACAGTTTTGAATTCCTTGCATTGCCGCCTTAAAGGCACCTTCTTTTCCTCGGAACTTGTCATTAACATCTGCCAGCCCATCCAATGAGATCCCAACATAGGAGATTCCAATGTCTTTAATGCGCCGTGCTACTTCCGGTGTTATCAGCGTACCGTTGGTAGAGAGTGTTGCCCTAAGTCCTTTGGAAATTGTATACTCGGCAAGTTCGAAAAAGTCGGGACGGATTAAAGGCTCTCCTCCAGAGAAAAGTAGAACGGGAGATTTGAATTCAGCCAGGTCATCAATAAAGCGCTTAGCTTCTTCAGTGGTCATTTCTCCCTCGTATTTTTGAGCATCAGATTCCATATAACAATGAGCACATTTTAAGTTACAAGTCTTGGTCGAATTCCAAACGACAACTGGCCCAGAAAGATTGGTTGTACCGTTACGAGCACCGTGAGAGTCTTTGTTATAACGCAGAGAGTCTCCGAAATACTCTGTATCAAATAAAAGCTTTGTTACGCTGATCATGTTTTAGTTCCCTCCAGTAATGTTTCTACCAATCCACTGATAGTATAATGAGCTGCTTCCTTGAAAATAGTGAGACCTAGTTCTTGAGCAGTTGCACTTGTGATCGGTCCGATAGAATAGAGCGAAACATTGTCCAGTAAGGAGACATCTCCATCGATTAGGGTTAAAAAGTTACGCACTGTCGAAGAACTTGTAAAGGTGACTGAATGAATCGCTTTATCTCCTAGCAAGCTTTTTAACTCATCACGGTTTGCTCCGCCAATGACCGTCTTATAAACCGGCACATCCCAGACATCAGCACCCATGGCCTTGAGGGATTCTGGCAAAATTTCTCTTGCCTCTTCAGCCCTTGCCAGTAATACTCTTTGACCGGAGGATATACGGCCCGACAAACCTTCAACAATTTTCTCGGCGCGGAACTCTTCCGGTACATAAGCAGCACGTAGTCCTCTTTGTTCAATAGCCACTTTCGTAGCAGGACCGATGACAACGATTTCAAGGCCCACCAGATCCCGAACATCTCGTTCTTGCCGCTTAAGCTCGGCAAAAAAGGCTTCAACCCCGTTTACACTGGTAAAGATGAGCCATTGAAACTCTTTAAGATTGTCTAAGGCTTTTAGCAAAAACGAATTGTCCGAGGGAGGGGCAATTTCAATCATAGGAAATTCCCAAGCTTCTCCCCCCAAATCTTCAATCGCCCGAGATAGCTCGCTCGCCTGGTGGCGTGCCCGAGTCACAATGATCCGTTGTCCAAACAGTGGTTTCTTTTCAAACCACTGGAGTTTTTCCCGCAATGTTACGACTTCGCCGACAATAATGATCGAAGGGTTCGTAAAGCCCTGTTCTATAACTTCTGTTGCAATGGTATCAAGTTGCCCCACCAACGTACGTTGCTCTGGGCGAGTGCCCCATTGGATAATTCCCACTGGAGTCGTTGGCTTTTTGCCGTTTTCCATTAGTTTTTGAGAAATCATGGGGAGATTCTGCATGCCCATCAGAAAAACGAGGGTTCCGTGCGATTGTGCGAGGTGGTCCCAGTGAATGGTTGTTTCATTTTTGGTTGGATCTTCATGTCCTGTGATGACCGCAAATGAGGTTGTTAAATCTCGATGCGTTACTGGGATACCAGCGTAGGCCGGAACAGCAATCGCGGAAGTGATCCCCGGTACCACTTCAAATTCAATGCCTACCTTGAGTAACGCTTCTGCTTCCTCGCCTCCTCGACCAAAAACAAAAGGATCTCCACCTTTTAGGCGAGTCACTATTTTTCCTTCAAGGCCTTTATCGACAAGGACTTGATTAATTTCTTCTTGTCTAAGGGTGTGGCGATCTGGAGATTTCCCTACATAAATAAGTTCACAATCCGGGCGGGCTAACGTTAAAAGGCGCCGCGAAGCTAAGCGATCATAGACTAAGACATCTGCCTTAGCAATACATTCTGACCCTTTAAGGGTTATCAACTTCGGATCTCCCGGACCTGCTCCGACTAAAAATACATATCCCTTACTCAAACCGAACACTCCTATCCCAGCATGTTACATAACTTAGTTCATTATATAGTTAATTACAATATCTTTAAATAGCGATATTCCTGCTACAAAGGAATTCAAGAACAGCCCAAACTCACACCGTAAACTTGCACCAATCGTTCTCCCATTCCAAGCCCGGGACGCAGTGTCACACAAGCGCGACGTCTTTACGTAAGCAGAATAGCAAACTTCCGTTCAAGCGACCGACCCCAGACACGGGGCAGTGCATAGGGATGTGCACTGCCGCCAACCGAGCCAAGGTCCCCTCCCGCCATCACGGCATCTTGCCATCCATGGCGATGCTCTAATCTCGAACGTCCTGTTCGAGTCTTGGCTCCGGTGACACTAGACCATCCATGGTCGTCGGATGGCGAGTTTGGCACGATAGTCTCCAGTACGATAGTCTCCGGTGGAGAGTATCGCCGAAGCCGCTATCTCCAAACGATACCTACCGGCGTAGGATTATTATCGCCGTAGGCGGGTTCTTTTATATAATACTATCGCCGAAGGATGAACCCCGCTCCTTCATAGTAGGAGCTTGTACGGTTAGTTTGCTCTGCGTCGTAAGCACCGAGCGCTGTGTCACACAAGTCCAACTATCGAATTTCCGCAAGTATAGTTAAAGCCCCTTGGTCAACCAATCGATTGGCGACCTCTATGCCCACCGTTTCGGGGTCAATGCCTTTGGCTTCTGCTTTAATTAAGCGAACTCCATCTAAGCTCGCTACCATTCCTCTAAGAACGATTTGTCCCTCTACAACTTGAGCTAAGGCTCCAATAGGGACTTGACAACCGCCTTCAAGTTTGCGCATTAAAGCCCTTTCTGCACGAACTGCTTGTTCCGTGGCATTATGATTAAGTGGAGACAGTAACTCCTGAATCTCAGAGCGCCTCTCCACAATCTCAATCGCAACTGACCCTTGACCGACCGCTGAAAGCATCATTTCTTCCGGAAGAATTTGGGTGATTCGGTCTTCCCAGCCTAACCGTTTCACACCAGCCGCTGCTAGGACAATCCCATCCATCTCAGATTCCTGTAATTTCTCCCAACGGGTTTGGAGATTTCCACGCAGATCCATAAACTGAAGATCTGGACGAAAGTATTTGAGCTGAGCCTTGCGCCGTAAACTACTTGTCCCAATCATTGCCCCAAGGGGCAATTCCTCAAGAGGGATTCCATTCTTACTTAAAAATACGTCTCTCGGTTCCTCACGAACACAAAACGCGCTAATGGTTAACCCGTCTGGCAACTTGGTTGGCATATCCTTGAGGCTATGAACTGCCATGTCAAGTTCATCATTCAACAGTCCCTGTTCCAATTCCTTAGTAAATAATCCTTTGTCCCCAATTTTAGAAAGGGGAACATCCAATATCTTATCCCCTTTGGTTTTCATAGGAACGAGCTCAAATTGAAGCTCAGGGTAAAACTTTTCTAATTCGCTTTTAACCCAGTTGGCTTGCCACACCGCTAATTGACTGTCACGAGTTCCAATCCTGATGGTCTTCATTCTGCTTCTGCCCTCCCATGGTGCGCCTGTCCCAGATGTTGATGATGATGTGGTGTTTTAGCGGGTCGTTTTTCTTCTTCCTCAACATCCAAATCAAAAAGGTTTTGTAAGATTTCTGTATAGAGATGACCTTGGCTCGTCGAAGCATACTCTTTTAGATTTGTGATAGGCACGTGCAAGAGATGGTTGACGATAGAATTAGCCATAGATCGGATGATCTTTTCCTGTTTTGGTGTTAAACCACTTAGGCGTTCAAACGCACGCTCAAGTTGTAATTCTTTGATTTTCTGTCCTTTTTGCTGCAGTGCCACGATCGTCGGAACGACAAACAATGAATTATGCCATTTGAGGAAGTGTCCCATTTCTTCATCTATAATTTTCTCTGCATTAAGAGCCGCTATTTCACGCTCCTGATGATGGCGATCAATAACTCCTCGTAGGTCATCTATATCAAATAGTGTCACTAAGGGAATGTCTCCGACTTCCGGATGGATATCACGGGGTACCGCAATGTCAATCAGCAGCAGGGGACGTTCCTTTCGTTTAGTCATGACTTCTTGTATACGTTGAGGTAACAAGACAAAATGTTTAGCGGCTGTGGCAGAAATCACGATATCGACTTCTTCCAAATACTGATCCATATCGTCAAAACGTACGGCACGCCCAGAAATCTCTTGAGCCAGGTTGACAGCTTTTTCATAGGACCTATTAGAGACTAAAACAGTAGAGGCTCCCGCTGCAACAAGGTTTTTTGCAGTCAAAGTGCTCATCTCTCCAGCCCCCATGATTAAAATCCCCTTACCTTCGAGTTCTCCAAAATGTTGCTTGGCAAGCTCTACCGCTGTGTAACTGATCGAGACCGGGTGCTGGTCTATCAACGTTTCCGTTCGTATCCGTTTTCCAACAGCTAAGGCAGTCTGGAAGAATACATTAATTGCTTTATTCGTGACAGCCGCTTCATTAGCCTGTTCATAAGCACTGGCAACCTGTCCTATGATTTGAGTCTCTCCCCGGACCATTGAATCTAATCCGGAAGTAACTCGAAATAAGTGTCGTACAGCATCATATAAGGTGTGGACATATGAGTACTCGATAAAGTCCTTCTCCTCGATCCCATGTTGACTGGCCAAGAACTTTTTAATAGAAACAATTCCTAATTCGACCTCCGTCGTTGCTGCATAAATTTCTGTACGATTACAGGTGCTGAGTATTAGAACCCCTTCTAATCCAGGATAACTTTTAAGTTTCTTGAGGGCCTCTTTCATTTGAGAAGGATGAAAACTCATTCTTTCTCTAATTTCTACTGGTGCGCTGCGATGATTTAACCCAATAGCGACAGGAAACACGTTTCAATCACTCCTTCCGCCTCGGTTAATCGCTGAGCTTTAATGAGTTTCCTCACTTCTCCGTCCGTAGCGCGATCCCAAAATATACTTCTCTTTTCTGGTGGCAAGTCCTTCTTGGCTTTAGTTCGCCAACTTTTAAGCAAGGTGAGATAGTCTGCCATCTCATTGCCATACAACGCTTCCAACTCACTACGAACTTGCCGTGCAACGATAGGGCTGCTTCCCCCTGTCGAAACTGCAATTTTCAGATCTCCCCGTTCCATAATAGAAGGAACAATGAAGCTGCATTTTTCAGGTTCATCCACGACATTGACTGGCCGAAAATGAGCTTTAGCATCATAGGACACTTGAGCATTAACTTCCTCTATTTCAGTGCATGAAAAGACAAGCATTGCGTCTTGAATATCTTCAGTGGAATATTCCTTTTCTACCCAAAAACATGTTTTCTCATCGATCAGTTCCCTAAGCTCCGGAACAAGACGTGGGGAGACAATTCTCACCAAGGCCCCATGATGCAAAAGGGTTTGAACTTTGCGTAAAGCTATATTCCCTCCTCCGACGACTAAAACAGACAGGGCCTTTAAATTAATAAATATTGGATAATATTGCGACATAAACTAAGTCACCTTCTCTACTTTTCTCCCTATTTCAATTCGTTCTATTATGACATTTTCCCTGCCGAATACCTAAAACATTTTAAAAGATGGAAATTAATGTTCCGTAAGCAGGTAAATAATCTCTACGAAGCATATGAATGAAGTCCTGATAAGAAGTAGTTGACCCCAAAGAAAGTAAACAACACAGCAGCAAAGCCAAAGATCGCCAACCAGGCTGCCCTTTTTCCTTTCCATCCGTACATCAACCGAGCATGCAAGTATGCTGCATAAATGATCCAGGTAATCAAAGACCAGGTCTCTTTAGGGTCCCATGACCAATAAGTGCCCCAAGCATAATTTGCCCAGATTGCGCCCGTAATAATGCAGAGGGTCAAAAGCGGAAAGGCAAATGCGATGACTTTATACTCAAGCTCATCTAGTTTATCTAAGGCTGGAAAACGCGAGACAATTCCCCGAGAATTAGACATTTTATGGGTGCCTTCATTACTCAGTTTCATTAGATACATAATGCCTAACCCGAAGGATAGGGCAAAAGCGCCGTAGGAAAAGATTGCCGTTACTACGTGAAAGGTAAGCCACTGGCTCTTAAGTGCCGGAGGAATCGTTTGTGCAACTCGTTCCTCTGGCCCCATCGTCATAATAATAAACATCAATAGTAAGAAAGCAATGGGCATGACAAATGCGCCAAGGGCCCTTATTTTATAGCGATACTCAGCATACAGATAGACAACTAATATCCCCCAAACGAAGGTCAAAAGAAATTCATAGCCATTGGTAAGTGGCGGATTCCCCGAAATGACCATTCTGAGGATAATGGCAATGCTGGAGGCGATTATGGCAACAATAACAAGGTAGGTTGCAAGTTGTCCTATGAGTTCTTTTTTGACGCCGCCTAACCAAATGAAGTATGACAGCGTACATAAGATGATAGACATAAGCAAAATATAAAACATGGCGATTTCAAGGCTTTCTAACATTATTTATCCTCCTTGTCATTTTCATTTGTTTTTAGCGGTTTCGAGATAGAACTTGCAAATTGTTCTAAAATTTCGTGGTTACTAGCTACCATTTTTCCTGATAACACACCCACGGTTAGGGTTCCTTGTTTCTCGTTTACTGATTGTAGTATTCCAGAAATCACAATGGGCTGCCAGTAAAAAGCGAGTAATAATCCAGCAAGTAACAATCCGCATCCCAACCATATAAGAGCAACACCGGGATCCTTCTTGACTTGTAACCCAGTAAATCCAGCTAAGTCATTAAAGGTTAAATGATAGGTTCCCTGAACATCGATCGATTGCCCTTTCGTGAGTTGTCCGGTCTGGACCGGTTTCTCCTCGTTACCTTTGTATATTTGGTAAAGAACGTCGACTTTCTTTGAAGAAACCGACTTAATCGCTGTTACGAGATAAAGCTCAGTCCCTGGAGCCTGAAAGTAACTTTGTCCCTGATCACGTAAGACAACCGGAATCTTTTGCCCTTTCATTTCCACTGTAAAACTAGCGCCGTTGGCAAAACTGGCTTGATAAAAGGTAACTCCCTTATACTTAAACGGGTCATTCACTGACAATGTCTTTCTCGCTACTTCTTTTCCGTTTTCTAAAATACTCATGTCTGTATACCAATTATCCCGTTCACCACTGGGCAAAAATCGATCCTCTGCAGAATTTATACGCACACTAAAGGTTTCGGAAACCTTACCTTTGGAGATCTCAATTCGTTGAATCGGAATGGTATTTCCAGACCCCTCCATAAAGAATCCTTTAAATCCTAAAAGAGATCCTATTAAAGCACCAATGACTAAAACTACAAAGGAAAGATGGGTGATCAAGGATCCCCAGCTACCCAAGCGGCGTTTTATGGCAATAAAACTCCAATAATCTGACTGGTCGCTAACTGTAGAATAATACCCATTTCGCTTCAAAACCTCTTGGACGGATTCTTTAAGTTGCGCAGACTCTCCCTTAACCGCAAGTTTGATTTTTTGTGGTACCTGCGCAAGAGTAGTCGGCGGTTTTAGCTTAAACGTCCGATGATAAATACCCTTAAGCCGCTGCAAACTGCACACAATGAGATTGATACACAATAGACCCAGCAACAAGCGAAACCAAACTGCGCTATAAAGATGTGTTAATCCCATCATTTTCCACAAGCCACCCACAGCTTTAGCTTCCTCGGGGTTTATCGCTTCCTGAGGTATCACTGTTCCTATTGCTGATACAAGAGCAATAATTCCCAACAGAGCCAGTCCTAATTTCATAGAACTGAAGACCCTCCATACTCGCTCACTTAAATCCTTTGAATTTTCCTCCATCAATTTAAACCTCCTAGTCTAAGACCTATACAAGTTAATATTAGCCTAAACAAATTGCTATATACCTTATATCAACAGGGCAAATGTTGTACGGCTAATTGCTTTCGATTTATATTACACTAAATGTCGTAAAATAGCATGCAATTAATCCATTGTTGATATCACATTAGGACAAATTATTTGTTATCCTGTCAAGCGCCACCACCTGTGTGACAGTTTGTAGTACAAGAGGAATACTCCCACATACCTGTTGCTCCCTCGCTATCAATGGCTAGAATCTGGCTCGCACCTGCCAACGGATTATTATCAGCAAGCGCTCCGACCATCCCTTTCCGAAAATATCCATGAGATACAGATACATGACAAGAGGAACAGGAAAGATCTAAATGTCCATTGGTAGTGCCTGAGTAATTATGGAGGTTAGGTTGTACGGGGTTGGAGAATCCTGACGTGGTGTTATCCGGTTGAGCCGGAGCACCATATTTTGAAGAAGTATGACACTTGAAACATATATCATTGCCAGGACTTACCGTTATCTTGCCTTGCTCAAGGGCGTGAGGATCATGACAATCCATACACTCTGCGTGACGATTAGTTACTAAATCTGCTGTCGTTTCCGAATCTTTATGAACTCCGGTAATCTCCAAAGTAGGATGTCGGTACGTTTATAAAAAATCAATTTTTACGTTTTGCGCAGACTGATAATTGGTCGGTGGATTTCCACCATAACACTTTAAACATTGATTATTGGTCGTGGGTGTATCTTCTGGGTCAGTACTGAGCCGTGGATTTGAAGAACTGTGTGAGGCATGGCAACTATTGCAATCCATCCTTTATTGAAATGAGTGGACGACATATAGGCAGATTTGTTCCATAATTCCATCAGATTTGGGTCAGCAACAAATAGTTTTCTATCAGCGAACGTTATCGCAAAGGGATAATTTAGCTTCCCCTTCCCCCAAGTCGAGATCCATTCACCGTCACGACTATACACCTGTACCTGAGAGCGCCCTGTGTCTGCCACAAATACTTTGTCCGAGGATACAGTTACTGCTAAGGGACCCATGAGTCCTTTAGCCGAGTTGATCGCATCAGTTGCATCAGTTTTTCCATCTATAGTAAAAAGGTAATGTGGTAAACCTGTCTTCACCGTTTCCATTGTTAGGGGAGCAACAGGTTGTCTGGAATCAGCTTTCATCCACCAGTATCCGGCAATTCCAATAACCACTAACAAAACTAAAAATAATACAGCCAGTAAACGATTTCTCTTCACTTCTTCTTAGGAAGAACTCTCAAGGCGAATTGCGAAAACGTCATATTTTAAACCTTCTTCCCCAACTCAGGGTGGTCAATTTTCGTCAGAGACCGTGTAGGAACTGGCGTACTTCAGACTAGTGTACACATAAACTTTCTTTCATAAACTATAACATATTTACAATACAGTTCCAAAATCACCATATTAGCATGTAGCAGGGTCTCCATTGCCAATTTCAGCGCTTAATAGACCAAATTGAGTAGCAGTACCTCTAACTAAGATAAACTTAGCTGCATCGGCAAGGGTAGCATTTGGTAATGCAGTAAATTCATAAATTGTACCATCCTTAATACCAATACCACCGTCGGAAGTTTTAGCAAGACCCATTCCATTTGGATTGTAGTGCAATAAGCGCTCAGAGTAAGAACCGTGTGGTGCGTGGCAGCTTGCACAGTTAAACTCATTTACCCAAGAACCAGAGTTAGCGGAGGTATTACCACCAGGAGCAGCTTTCAGTTGTACGGTTCGGCAAAAAAAAGGAACCCTTAATTCAATATTAAGAGGTCCTTCAATAATTGTAGGTAATTGTATTATTTAACCAAGAACTAAAACTTCCTAACCCTAATAAACTCAGCTAACTCTCCTAAAGCTTTACGAGTCGGGATAACAGGGAGATCCTGAAGATGCCTTTTAGCTTTCTGGACATATAAATCCACAAGCCGCATTGACTCATCAATCGCCTTGGTAGCTTTTATCAGTCCAATAGTTTCAGCAACTTCCTCTTCAGTCTTATCGATTTGCCCTAGCAAAACCTTTAGTCGAGCTGGCTCGGATGTTAGTTTAAGAGCAAGGATCATAGGTAAGGTCATGATTCCCTGACGCAAGTCTCCCCCAATGGGCTTGCCAAATTCTGAGGGCTTGGCAGTGATGTCTAATACATCATCAACGATCTGAAAAGCCATGCCTAAGGAATGACCATAAGCGCCCAGTGCCCAAACTTGGCGTCTGGGAGCACCTGACACTAAGGCCCCTAGTTTACAACAGGCGGAGATCAATAAAGCCGTCTTACGTTTAATACGATAATAGTATTGCTTAAGATTTTGTTCAACGTCAAAAGAGGACTTTATTTGTTGAATCTCTCCCTGACACATTTCTACGCTGATTTCTGCAAGAATGCGGGCAACCTCAGGGTGATCAATCTTGGAAATGAGTACCAATGATTTGGCAAACAAATAATCCCCAGTTTCAATGGAAACGATATTCCCCCATTTAGCTTTGACCGTCGGACGCCCTCGTCTGGTCATCGAGGCATCTACGATATCATCATGAACGAGCGATGACATATGAATGAGTTCTAAAGCCATCGCCACAGGCATCAACTTTTCCAGCGAATAACCGTAGAACTTACCGGCTAAAAGCGTGAAAGCAGGGCGCAACCGTTTACCGCCCGCTGATAATAAATGAACAGCCGAATCCTGGAGAATCGGGAAATCCGTCTCCACGAATTTTGTCAGTTCTTTTTCAACCCGTTGCAGATCTGAATTTATCTGATTAAAGAGCCAGAGTTGTTTCAAAACTGATTCACCTGCTCGCACCCTTTTCTTCATAAGATACCATATCTGATGGCAGTTCCGCCAGAGGATCTTTGGGGATTTCATCCTCGTAGGTTAATAATTCCTCTTCTGGTTTAGAAGTCTCCGCACTTTCTGGCTGGTGTGTATCCTGACTAGAAGCGCGTGTTGAAGTTGTTTGTTCAAATGCTTTGTTCATTATATTGCTCGGGGTATCGATAGTATTTTGAAATTCCTTCGTCAATTCAAGGGTTGCTTTGCGAATTTCGAAAACAACTTTACCGATAGATCGAGCGATAACTGGAAGATCCTCAGGTCCAAATAAAATAAGTACGACCACTAAAATCAAGAGGATTTCACTTAAACCCATGTTTTCCCCTCCTTAATATGAAGCTAGGTCTCTATCTCTTCTACGAGCAACTAGATACCCTAACCAGATGCTGATTTCATAGAGGAGATACATTGGTCCAGCCATGAGAAGTTGGGTGACTAAATCTGGCGTTGGGGAAACTACAACGGCTAAAACGACCATTCCCAATACAGCCCAACGGCGTTTTTTGGCTAAGGTCTGAGGAGATAACAACCCTATGCGGATTAAGATTAATAAGACGATGGGAAGTTGGAAGACTAATCCAAACGTCATAAGAAACGCTAAAAGAAAGCTGAGATATGAGGTTTTAGTTAAAAAGGGGGTAGATTCCACTGCTCCACCACCGACAAACATCAAAAACCCAATTCCTAAGGGCAGTACTATAAAGAAACACAGGGCGGCACCGCCGAGAAAGAGAAGCACCGAGCTGGGTACAATAATATATAAGTACTTTCGTTCAGTTTGCTTCAAGGCAGGGAGGATAAAACTCCAGATTTGCCACATAAGAACAGGGAGTGCTAGGGTCATTCCAGTGACGACGGAGACTTTTAATTTAACTAACATAGGTTCCAATGGTGTCGTGGTAATGAACTTGATTCCTTCCAATTGGAGTACCGGACGGGCAAAAAAAGCAAAAACTTGATCACTGACAAACCAGCCGATAATGCTGCCTAAGGCAATGGCGTACGCAGAGATGACGAGCACTTTGCGTAGCGCTTTTAAATGTTCCATCAATGGCAGATTGGCCTCATTGAGCTGTCGCTTGCGCCTGCGCATCCGCCTACACTTCCTTCCTAATTAAAGGCCTTTAACCACTCATAGTGTGTATTGCGTTGAACAGCCTGATAACCAGCATCTTCAATACAACGAATAATCTCCTGGAGCGGGACTCGCGTTTGTACACCAGCGGCTCGAACGACATTTTCCTCCAGCATGGTACTTCCAAAATCGTTCGCTCCAAAACGCAAGGCCAACTGAGCCATTTTTGCGCCTTGGGTGACCCACGAGGCTTGGATGTTGGGGACATTATCGAGCATCAGACGTGCTACAGCAAGTGTCCTCAAGTATTCAACCCCAGTACTGCCCTCTCCGCCAAGCTCAGTGTTCGATGGAGCAAAACTCCAGGGGATAAAGGCCGTAAAACCACCGGTTTGATCCTGAGCTTCCCGAACACGAACCATATGTAAAACTCGCTCTTCAAAGGTTTCGACATGCCCAAACATCATAGTCGCAGTCGTTTTCATTCCCTGCTTATGTGCCGCAGTCATTACATCCATCCATTGTTGCCAACCTATTTTATTGGGGCTGATGAGCTGTCGAGCGCGATCATCAAGGATCTCCGCCCCACCCCCAGGTATTGAGTCTAAGCCTGCATTTCGGAGGCGACGGATGACTTCCTCGATACTCAACTGGGATTTGTTCGCTAAATCCCATATTTCAGGAGGGCTAAATGAGTGAACGTGAATAGAGAAATGAGCCTTAATGTCGCGCAAAAGATTTTCAAAGTAGTCTAAACCCAGATCGGGATGCAATCCCCCTTGGATCAAGAGCTGAGTTCCCCCTACTGCTATTGTTTCTTCAATTTTAGCATGTAATACGTCTCGTGACAAAATATATCCTTCTGGATCACCTGGTTTACAGTAAAAAGCGCAAAACTTACATTGACAGGAGCAGATATTCGTATAATTAATATTTCGGTCAATAACAAACGATACAATATTTTCTGGATGCATCTGCCTGCGCACAAGATCTGCACCTTGTCCCAGTGAAAGAAGATCGGCTTCTTGTAAAAGCCTGATACCATCCGCAATGGATAATCGTTCGCCAGCAAGACGTTTCTCGATTATTCCTTGCATGCACTTCTCTCCTTTCCTGACCGTTCCACTGCCTCACGTCTAGCCTTTTCAATCAAGTGGATCAAGGCTCTTTTAGTCATGAGGTGACTGTCTAAGGCATCCACTCCAAAGGTCAAAGATACTTGGGCCAGTTTAGGACCCAGCACGACCCAATCCGCCTTGATGTGCTCAAAGTTATCCAGTAGAATCCGTGACGTTGAGAGGATCTTTAAGTCCTCAAAACCTGTAGAGTCCGAAACCCCCGTGATTTCTTCTTTTGTTCCATTAGGATAATAAGCAAGAGGCATGAAGGTTAGAAAGCCGCTGGTTCTGTCCTGAAGCTCACGTAATTTGAGTAAGTGCTCGATACGTTCTTCTGTTGATCCAACCTGCCCATAAAACATCGCAACATTGGTACGCATGCCTAAGCGATGCGCCGATTCCTGGATTTCCAGATAGCGTTCGGCAGAGACGTTCATTTCGCCAAGTTTAGCTCCCAGCGGTGGAGTAAATACTGCCGCCTTGCTCCCGGACAATGAATCAAGCCCCACATCCATTAAACGCCGCAGGATCTCC
This sequence comes from Peptococcaceae bacterium BRH_c23, assembly GCA_000961805.1. The sequence continues at coordinate 2,705 of LADV01000341.1, read as the reverse complement.
GTCACAGGCAGATCGGCCATTCGGGCAAAATAATCCACTTCAAGTGCCGAAAAGGCCTGAACACTAACCTTTGGCAAGAGGCGCTTGACCTGCTGGAGCATATCCACATAATAGTCAAAGGAAAGTTCAGGGTTGAACTCACCCATAAGCTGAATTTCAGAAAGATCGGTTAGATCACCGAGATCTGTACCTAGATCTTTACCTAGATCGGAATAATTAATCTGCCGTGTGACCACGAAATAGGTTTGATTGCCGTTTTTTCGTTCGCACACAAGATTAGCCATATATCCCAGAGCCAAGATATCTTGACTATTCAGCATGCGAACGCCAGCATTAAAGTCTAATCGTTCGCCTCTTTCCACTTTTTCGATCAGATCTTTAAGTTCACTTTGAGCAAACAGTGAGGACATAGTTTCTGACTCCTTTATTTCAGCGCAATAGCATCAAATCTAAAATTGAAAAAACAAAAAGCAAAATACTCAAGTAACCATTGAGGTCGAAAAAGGCTACTCCAATCCGTGAGAAATCGTCGGCTGAAACCAAGCGGTGCTGACGGAAAAGCAAGACGATGGCTATCCCAACTCCTACATAATATAACCAACTCATGGACATTACCACTCCGACTAAGATAAAGAAGATGGGTGCAATGATATGTAAAAAGGCTGAAATCTCTAATCCTCTCTGCAAGCCAAAGATCGCTGGAATAGAATTCAATCCTTCTTTGCGGTCAAACTCAACGTCTTGGCAGGCATAAACGACATCAAACCCAGCCACCCAAGTCATGACCCCTAACCCCAGTAGAACGGGTGCCAAAGCCCAGTGACCCGTTACTCCAATCCAAGCTCCCGCTGGAGCTAAGCCTAGGGAAATTCCCAAGACGAAGTGGCAGGCCCAAGTAAACCGTTTGGTATAGGAATATAAGACAAGAAAAAAAACAGCAATTGGCATCAGCAATAAAGCTAAAAGATTAAGTTTATAAGCCGAGAAGCCAAGTAGGAGGAAGGAAAGTATTGTATAAAGGTAAACTTCAGCAACCTTAAGTTGGCCTGCTGGAAGTGCCCTCAGTGCCGTCCGTGGATTGCGGGCATCTATGTGCCTGTCTATCAGGCGGTTTAAGGACATGGCAGCAGTTCTGGCCCCGATCATAGCCAGTGTTATCCAGAATAGTTTCATTAGGGTCGGAAAACCATTAGCTGCCAAGAAGGCGCCCAAATAAGCAAAGGGCAGGGCAAAAATGGTATGTTCAAATTTAATCATTTCAAAGAAAACTTTTAGTTTATGCATACTCTACTCCGTTCGTTACGACCCTGCAACTTGGGGTTTGTAATCAGTGTTTAACTGTTTCGATAAGTATTGATACACTTCAACAAGGGGGTGTATCTGCAGTTGCGAACCCGCCGAAATCTCCTCTAAAATTGTATTGGCACGGTGCAGAATGGATTGTACCACAGACATCTCCACTCGTTCCCTCCACGCTCCCCAAGCCAGTCCCATTTCCCGGCCGAAGGCTTCCATCTGGTGTTGTACAGGAAGAGAGACTCCTGCCAGTTCTGCACTCAGACGAGCGGCTAATGCTGTTAAAGATGCATCTTCTGATTCAATAATTCGAAGCAACTCATCTCCACTAAGCCTCTTTTCACGAGCAAGCCAGCGTGAAATTCCCCCTTGACTCTTAATTCCTATGACCTGAGCCAGTGGGTCTAGAAATTGCAACAATTTCACACGGCAAAGTTCTAGGAAGAACTTCCCATATAATAGATCCCCTACGAGTACAGGGAATTGCCGAAGCTCTTCGGCAAGATCGTGATCATCTTTCATGAGTCGATGAACCTTGTTGGCCATAAAAATAAATTGAACAATGCTTGCCAATGCTTCTGATTTTTGCCCTTGATCGCCGCAGGCTCTACTTACGGCTAAGACAAGCGCAGGATGTACTGTTCGATCAAGTTCATCCATATCCATCTGAACCAATTCCTCAAATCCAGCCGGCTTAAAGTTAATTTCTTGGCTCATATGTATTTGTACTGCTTTCAGTTTCTCAAGGAAGCTGAATTCTACCGGAACCATCTTATCGCTCCTTGCCTTCCATTCGGACATTAACCTATTATACATTCGAGATTATTACTCAATCTCCTGCCTATTTATGCAATATACTCTGATAATATGACATTATTATTGCAAGAATATGTAACCTTGCTCAAAAATACAATAGACCCTGCAACTTCTCAAGTTACAAGGTCTATTAGTACCCTTTTAGAAAGTACAAGGTTTCTTCTTTTTCCGTACTTGACTTAGTCCGGAGTAAAATAAATATCCCTCCTAAATATTTACCGCTTCCTTTGGATCCTCAACAATTCCCCGCTTGATTTCCGTTGCTGTCATATGACCTGCTTCGAAATGATCCGTTAAATAGTTACAGGCATCCCAGGGATTGACACGGTCCCCGCACGTAAAGACGTCAACGGCTGCATACCCGAGTTCTGGCCACGTGTGGATGGCTAAGTGGGATTCAGAAATGACAACTACTCCACTCACTCCTTGAGGACTAAACTTATGAAATACTACCTCACGTACCTCTGCACCAGCCTCCAAAGCTGCGTCGACCATTAGTGCTTCGACTTTTTCGCGATCATTTAAAATGTCGAAACTACACCCGTAAATTTCAGCCAACACATGACGTCCAAGAGAATTTGCCAATTGTGATC
>LADV01000034.1 GCA_000961805.1 Peptococcaceae bacterium BRH_c23 | reverse complement strand
GATGTTACATCTTCTTTTAGTAACGTCACATCTTCTTTCAGCGACGTCATATCCTTTTTCAGCGATGTCAGGTCTTCTCCCTGCCGAGATTGGCCTTCACGCAAGGCTTGGAGTTCAGTCAGAATCTGGGCAAAAATTTGCTCCATTCTTATCCACCTCCCCATCTCACAAGTAATTATTTATGCATCTTTTGAACTCAAAAGTAGTATAGCACAGATTCGGCTTTGCAGCTCACAGTTTTTAGAGTTTTTGAGTAAATTGCCTCTACATAACCTTCTCAAAGAATTTCTAATTAATTCCTATGCACTTTGTGAACGTAGGTTAAACAAAAACCGAACTTAAGTCAATTTCAAATTCTGATAGTAGGGATTCATGAATCCCTACTATGATCGTATGATCCTCTGCATAAACATCTGGCCTACCGTATCTCTTATTTTCCTGCAAAGTAAACACACTTACTAACCTGTTCTCAGGTTCAACAATCCAGTATTCCGGTACTCCAGCTTTTTCAAATTTATTAAACTTTAAAAGCTTGTCTTTTCTGGCAGTTGGCGGCGAGGAAATCTCGATAATCAGGGCTGGCACCCCGAAATATCCTGTTTTTCTAAGCTTACTTTCATCACATATCACGACAATATCGGGCTGTGAGATGATATTCGAGATTTCTTCATCCCGTTCATTATCCTTAGGAATACAAAGATCAAACGGTGCAGCAAATACCCTGCACGGTGTTCCTTTAAGATGAGCATTAAATTGTGAGGTTAGTTCTACAGATATTGCCTGATGCTGCCAGGTTGGAGCTGCTTGCATATAGGGTACTCCGTCAATAATCTCCCATCGTTCTTCCTCAGGCCAGGTTAAGTAATCTGCATAGGTGTATTTTCTTCCTTCCTGTGGTAATGGCATAAGAACACACGCTCCTTTGGTGTTTTGCTATAATTATACTTTAGTACTTCCCATTTTTCATCCGTTTTTTACCAACCTGGTTTCGTTAATCGATTAAATAACCGTAGGGGCAATTTAGGAATTGCCCCTACGGTGTAATGTATCTTGAAATTAGCGTTTTTTATGGCCTTTGTGCTTCTTCTTAGAATCCTCAGATCCATGATAATAATAGTAGTAGTAGTATTCACTGGTTTTCATGTCCGCCTTATTGAGGACTGCCCCGAGGATCTTAGCTCCTACTTTATCCAGTTGATCTTTGGCTCGTTGGGCATACTCTTTGTTGACTTCACCTGAAGCTAGAACCAAGATGACTCCATCAACTTCCTGAGCAATAATGGCGGCATCCGTCACCGCGATGATGGGAGGGGTATCGATCAAAACTACATCAAATTGCTCGCTGACTTCCTTGATCAGGCGCTTCATCCGCTTAGATCCGACTAACTCAGCCGGATTAGGAGGAATAGGTCCTCCCGTAAGCAGCATGAGGCCAGGAACCGCTGTTTCTCTGATATTGGTGTGACCGTCCTGATCCTGAACCAGCGAAATAGATAACCCTTGTCCATTATCTAAACCAAAGAGCTTGTGCTGAGTGGGGTTTCGCAAATCCGCATCGATGACCAGAACGGATTTCCCAGTTTGAGCGATACTTACCGCGAGGTTGGCGACTGTAGTCGATTTCCCTTCCCGTGGACCTGAACTGGTGATCATGATTTTTTTGGTCTTAGAATCCACACTCGTAAACTGGACATTGGTCCTAAGCGTACGGTAGGCTTCAGAGATTGGTGATTTTGATTGTTCTAGTGTAATTAATGAAAATGTCAAATAAACCTTCTCCTCTTACCCTTGTTTTCCCACTTCGTAGTTTGGTATAACGCCTAGGACTGGAATCCCCAAAAACTTCTCCACATCATCAGAGGTCTTGATTGTGTTATCTATATATTCCAAGAGGAAGACGAGTCCGACGGAAGCCATTAAGCCTACAACAAAGGCAATAAGTACGTTGAGTTTTTTATTGGGTTTAACGGGATGCGTTGGGGTCATCGCAGTATCGACAATGCTCACACTATCCACTTTTTTGATGTCAATCACGGCTTTAGAAAATTCGTTCGCCATGGAGTTGGCAATTGAGGCTGCCAGCTCAGGGTCTGTATTTAGAACCTGGATTTCTAGGATTTCTGTGGTCTTCACGGGGTTTATGGAGATCATATTGTCAAGTTGGGCTATCGTCATCGACAAATCTAAGTCTTTAATCACATTCTGTTCCACAGTCCGACTCTGAGCGATGGCTGCATAGGTCTTCGCCAATTGCAGGTTCGCTTGGAGGACACTATTATCTAACATTTGTACTGCCGCTTGGCCTGACTCTGAAGCCTTTTTCCCGACGATCAAGGTGGTAGAGGCTGAGTACACGGGTTTCATGACAAAAAAACTAATAATTCCGCTGGTGAGTGCTGCAATCAGTGGTAAGGCTACCACGATGATCCAACGTTTGCGCAGCACTTCCCAGTACTGTCGTAATTCTATTTCTTCTTCCATTTTGACCTCCCAAAATTAGCAACTTAAAACTAGTTCGACATTATACTATTCGAGATAGTTTCAGGTTTTCCTTCCTTTATGCAAGAATAATTCTCTTTCCACCGAACGTTTAAGTCGATACTAAAAGACTCTTCAGGCCTATCTGAAGAGTCTTTGACTTTGTTGGCACTTTCTTGCTTCTTTTAGTTGACATGAGGTCCTAAGCGAATAATAACGCTTAGCACGTCGCTATCCGTATACCCCGCCTTTGTGATCTTTCCTTGAAATACCAGGTCTCCTGTCGTTCCTAGGAGGGATCTTAAGCTACTAAGTGAAAGACCATCGCCCCCTTTGTCTAGTCCTGCGAGGAGAGCGCCAGTAGTGACTATTCCATTACTATCAATCGTTGAACTAAAGCTTTCCCCTAACTTGATCAGTTCCAGACCGTTCGCTTGGATGGAGGTGATCACGATGTCCGGGAACGTTTGATTCGTGGTTAATTGCAAGCCGGTAAAGCGCACACTATCACTGACCCCTGTGAAATAAATGGTCTCTCCATTAACAACTTGACGGGTCACATTATCAGTCGCCAGAGCTTTGATGTAGGAGACAGTTAAATTCGTCGGTGTCGTAGGGGTTGGAGGAATGACGACAGGTGGAGTAATAACCACAGGAGGAGTCGTGGTCACCGGAGGAGTCGGCTGGGTGGTACTGGTATTTTGTCCATTCGCTTTCCCTCCGCCCCAAGCCTCTGTACCGGTGGAACCTATGTCAAGGGTGTCTATTTTAGAGCCCACGGGAACCATGATCTCGGCCTTGACGATAGCTTTCATGGTTTCGACACTCGTGTTCGCGGCAAGGTCCAATCTGCCTTGGGATTGGACTTCAACGGCTTTAAAGTTTCCATCTAGCGTGACTTTGTGGGCGGGGTTATCAGTGTTAATCACTACGGAGGGAACCACTGCGTTAAGAGACGCTTTCAGATTCATCTGACCGGAGACGACAATCGGCTGCGTGAAGGTCCCTCGCAATTCGACCACAGGAGTCTGTCCTGGTGAACTGGTTAGGAAAATTTCGCCGAGCAAACCACCCTGATCGTCCAAGATGGCAAACGAGCGGACAACGGTTGTACCGATGTTCGTAGTCCCTGTCGACTCTACGCGAACCGAGCTACTATCGCTGTCTACGGTTAAGCGATTAGCACTCGTATTCCTAAGATGAATGCTGTCCTTGGCCCCTGAGAGTATCACGACATTAGCAGCGGTCACGCCGTCTAAAGTAGCTGTCCCAGTGTCACCAGGATCTACAAAGACAGTCCCCTTGACTATTACGTCATTAAGGATAATATTATTACCTTTTAGATAAACACTGTAAGCCACCTTGGCATGAGCTAAGGTGATGTTGCTGCCCGTGATTTGGACGGTATCCGTCAGTTCTGCTGGGTTATTGGCATCGGTCGAGCCTAGTATAGCATGATCGTTCGCATAGGTTATTGCTGAGGTCAGGGCATTAATTCCTGTCGTAGGGACAACGACTTCTCCCCCCATGGCAACAAGATCCGCGGTTGACATTGTTAGCTTCACAAAGTCCACAGTGGCTTTATCAAGTTGTTGATTGATTAGTACGATCGGTGCCTTATCCACGGCTGCCAGGGAAACACCCGCCAAGGCGTCGACCAACGTCTCTCCGTTAGCCACATAGACCTTGGAATTTCGATAATGCTTGGCAAAGCCCTTGAGGATCTGAACGTTTGTATCATACTTTGTTGAGCCGGAGTAGCGACTGACAATGCCCGGCAACTGCCCTTTGACCGTATCCGATACGACTGCAGTTCCTCCAACGACATAGGAATCCGTGATATTGGCCTTGATGCTGTCCAGATAGGTTTGGACCGAGGCAGGAAGCTTATCTCGAGTGGTTGTCAAGATGGAAATTCCCTGAGCCGCGGCGATCGGCGCGATGGACAGGGCATCTGCCGGACTGACCCATCCAGCCGCTAGGATAACCTGAGAACTATTCACACCTTGTTTGGAAATTTCTTTAGCAATATTTACGGATGTCTCATATTGGTCATACCCACCGAGTTGTACCGGAGTGATGCCCATACCTTTTAATTCCTCAAGAACTGCTGGTTTAATTACGGCCTGCCCGCTCGTGATGTAAGCCTTCTTCGGCTTGAGACGCGCTAATTGTGCTCGTGCCGACGAATTTAAGCTTTGTCCACCATCTGTAAGCAGGATCGGAGCCTTCAAGGCTGCAGCTAGAGGGCCTGCTGCCAGAGCATCAACGAGAGCGTAGTTCATTCCAGCTGAGAGTACGACGTTATCAGAAGTGCCTGACCAGCCTTTCTCAGCCATCAAAGCTGCCGTCGCATACTGATCCACTCCGCCGATCCGGGTTACGTTGCTTGAACCACTGGTTGTCACTGCAATTGCAGGGAGAGCAACCAGGGTCGAAGATAAGACGATGAGAGCTGATATACAACCTTTAATAAGCTTTTGTGTTACCCCATTTCTCAAAGTGTTAACCTCCCATGTTAGATTAATGAAAGAGAGTTGGAATCCCAACTCTCTTTCATGTAAAACATCATTCTTCCAGCTTGTGCCAAACGTTAATTGGCTGGTACAGTAACTGTGATACGCACTAGTTCATTACTCGTTCCCGGTGTACCTCCACTCTTATGGGCTGTAATAATTGCACTTCCAGCCTGTACAGCATGAATGGCACGTCGGCCTGAAATGGTGGTAATTATCACGGAAGGATCGTCACTATACCAGTCGAGAAGATTCACTAATTCGATAGCACCAGAATTTATACCTGTGACGCTGATCTTAAATTCTGTTATTTGACCAATTGTCATGGTAGCTGGGATGGTGCAGATAATTTGAGAGCGTATAGCCGCCCTAGTGATAGCCTTTTCCGCTGCGTTATCTGGGTCAATCTCCTCACCTAGTAGACGTTGAGCGTCAACGACTTTATCCATCGTTAACCCCAGATCAGAAAGCTTGGTCGCAAACAGATTATATGGATTGTCAGTTGTTGGATCTGCAACCACATGAGCCGCAGCCTTGGTCCAGGCGACAAGTTGGTCTTTAATCTCGGTACTTGTATTATCCGAAAGGTCTATCAGACTAACGCCGCTACTATTTATAACCCCGGGAAGTGCTTCCTGAACCGCTATTAAGAACCTCGAGAATTGGTCCATAGTAAAATCATTTCCGAAAAGTGTTCTAAAGGTTGCAAGATTATTGTTTTTGAAGGTATCTATATTGCTTTCCAAGGTGAATCTGTCTGTTGAATACTGCAAAGTTCCGAAGTCCTTCATGTACCCTATTAAGGCACTCTTAGCAGTTGCAGAATCTCCAAAGAGTGCAATAACCTGTGCGGTCAGAAGCGGGTTGATAATTGCATCCCACTTAGGATCAGCTACATTAAATCCTTGAAGGGCTGTTTTGGCAAGCAGGAGGGAGTCCTTATCAGTGTCCGACAGACCGCCGTACACTTCCATGATTTTGTCGACAAGATTATCGAAGCCTTTGATGATCGCATTGTTGAAGTTGGTCGTTGCGGTTGCTAAAGCGGCAACTTGTGCATTGACTTGCGGTTGGGTTGCACTGGCGTTATTGTTTACTATCGCAGCGGAGTCAATCGCTGCTTGGAAGGTCTTTTTGGCTGTTATCGAAACTTGGCCGGTTGCCGTTCCTACCGATTTGCTTGCGATCAGGGCTGTGGCATTAACGATGGCGGTGTTTAAGGTTGTTTTACTGACGGGGGCTACTTTGATGATCGCGTTGTTGAAGTTAATCGTTGCACTTGCCAAAGCAGTTACTTGGGCATCAACTTGAGCTTGAGTTGCATTTGCGTCATCCTTTACAGCGGTAGCCGCAACAATTGCCGCTTGGAAAGCATCAAGGGTTGCCTGGGATACATTACCGATTGCTGTTCCTACTGTTTTGCTTCCGATCAGGGTGGTGGCATTACTGACGGCTGTGTTTAACGCTGTATATATGGTTGCTACTTCTGTGATAATCGCCATGTTGAAGTTGGTCGTTGCGATGGCCAAAGCTGCTACTTGTGCATCAACTTGTGCTTGGGTAGCTATTGGACTATTTTTTACCACAGTAGCTGCATTAATAGTTGCTTGGAAAGCATCGACAGCTGCTTGCGCTACATTGCCGACAGCGGCTCCAACGATTTTGCTTCCTACCAAGGTTGTAGCAGTATCGATGGCTGTAATTAACACTGTTTTGCTGACTAATGCAGTGATGGCTGATTTTAAGTTATTCGTTGCAGCAAGCACTTGGATTGCCGTTGAGCTAGACGTCTTACAGGCATTGGCTGCGGTCAACGTGTTTTGCATCGTTGACCAGCTTTCTGTAGTATAATTTGCTTCAACTTTCGCTTCTGCCTCTGCGATCGCTGCAAGCAAGGCGATCTTTGCTGCATTCACAGCGTCTACTCTGGCCCGTATCTGAGCTACAGTAGTTGTGGGGTTGACAGCAAAGTCTGCAACATATGCTACAGCGTTATCTGAAACGATAGTCGCTACATCAAGCGGGCTGTTAGCGGCTAATGCCTGTAAAGCAACAATTACATCATTGTTTGCAACTGCTCCGTTAACTGCGGTTATCAGGTCTGTCAAGGAGATAACAATATATGCCACTGTACTACCAGCAGGATCAATGTTACCACCTATTCCGGTAGTTGCAGAAGTAATAATATTATTGTTTACTAGGGTTATAGGTTCATTGGTTGTAACATTTGTTGCTGTTCCAGTATTGGTTATGGTTATGGCTGTGCCAGCGGCTCCCGCTTCTACTGTCACATTACCGGTAGTCCCACTATTTGTAATAGTTGTGCCGTCGCCATCTGCTCCTACGTTAATGTCAGTTACTGCCGCTCCTGCTGCAACTTGGAGTGTCATTTGAGCATTGGCCGTCACAGTATTTGTAGTTCCACCTGTAACATTAAGAGTCATCGGAGCATTAGCTGTCACTGAACTTGTAGTTCCACCTGCAACATTAAGAGTTATCGCAGCATTAGACGTCACCGTACCTGTTGTTCCGTTATTGGTAATGGTTGAGCCAGTGCCGCCTGCTGCAACATTGACGTTTGTTACTGCCGCTCCTGTCGCAACTTGGAGTGCCATCGGAGCATTAGCTGTCACCGTTCCTGTAGTTCCGCCTGTAGCATTAAGAGTCATCGGAGCATTAGACGTCACTGTTCCTGTAGTTCCGTTATTGGTAATGGTTGAGCCAGTGCCGCCTGCTGCAACATTGACGTCTGTTACTGAAGCTCCTGCTGTAACATTAAGTGTCATATTAGCGTTGGCTGTGACCGTTCCTGTAGTTCCGCCTGTCACTTGAAGAGTAATAGGCGCATCAGAAGTCACTGTACCAGTAGTTCCGCTATTGGTAATGGTTGTGTTATTGGCACCCGCTAGGACTGTCATATTTTGGGCAGTCCCGTTATTGACAATGGTTGAACCACCGGCACCTGCTCCAATAATGATGTCTGTTACATTTGCTCCTGCTCCAACAGTGATGTCCGCACGGGCATTGCTGGTGATGCTAGCAACCGTGGCTCCAGGATTTACGTTTATTGATAAATCTCCAGACGCATCCTCACTAACTGTAATATCACCTGGATTTCCAACGATGGTAATGGTTGCACCATCTTCGTCTGTGATCGTTATGATGTTGCCATCTGCTGTTTCTGTCCATGTACCTGGCACGATATTAATAACGTTAATAGCGCCATTAACAACGACATTATTGACAAATGAGGCATTAGGAGTATCTACTGTTAAACTACCCGTAATGCTTTTCAGCGCTGTTCCAGATAAAGTTGATGTTCCAGTAAGGGCATGTGCAAACAATAAATTACCAGTTAAGACATATGCCCCGAAATCTATGCTCACAGAACGTCCAACAGTAGTTAAAGGCTGAGTTATATTGCCAGTAAATTCAATATGGGTAATTCTCGCGTCAGCAAGTGCATTAGTTAGCCCTGTAACATCGTTTACGAGTTTTGGAGCTACAATAACTGTTCTGGTTACTTGGACAGCTGCATTACTCGCTGTGTCACTTACATTGTAACGGACTACATAAGTTCCGGCCGCGAACGTATCGATTGATCCAACCGGATTACCATTCTTTGTATAGGTCACGGTAGCTATCAATCCGGTGTTTACGTTATCCGTTACACTTGCCCCAGCATCAACGTAGGCAGCTCCATTCACTACGTTAACAGTGGAACTTCCGATAAGTGCAATCACCGGCGCTGTTGTATCTGGAGTTCCACCGCCACCAATCGGCGGTGTCGGCGGCGTAACAGAAACCGCCCCTGAGCGAACAACTTCAGGAACTACGGCTGTCCCACCTAAAGCGGTTACAATACTGGCAGAGGTCATTTTGCTTTTCGCATAATCTGTGCCCTCGTTTGCAGTTCCGCTAGTGAGAACTATACCAGCCTTGTACTTAGCTGCAAGAGGTGCCCCTGTCAAAGCGTCTATTCCTGTAATACCGTTTGCTATGAAGACATTATCATACTTCAGAAAGCTGTCGAAGGCTTTAAGCACTGCAAGGTTCGTGTCGTAGGCTGTGCTTCCGAACAAGCGGGTTGGGTTTGGTAACTGAGCTTTGACAGCCTCACTGATCACGCCGGTGCCACCTATCACATCCGTCGATTTCACATTCGGGTTTTCAGCCAGAAATGCTTTTACACTAGCAGGAATTGAATCTTTTTCGGTTAAGAGAATTGGCTGATTTTGAGCAGAAGCAATGGAAGCGATAGAGAGCGCATCTTGGTTCAGCCAGCCGAATGCAACAGCAGCCTTGCTGACTGGAGCTCCGAGTTCAATCATTTTTTTGGCGATGTTCACAGATGTATGGAAACGGTCAGTTCCACCAAGGGGAATAACCGCAATACCCATACCTTTTAACTCATCTAGAACCGCTTGGCTAATCACAGCAGTTCCACTGGTCACATAAACTGTCTTAGCTTTGAGTTTGATGAGTTCAGCCTTGGTGTCAGCATTTAGTACATTCTTAGCCTCTGTCAGGAGGATAGGCGCTTGAAGGTAGGTCGCGAGTGGGCTGGCTGTCAGGGCATCTACCATACCATAGGAGGCTGATGAGGCAAGTACTACCGTGCCGGTCCAGCCTGTTTGTTCGGCGATTAGCACAGCGGTTTGCTCAGCAGTATATCCACCTAAGCGCGGTGGTACGACACTCTCAGCTAAAGCATTGAACGGGATCGAGGTAAGTACCATACCAGCAATAGCTAATGAAGCAATCGCTTTTTTTGTTTTTTTCATGAAGCAAATCTCTCCTCTCAATATTTGGGCCTATTCTATACTATGTAATCGCTCTTCCTCCTTAGGACGTTTCTTGGTCGTCCCTTCACCCCCTTTAAATAACTAACGATGTTAAAAATATTTCCAATACTCCTAAAATACAAAATATCCTATCCTATATCCCTTAAGGAAATAAAAAGAAACACCCTTATTATTTATTCTTGATTAAATCTAATTCTCCTGCTTCACTGAAATTTATTATGGAAATAAATTTTTTTTACAACATTTTACCCTTTTATTTACCTAGCCCCTATTGATCAAGAACACTACACCCACTGTGACCACGGCAAAGGCAATCGTCGCATAGATAATATAATAGTTTTGCCTCTTATGTTTAAGTTTGTGCCACGGTTAAGGACATAACTAGTTACCCCTTTCTGTAATACAGCTTGTGGCAATACTTTATTACAGAATACGACAATTGACAACATCTTTTCGCTAAATGGCAGAGCTAAAGAGGAGGATGTATCGAAAGTAATTTTCGTTACATCCTCCCTTTAAATACGACCATTATTCTCGGGGCTTGCTTGACAACATTATATAAATTTAGCTAATTTCAAGTACATAGCTTACAAATTATGTTATAATCATATTGCATGGGGGTGTTCAGATGGACCAGAAAGTTATGGAGCTACTCGCAAACATATATCAATCGCAAACGGAAATGCGAAGCGAGTTAAAAGAACTTAGAAGCGAAGTCAATGTGTTAAAAACAGATCAAGAAACAATAGCACAAAACGTTGCTAAAATAATAACAGTTGTTGAACATGATGTAGCGCAAAAAATTGGAGCAATCTTTGATTTCCGAGAAATACAGATAAGTCATAACCAAAAGATTGGACAAGCTCTGGAACGCATTGAGGCCAAGGTCGAAGTCCTACAATTAGAAACATCTAATTTGAAACGAATTAAGTGACCTCTTTTACGAGAAGGTTAATTTAATCCCCTAAAGCTTTATTATTGAAAGCTTTAGGGGATTTTTGGACTTCTGTTGAATTATAGTTCACACTCGTCCACTTCCTTCACAAGATGGGCAAGGGGATGTATAGCGTACTGCCAGCGTCTGTCCGACTTTTTTACGAGTCATTTCCACTAGTCCCAGCTGCGTCAATCCTAAAATTTGGGACTTTGTTTTATCCCGAGCACAAGCGATCTCTAAGACATCAAGCACTTGTTTCTGAGCTTCTTCTGTTGTCATATCGATAAAGTCTATGATGATAATTCCACCTAGATTTCTCAGCCGCAACTGCCGGGCAATCTCCGAGGCAGCTTCAAGGTTGGTATGGACCACGGTTTCCTCTAAGGAGCGTTGCCCAACATACTTTCCAGTATTCACATCGATCACGATTAAGGCCTCTGTCTGTTGAATCACCAGATAGCCGCCGCTCTTCAACCATACCTTGCTCCGTAAGGTTTTACGAATTTCATCATCCACACCGTACTTAGCAAAAAGATCTTCTCCTGTGACAACGTGGATTTTCTTAGCAGCCGGATGCTCAATCTCCAGCAAGGCTTGGCGTATGACTTGACCGACTTCTTCCTGATCGACGGTGATTTTCTCGACATCCTGATCAATCCAGTCCCGGACCAGCCGCGAAACTAAATCGACATCTTTATGTACTATACCAGGCACGGAAACATGCGGAATCTTCGGTTGTAACGCCTGCCAAAAAGCCACGAGTTGAGTAATATCTTCCGCTATCTCATCCCCGTCAATCCCTTCAGCAAGGGTGCGAACGATGACTCCCATACCCTCCGGTTTAGAGGTGGCTGCTAAATCCCTTAACCGTGCCCGTTCATTATTATCTTGAATCTTCCGAGACACCCCAATATAACTCACCTGAGGAAGCAGCACCACATACCGCCCAGGAAGAGTGATGTTAACACTAATCCGCGCCCCCTTGGTACTTACTGGCTCTTTGGTAACTTGTACCAATAGCTCTTGACGAGGCTTAAGAACATTCTCAATCCGATCATTTACAACTGGAGAAACCTTACCATCCTCATCAAAGCGTGCCGGGATGGCATCCCCCACATACAAAAAAGCGTTCTTGTCTACACCAATATCAACAAAGGCAGCCTGCATGCCAGGAAGGACATTCTCAACCCGTCCTTTATAAATGTTCCCCACCATATGGGATGAAGCGCCCTCTTCCTCGAACAGTTCCACCAATTCCCCCTGCTCAAAGACAGCCGCTCGGATTTTTTGGGATTGGTTTTGGCTATTGTCCTGGGTTTTGGTTTTGGTTTGGGCTTGGGTTTGGAGAACGATTTCTTTATGGCGAGGTTTGGTGGTCTGGTTTTTCATAAGAGTTACACCTCCTAAGAGAACTTGAGAGAACTTGCGTTACAACACTCACCTCATGATTTCGTGGGCCAAACTAAGGCTCAAGGGGTCTATGATAGAGGGCGGGGTTCCCGTCCAAAGCGACATCCTTGTCGCATGGACGGCGGAAAACTCCTGTTTTCCGCCCCGCTGAAATTAAGCACCCCTTTCGCCAAGTTTGGCTAGCCACTCATCAAAGAGGATTCGCTTTTGTAACGCAAGTTCTGCTCTGTGAGCAACGGAGAGTACGACGAGCGCAGGGGTGAACAAGTGTGCTCGTGGCCCTCTCTCCGCGAACGTCACATTCGCACCTCGGGCTCACTGCTCACCCAGTCGTCTCTATCCAAGCCAGGAACCATCCCCAACCTGCACTAATCTTGAGTATCTCTAAGAACATTGGTAATTTCTTGGATAATACCCTTAGCCTACTCTCTGGCCATCAAGCAATCTTCTTTATTGAAAGTCTTAAAATCATCGTAGTCGGCATGAGATCGAAGTCTAAATAAGTCTGAAAGAGCCTTGCTGGAAGTCTTGCTTACAATACTTAAGTCCATACTCATATTGGAACACCTTCATACTCGAGATTATGGAAAAATGCTGTCTCCCTAAAAAGAGGATTGGTATAATGGGAATCGGTTATTATGATTGGGGTAATAACCACATCATATTCAAGATTTATATCCACTACAATGTCCATAATGGCATCACTAATATCTCTATCGTCCTTTTCCACCAGTACTAGAATATCGATATCCGACTCTGGAGTGTCGGTTCCCCTTGCAACTGAGCCAAAGAGTCGTACATCTTTTATGTTAGACGAAAGGCTTTCTTTAATATTCTTGCCAAAAAGCTCAATGGCCTCTCGCTGAATCGGATTGCCCATTGATATTCCTCCCATTCCAATCAACTAATCACTCATGTATTATTCACCATATTATACCACGATAATTCTTCTTTAAATAGGAGTTGTAGGTTCTAATCCGGTCACAGTTTATCACTGATGCGAAGGAGCGTATGAAGAAATCATGTCCAAGTGTCCATTCCTTGCCCGACTGTGCAGCTCACCATCGTCCTTTCCCAGTCCTGCCACGCAACGCAGCGCAGCTCAGCTCTTTTGAAGCCACTCCCAACATTCCCCTCCGTTGACCCCAGAGCAAGGGTCCCGATCACACGGCGAGAAACCTTTGCGAGAGTCGTAGCCAAACTCGGCTTTAAATTCACTTACTTAAAGCGGGGCGGAAAATAGGACGTTTTCCGCCGGCCATGCGACACGGACGTCGCTTTGGCCGAAACACATGTGTTTCGCCCCGCCCGCTTTCATCAAGAATTTAAAGCCCTAGTTTGGCACGACGAACGCAGGGTTGAACAAGTGTGCTCGGGACCCTCGCTCCCACTCAGACCCCAACGATCAGGCTCTAACGCTCCTCTAGCGGCGAACTCTTCTCCCCCTCATAGCTCACATGAACCCCCGTCCGCACAACGTGCTGCGCATCCAAATCCAGCGGCAAATTCTCAAGTTCCCGCAAGCTAGCCAAGACTTCCTCCGGGCGAACACTTCCGGCATTCCCCATCTCAACTTCTAGGTCAAAGAAGATCTCATCCCCCTGGATTTCGCCGGTCAACTGCTTGATCCAAGGTCGAATATCCTTATCTGTCGGCCCTTTCTTCGTATAGCGCGAAAAGGTCACATGTTCTCGAGCGAGCCAAGCACTGACCGCTTCCTGCAAACGTTCCGGCAGAATCGGTAAAGCCATGGGCACACGGATCCGATAACTGGCTGCATTGAGCACTGCCATCAAGGATTTGGCTCCGGAATCCAGAGCACGACCTTGGAGCAGGCGGATTCCCGGTGGTAATTGCTCCTGAACCCGGGCAAGGACCTCTCCCAAATCCATGTCCTGCTGGAGATCAATATCCACGTACTCCCGCTCCCCTTCTGTTCCCACGGCTAGCGCGAAACCAAAGGATATTTTAGGACGGGGGTTAAACCCTTCCGAATAGGACATCTTGATCTCGGCCCGCCGGATCGCTCGTTCAAAAACCCTGGTCAGGTCCAGGTGCGCAATATATCTGGCATCTTCAATTTTGGTATAGGCGATTCTTAGCCGCATGGCAACTCACCCTTTCAACTCAATCTGAACCCCTCGGCTTGGGCAAACCCCGCATCCCGTACAATCATCGAAGCGACAATCCATGGTCTTCGCTTCCTGCAGGGCCCGATGATGCTCGTCAACCAAAAACTCTTTACTTACTCCACTGCCTATGTGGTCCCAAGGTAAGATATCATCATAGTCCATCGCCCGATTCGCATAAAAAGACGGGTCAATTCCTAACTCTTGGAGTCCCTGCATCCAGACGCTGTATTTGAATTGCTCACCCCAACCATCAAAACGACAGCCGTGTTGGACTGCCCATTCCAGGAGTGGCGCCAGCCGTCGATCCCCTTTGGCAAAGACGGCTTCGAGGTAACTGGTCTTCACATCATGATAATTATAATTTAAACGACGATCTCGCATCTTCTCCCGTAGATATCTCTGCTTTAGGTCTACTGAAGAGCCTGCTTCCTGAGGTTCCCACTGAAAAGGGGTGTGGCTTTTGGGAACGAAGATACTGGTCGAGATGGTCACTTTGATATTTCGGCGTCCTAGCTTGGTTCCTAGATTGGCAACTTTCTTAGCCAGATCGATAATCCCGTCAATGTCTTCCTGGGTCTCTGTCGGTAACCCCACCATAAAGTACAACTTAATCGTGGACCAGCCCTTTTTAAAGGCAGTCTCAGCGGCATCCAGGAGGTTTTGCTCTTCGACCCCTTTATTAATCACGTTCCGTAAGCGCTGTGAACCTGCTTCTGGAGCAAAGGTCAACCCCGATTTGCGAGCTTTTTGAACGGTCTCAGCAAGATCGACATCGAAGGAGTCTACTCGCAGGGATGGGAGTGATACTCCCACCCCTTCTGCTCCATGCTTTTCGAGTATGTCATAAATGACCGGCTGAATACAGGAGTAATCTCCAGTGGACAGTGACGTGAGGGCGATTTCATCATATCCCGTCGAACGTACCAATTCCTCTGTTTGCTTGAGGAGGGTCTCCTTAGAGCGCTCGCGAACGGGTCGATAAATCATACCCGCTTGACAAAAACGGCAGCCCCGTGAGCAGCCGCGCATGACTTCAAGCATCATTCGGTCATGCACAATTTCCATATACGGAACCACTGGATTGGTGGGAAAAAACCCTTGGTCTAGATCTTTGACGATGGCCTTTTCGACGACGGGAGGAACACCCGCTTCAGCCTCAATCTTTTCTATACGACCGTCTGGCTTATATGTAACCTGGTAGAAGTCCGGCACGTAAACCCCTTGAACCTGGGCAACTTTCTTTAAAAAGTCCCGGCGAGGGAGGGGGTTTTTCTTCTGCTCGGCCACGAGGCGCAGCACTTCCGGCAACTGTTCTTCAGATTCCCCGATGAGGAAAAAGTCGATAAATCCGACCAATGGTTCAGGGTTATAAGCACAGGGACCTCCGGCAATGATCCAAGGATCTTCCGGGCCGCGCTCTTCTGTGCGCATGGGAATCCCCGCTAAGTCCAGCATATTCAGGATGTTGGTAAAACTCATTTCATATTGCAGGGTAAACCCGACGACATCAAAGGCTTTAAGCGGTTGAAAGGATTCTAAGGCATACAGCGGAATATCCTTCTCCCGGAGCTCTTTCTCCATATCGATCCAAGGCGCAAAAACTCTTTCACAGAGAAATTCCGGAAACGAATTCACTAGGTGGTAGAGGATTCGGGTTCCCAAATGGGACATTCCGACTTCATAGACATCTGGGAAAGCAAAGACCATTTGGACCTCGGTTTTATCCCAGTCTTTCTTGATTGCATTCCATTCGGATCCGATATAGCGGCTTGGTTTCAAGACTTTTGGTAAAAAGCGTTCGACCTGCCGGCGTATCTCCGCCGCAGTAATTTTACTCATGCTGTCAATGAGGCCTCCTTGTAACTATATAGTGAACTTATATTATATCACAGTTAACTCAAATCCCCTATATTTTTACAGAGATTGCCCTCAGATATCTCGTCTATAGTTTACCCACTGGAAAGTGAATTCCCTCCCGCAACATCCCTTCTACGATATCTGTCTCCGTAAGAATTTTATCCATCCCCATTTTTCCATTCGTTAGGCTGACCATGGCGTAACGATCCGGAGTAAATTCCTCCACGATTCGCACCAGGGGAGTATTGCTCTGTACCGTGACACAAATATTACGCATCAAACCCTTTTTCATGAGTTCTTCTTTCTTACGGGTTAATTGTCTGAGAAAGGTAATATGGGCTGTCGAGATTTCTTTACTACCTGCCAGCCAAAAGAAACCCCCTAAAATCAGAAAAAAAAGCGGTCCTTCTGTAAACTTTCCCTGAACTCCTAAGATTATGCCGTATAGGGCAAAGATGACTCCCAGCCATTTCCCAGCCCACGCCAAAAACTTCGTGGTCCGGACGAATCCAAATCCCCCTACAAAAAGAGCCCGCACGACCCGTCCACCATCCAGTGGTAAAACAGGGATTAGATTAAAGGCCCCAAGCCAGAAATTATAGCGCACAAAATCATCGGAAAATTCCCCCGTCCAGAACCCATTCCAACGCAAGACCTGGGCAGCAAATAAAAGGACGATGTTAAAGGCAGGACCAGCCAGCGCCATGATGCTCTCCTCTAATTTTCTCCCCTCAAAGAGATCATCACAGTAGGCAGCTCCTCCGAAAGGAAATAGCTCCAGCCCTACGACTTTAAAGCCGTAGGCTTTGGCCGTTAGGAGATGCGCTAATTCATGCCCCAAAACAAGAGCAAAGACGAGAAGAGCCTGGGCAGCTAGACCCAGGACTCCGTAGAGTAACAAAACCAAAAGAAATGTGGGATGGATTCGGATGCTCACCCCGAATAGCTTCACAAGCTCCATTTCTCACCCTCCACTTTAGATTTCTAGCCTTAGATTCCTTAGACACCAACTATTTCGTGGTCTCTTTTAGCTAATTCTTGGACTCAGGAGGGATTAGATAAGGTATTGGATTGACTGGCTGGTTGTTCTTTCTCAGCTCAAAATGCAGCCAAGGCTTCTTCAAGGGTGCGGAAAGACCGACCGTTCCGACAACGTATCCCTTGGCAACTCGCTGACCCTGCTGAACGTAAATTCCGCCTAGGTTCCCTAACACCGTAGTCCAACCATCCCCAAAATCCACTTTCACGTACTTCCCTAATTGGGGATCTTCCCCCACAAAAGTTACTACCCCATCCGCGGGAGCTACGACGGAGTTTCCCAAAGCACTCCCCACATCAATTCCATTATGAACTGACCCTTCAGGATTGCTGCCTCCCTTTCCCACTTCTCCAAAGGCAGCCATCACCGGTCCAGAAATAGGAGGCAAAAATTGACCGATCATCTTAGCGTCAACGGGAGTACTCTTGACTCCGACACCCCCTAGAGACAAGGCTTCTTTAGCCATACCCGTCATGACTTGGTAGTAATTTCCTGAATCCATAGCGCTTCGGTAGGTTGAATGAATCCCTCGCGAAAAGGGGTCTGCACTATTAGCGCTAAAGAAAATTAACAGAAAAAGTAACGCTGCTAAAAGGGTTCTTTTTTGGGTTCCATTCCAATGGTTGAGGAAGTTTCCCCATCCCCTCTTCACAGGTCTTCGGAAACGTCCCGTCGTATGGTCAGGGTGTCCAGATCTACCCCGCCCTTGTTCTTTTCCCACTTCTTGGATGGCCCGTTCCCATTCCCAGTCATCCCAGCGTTCAAAAGGATTCATCCCACTCAACCCCCTTCTCGAGGTTCGATGTTCGAGGCACATGCTCGAGGTTCGATGTTCGAGGTTCGATGTTCGAATTGTGATTTCGATTCTACGAATCGAAGAACGGAATTGAACTTAGACTTGGAATTAGTCTGAAGGCTTTAAATACTATGCGAACTTTGTTCGCTTCAAGTTCGAACCTCGAACTTCGAACCTCGAACCTCGAACCTCGATTATGGCTCGTACATCCTCTAATAGTCTACGCGAAAGCAAAAGAAATAGAACTGCGATGCAGTTCTATTTCTTTTGCGAGGTTCGATATTCGAGGTTCGTGGATCGATTTTTGATTCGATTCTACGAATCGAAGAACGGAATTGAACTTTAATTGAGCATCATTGAGAACATTGGGTATTCGATGATCGAATCGAAATTCGGCTTGAAACTGCTATGTTTAAAATTGTCCTGCTAACTCTGTTCGCTTCGATTCGATCCTCGAACTTCGAACCTCGAACCTCGATTAGGCTAAAGACTTTAAATTACTGTGCGAACTTTGTTCGCTTCAAGTTCGAACCACGAACCTCGAACCTCGAACCTCGATTAAAGCCTCGAACCTCGAACCTCGATCAAAACATGCGCCTCTGGTGTCTTAAATTGACACTTAAGAGTAGGCCAATCGAAACCATATTGGCCCACAATGCACTTCCCCCCGCGCTGATCAGCGGGAGTGGAATTCCTGTGACAGGCATAATCCCGGAGGTCATACCTACATTGACTAGAATGTGAAAGGTGAACATGGAAACCACCCCCGAGACAATCAACATTCCGTACATATCCCGTGCTTTCAAAGCAATGTTGATGGCGCGCAATAAGAAGATTAGAAACAGGAAGAGGAGGGTGATCGTTCCGATAAAGCCGAACTCTTCGCCAACCACCGAGAAAATAAAGTCGGTATGGTGCTCAGGTAAGAAATTCAACTGGCCTTGTGTACCCATTCGATAGCCTTTACCCCATAACTCACCCGACCCAATCGCCCACAGGGATTGAAGAATATGAAAACCATCTCCCGACTTATCAGCTGTAGGATTTACAAAAATCGTTAAGCGCTTTAATTGATACTCTTGGAGGGGAAGAGGGAGTCCTTGAGCCCATTGTAACCACTTTGGTAAATTTGTAGCGAAGTGGAGCCAAAGCGCACCTGCCACTGTAATAACCCCTGCTACGATAAGACCCCCGAATTTCCAAGGATTTGCCCCTGCTACAAACATCATTCCGATAAATATTGCCACAAAAACCAAGGTTGTTCCTAGGTCGGGCTGCTTAAAAATCAGCAGCATGGGCATTAAAACAAACAAAAATGGCGCTATGAAATCAGTGAAATTATTGAGTCTGCCTTCTCGCCGGGCCAAAAAGTCTGCAAACGTTAAAATGATAAAAATTTTGGCAAACTCTGAGGGTTGGATTCCGATCGAAGAGGTAAAATAAATCCAACGAGTAGCCCCTTTGGCCGAGTCACCAAAAAAGATAACGCTTAAGAGCAGGGCCAGATTAAAGCCATAAATCCACCAGCGAAAAACTTGCCATTTCTGATAATCAATCACAGCCACGACCACTGCAATGACGAGACCACTCAAAATCCAGACAGTCTGAGTCTGCACATAGTGGAGAGGATTCGACTTCATCACATTGATCGAGGCGGTGCTTAAAATTACCAGACTGGCTGCCAGTAATAACAATGTAAATAGTATAAATAAGAAGTCTAAGTTTCTTAAAGCTCTTCTGTCCACGATATAATCTCCCTATGATTTTTGTGTTGACGGATACTCGTTTATTATAACATAAGGCGAGGCAAGATGCGCGATGCGCGAGGTTCGAGGTTCGAATTGTGATTTCGATTCTGCGAATCGAAGAACGGAATTGAACATAAAAACAAGGGGCGTAACAAACTTCATAGTTTTGTTACTGCCCCAGAAGAATACTTACGCGCTATAGGATGGACTCTACCTCCTTCGCGCGTGTTCCTATCGGGAAAGGCGCTCGACGATAGTCTCCAATTGGAGACTATCGTCACAGCAGCAGAGTACGGGAATCCACTCCCACTTGAAGAAGTGGGAGTCTTACGATTGGACAAAAGTAATTATCCTGCGAACTCTGTTCGCTTCAATTCGAACCTCGAACCCCTTTTTCGAGATTCGATGTTCGAGGATCGAAGTTCGAATTGTGATTTCGATTCTACGAATCGAAGAACGGACTTGCACTTAGACTTGGAATTAGGCTGAATGGCTTTAAATAACTATGCGAACTCTGTTCGCTTCGATTCGATCCTCGAACTTCGAACTTCGAACCTCGCGTAAGCGCTTCGGTTACCCTTTGGCTGCGTAGTCTCGCTTCATCTTCACGACGGGGATGTTGGCGACTAGGGCCACTTCCCGATCGTCTTGACATAGATTGAACTCGAGTGCCGCTTCATCAATCTCCATATAGTTAGAGATTACTTTGACTAGATCTTCCCTTAGTCTGTTCAGCATGGCAGGCGATATGCTAGCGCGGTCATGCACCAAGACGAGCCGAAGGCGTTCTTTTGCTACTGTCTTGCTCGAGGCGCTTTCCCTGCCAAGCATCCGGCTGATAAATTCTAACAAGGACGATTCCTCCTCTCAGTACCGAACGGTTAGCGAATCCCAACAAGTCTTTTTAGTCTATCCATGATTCCAGAGGGTACCTCAAGGTTCATAAGAGGTACGTCCTCTCCCATAATCCGCTTTGTAATGCGACGATAGGCCTCTCCTGCTTTTGACCCCTGATCCATAACTGCGGGTTCTCCGCGGTTTGTGGAGACTACGATACTCTCGTCTTCTGGAACAACTCCGATTAATTCGATTGCCAAAATATCTAAGATGTCTGAGATATCCATCATATCTCCACGTTTTACCATTTCGGGGCGGAGACGGTTGATGATTAACTTCGGATTTCTCAGTTCGGCAGCTTCTAATAAGCCGATAATGCGGTCCGCGTCGCGCACTGCACTGACTTCGGGCGTACAAACGACTACCGCACGGTCTGCGCCAGCTATCGCGTTGCGAAAGCCTTGCTCGATACCTGCCGGGCAGTCAATGATCGCATAATCAAACTCTTCTTTAAGTTCTTTGGCTAATGTCTTCATCTGTTCGGGACTAACTGCTGTTTTATCTTTAGTTTGGGCAGCTGGTAGCAAAAAGAGGTTTGTAAAACGTTTATCTTTAATGAGTGCTTGCTTAAGCCGACAATTCCCACTGGTTACATCCACTAAATCGTATACGATGCGGTTCTCAAGACCCATTACAACATCAAGGTTGCGCAAACCGATATCGGTATCGACTAGGACGACTTTATACCCATTAGCAGCTAAGCCGGTACCAATATTTGCGGATGTTGTCGTCTTACCAACGCCCCCTTTTCCGGAAGTTACAACGATTACCTCACCCATAGTTAGACCTACCTTTCCTTATCGATTTTCGATGTTCGATGTTCGATGTTCGAATCGAAGCGAACAATGTTCGCAGAAGATTTTAAGCCAAAAAGATTAATTCCGTTCTTCGATTCGCAGAATCGAATTCAAAGTTCGAACCACGAACCTCGAACATCGAACATCGCGTTATCGAGCCTTGCTTCGCCAACCATTCATACCAGCCGCTTCAACCGTTAATTGGTCATCTTTGATTTTGGCAATCTCCGGTCCTCGTCCGTCGGCTCCATCATCAGGTGCCCTGGTTACCAGGTCCGCAATCCTTAATTGGGTGGGTGCCAAATGATACGCGCTCACGGAGGCTTTTCGGTCACCGGTTGCTCCTGCGTGGGCAACTCCTCGAAGGGATCCCAGAACAACAATGTTACCCGTGGCAATGATTTCTGCGCCAGGATTAACGTCACCCATTACAACGACATGACCCTCAAATTGTACACTTTTCCCAGAACGCAGTGTTCGTTCTATAAAGAGACAGCGTCCTTCCACCATCCCTTCCTCCCAGAGACGTGCTTCCCTCTCCTGGCTTGCGTAGGACTGCGTTTTGCCAGGGACGTAGACCTCTTCCGTGGTTAACCATCCTGCAAGTTCTAATTGGTTTTGTCTTAAAATTGTTGCCAGACTTGCTTGTTCATCCTCGGAAAATTCCTTTTTCCCAGCATAGCACCGGACGTTCGCGCCTTGGAGGAATTGATCAGAGTTTTTTAAAAGATTTTCCAGTTCGTTCATTAGCAATCTAAAGTCCGCGGCAGGATCGAGGTATAGCACCAATCCTTCGCGGGTTCCTTTAAGTGCCACGTGTTCAGTCCGTGTCAACCTGCCCAATCCCCCATCGCTTTGTCATAATAAATGCTCCTCTATAAATTCTACAAGGTTGTCCCAATTCCCTTTTTACTATCTAAAAAAACGAGGATAAATTTCCTCGTTTTTTAGCCTCCATTCGCGTTCTTCCAACCAAAATACTTCATAAAGGCGGCCTTGGCGACGTAACCTGCCGTATCCCCTCCATGCCCTCCAAATTCAACGATCCCGGCAAAGGCAATTTGTGGATTATCATAAGGGGCAAACGCTACAAACACACCGTTGTATATATCTCCCGAAATCGTGTCCTTGGACCCGATCTGGGCGGTTCCAGTTTTACCTCCCCCAGTAAATTCCTGCACATCAGCGAAGAGAAAGGAGGCCGTCCCTTCCCCTGTTGTAACAGCGCTCATCCCTTTTTTGACCGCATCAAGGACCTCGGGAGAAACCGAGACGGTATTTAGAACCTTAGGTTCATATTGCTGTACCGTGTCCCCAGTAATTGGGTCCATTAGCTTATCGACAACATAAGGCCGAAAGTGTTTTCCACCATTCACCAAGGTAGCAACATAATTGGCTAATTGCAACGGAGTGTAGGAGTTATACCCTTGCCCAATAGAATTAAAGTGACTGTCATAGACCTTCCAGTCCACATGTTCACTGACCATTTGCCTGTACCATACAGCAACCTGTTTAATCTCTGATTCTTTTGCCGTTTGCAGTTTTTGCTTAGCTTTAGCGTCGGTCGCTTCAGTCAGCTTGGTGGCGTAATTACTCTCAATATCGGCCAGTTTTTTATCCCGAGACCTCTCATAGGTAGGGCCAAAATACGCTTTCTTCCATTCGGCAGAAGGTGCTATTCCTTTAGCTTCTCCGGGTAAATCAATACCGCTTTCGACGCCTAATCCGAATTCATGGGCGATCTGACCAATCGTCTCCGGATTAGCCTCAAAGGCGCGGCGGCCCATTATTTGAAAATAAATATTCGAGGATTTGGCTAGGGCTCGAGTAAGATTGATAGAACCAAAATTGTTTCCACCCCATTCAGCGGTACCTTGTTGCTGAGCAGCAAGGTTCCCTAAGGAAGACATGGCACCGTTGACCCGCTCCTCCGGCGTTGTTACTTTGAGTTGTAAAGCAGCCATGGCTGTCACCATTTTGAAGACCGAACCTGGTGCATACACCCCTGACAAGGCCCGGTTAAGTGACGCCGCTTCTGAGGCCCGTTTAGGGTCTTGAGGCCAATACTTATCTGCCATTTGGTCCGAAATTATCCCGATCAAATCATTCGGATCCATTGCAGGCCGAGAAGACATGGCTAGAATCTTGCCTGTGTTGACATCGATGACCACAGCTGCCCCGGCATGAGCCGTTGGGCTTTTTTTCTGTACGTCTTGAATGACTTCATCGAGTTTATCGTCGACGGTTTTTTGTAGGTCAGCGTCAATCGTCAGTTGGACGGTTTTCCCTGCTTGTGGTGGCTTAATAACCTGTTTGGAAATAGGACGGGCTCGATTATCCACTTCAACTTGTTGGATTCCTTCTTGACCCCGCAACCAGAAATCATAGGATTTTTCGACCCCCATCTTGCCCACGATGTCTCCCTGAGCATACTCAAATCCTACCTTTTGCGCATCTGGATTTTTATTTAACTGATCAATTTCCGGTTTTGCAATTTCACGGACATACCCCAGGAGCTGACCAAGCAGAATTTTCTGAGGGTAGTCGCGCACAGGAATTGCTTCCACACTCACTCCCGGAAGCTCCTCTTGATGCTCGGCGATGACCGCTTGGAGCTTCGGAACCACCTTATTCAAGATGATAACGGGGCGATAGCGTTCCCACTGGTGGTTTTGGATATTGGCTAAAATATCTTCCGTGATTGAATCCACCGTCTGATTAGTGTTAGGCCAGTAGGGTTTAATATAACCTGCTAATCCACGCACGACATCTTTCCAAGCACTGCCCTTTGCTTGTTGTAAATCCATCCAATCCAGGTGCAGCACAAACTCCGGAACACTCGTTACCAGGAGCTTGCCGTTTTTATCGACGATATCACCTCTCGTGGGAGGCACCTTAACCTGCTTTACGAAGTTACCCTTGGCCATTGCCGAATAGTAGGACCCTTGGGCAATCTGCAAACGCCAGAGGTTCGAGCCTAGAATTAAGAAGACTAAAAGCACTACGATGCTTAAGCCCCAAAGTCGATAAGTATAGGGTTTTCGCTCTTTGTCATCCAACTTGCAAACCTCCTCTTCGATACGTTTTGCGATGTTCGATGTTCGATGTTCGATGTTCGTGGTACGATTTGTGAATTCGATTCTGCGAATCGAAGACCGGAATTGAACAGGGATACTTAATCGTCCCGCGAACTTGTTCGCCTCCAATTCGAATTTCGAACCTCGAATATCGAACTTCGAGATATGAACGCTAGCGTTCATATCTCGGCCGATAGCGCAACCAGCCGCGAACGAAGGATTGGTGAACCCATGGGTAGGTCACGGGAACCAGGATGGCATTGTACAGGGATACTCCGATGACTAATCGCAGGATATCTGTAAAAGCCCAATGAAGTCCAGCTCCCAAACTTAAAAAAGAAACCAGTATTTGCCCCACTGCGGTTACCAGAAAGACCATAAAGGTGGTTAAGAGGAAATTTTCTCGGTACCAGCGCTCGGCTAGCCAATTGCTCAAAATAGCGACCACTACAAGTGTGAGTGTATACATACCAACGTAGCGCCCTAAATAGAAGTCTTCAAATAAACCCGCCCCAAGTCCCCAGATCCCACTGACGGACATACGATGATGCATGGCGATATAGATCGTCAGTAACATGAGCAAATCCGGTTTAATTCCTGACCAAGACCAAAAGTGGAAGAGTGTTCCCGGTAAAATCAGACTCAAGAGAAACATAACTGCGATCAAAACGTAACGCATTACTTTCCCCCCGCCATTTTAACAATATAAGCCTCTTCCAAGGCATCAAAGTCCATGAGTGGTTGAATGTAGGCCGTTTTGAGTAAGCCTGAGGGATCAAGCTGAATCTCCTTTACTTGACCGATGGGGATATCTTTAGGGTACACTCCTCCGAGCCCTGACGTTAGCACTAGATCTCCTGGATTTACACTGTCCTCTCTGCGAAAGAGCATTTGTAAATTCCCTTCCGGAGTCAGGCGCGAACCACGATTATAATTTCCTTGCACAATTCCGAAGGTACTAACACCCGTGCTTCCGTGTACCAGGGCACTTACTTGTCCTTCCCCGTCAAGGATTAGTAAGACTTCCGAGGTGGTCGGTGTGACCGACACAACCTTCCCCAAAAGCCCTAAATCTCCGATCACTGGGTCATTTGGGGCGAGCCCATCCGCGCTTCCCCGGTTTAGGGTTAAGGTTCGGTACCAATTGGTAGGATTACGATTAATTACACTCGCACCGATCTTTTCAAACTTAGCGAGGGTCGGACTGCGAAACTGACCCTCATCAAGTTCATTATAGCGCATACCGGCCAGTACTTCTGTTTTGAGTTTTAAATTATCCCCGGTTAACTGATCTACCTGCTTGAGAAGAGCCTCATTTTGGAGCTGTACCTCTCGGAAGTTCCATAAGACTCGAAAATTTTCCTTAATGCCATTCCCCAAGTTAAGAATTGGTTGTTCTAACGGGCTTAAGACGCGTTGCATAACCCCCCCAACTGGGTTGGGGAAATGACTACCCAGTCCGGTTAGACGGATGGTTATGAGTACACCTAGCATCAGAAAGAAAACGAGAACCGCAATTCCCGTTACATTTACTCTTTTCCCCACCACAATTCCCCCCCGCTATTTTTAACTCTTTTGCGAGGCGGCAATTTTCCGAAGGATCTCCGCATGTTCCAAGACATGTCCTGTGCCTATAGCGACACATGACAACGGGTCCTCCGCTAAGTGCACCGCGATGCCTGTTTGATCAGAAATCAATCGGTCCAGGTTGCGCAGTAATGAGCCGCCACCTGCCATCATAATACCACGATCCATAATATCCGACGATAATTCCGGGGGAGTTTTTTCCAAGCATGATTTTACAGCATCGACAATAGCCATCACCGGTTCTTGTAGTGCCTCTTGGATTTCCTCTGAGGAGACTTCAATGGTTTTTGGAAGACCTGTTAATAAATCTCGCCCGCGCACTGTATACATACCCTTTTCTGCCATGTACGCGTAACCGATTTCAAACTTGAGTGCTTCCGCGGTTCGATAACCAATCATCAGATTATATCGTCTTTTAATATGAGCGATGATCGCATCATCCATTTCATCACCGGCCACACGGATCGAACGACTTGTCACTATTCCACCTAAGGAAATAACCGCGACTTCCGTTGTACCCCCACCGATGTCAACGATCATGTTCCCCGTCGGTTCACTGACTGGAAGTCCAGCGCCAATAGCTGCTGCCATAGGTTCTTCTAAAATAATCGGATCTTTCGCACCGGCTGCCATAGCAGCTTCTTTCACGGCACGTTCCTCGACCGGAGTGACACCAGAAGGCACGCAAATAACCACACGAGGCCGGATAAAGGGATGTTCGGTTCCCAGGGCACGGCTAATAAAGTATTTCAGCATTTTTTGGGTAACATTAAAATCTGAGATTACCCCATCTTTTAGTGGACGTATCGCCACAATATTACTGGGGGTCCGACCGATCATTTCTTTAGCACTATCCCCTACGGCCATTGGGGTCTTTGTCGTTATATCCATTGCCACCACAGAAGGTTCCCGGACAACAATCCCTCTTCCTTTGACATGAACCACTGTATTTGCTGTACCTAAATCTATCCCTAAATCTCTGCTTAAAAAATTAAAACCAAACATTAAATTTAAACTCCTTCCAAGATCGATGTTCGATGTTCGTGGTACGTGGTTCGAATCGAAGCGAACAACCTTCGCAAATTGATATTTAAGCCAGCTTGAGAGTCTAATCCGTTCTTCGATTCGCAGAATCGAATTCACAACTCGATCCACGAACATCGAACCTCGAACCTCGCTACAGCACGCCCCGCTCTTTCAAACTGATAAACCGATTATCTCCAATAATCACATGATCTAAAACCTCAATCCCCAGAATCTTTCCCCCGTCTGCCAACCGACGCGTGACCTCAATGTCTTCCTGACTGGGAGTCGGATCCCCACTGGGATGATTGTGCAATAAAATAATGGCGTTTGAATTGCGCCGGATCGCTTCTTTAAAACACTCCCTTGGATGGACCATGGATGAATTGAGCGAACCAATCGAGACTGGGCTGATTCCCAAGACATGATTTTTCGTCGACAACGAAACAACTCGAAAATGCTCACGATCCAGGAATCTCATTTCTTCCATTACGATGTGTGCCACATCCTGAGGAGAATTAACCACGGGTCTCGACATCGGATCTACAGAGACTGAACGACGCCCTAATTCTAAGGCGGCTTTCACTTCTGCAGACTTTGCTTTTCCTAAACCGTGTATTTGGGCCAGTTCATGAACTGTTAGCTTGCCTAACCCTGAAAGTCCACCGACACTGACCAAAATCCGTTCAGCTAGCGTTAAAACATTTTCTCCTTTGCTGCCGGTACGCAAAAGAATGGCCAATATTTCCCGATTTGATAATGCTTCGGGACCTAGTTGACAAAGTCTCTCACGGGGCAAAAGTTCCTCCGGTAAATCCTTCAAACGCCGATAATCCATCATCCACCTCGCGTGAAGCGATATTTATCTGCCCAATCCCCCACGCCTTCAACTGTTCCGTAAGATATTCCATCGGTAAGCCAATGACATTTGTCAAAGATCCTTGTATAGATGTGACAAATTTCCCGGCTCCCCCCTGAATTCCATACGCCCCGGCCTTGTCCATCGGTTCTCCACTGGCTACATACGACGTAATTTCATCCGTTTCGAGTGGGCGAAAATGAACAATGGTTTTAACCACGTCCTCGACGAGCCTTCCCGATCCAGAAACTAACGAGACTCCCGTTAAAACTTCATGAGTCCTGCCACTTAGATGTTTCAGTGTTTCAACCGCTTCTTCAGTCGACGTAGGTTTCCCCAA
This sequence comes from Peptococcaceae bacterium BRH_c23, assembly GCA_000961805.1. The sequence goes on along the minus strand of LADV01000034.1, from coordinate 5,317 downwards.
TATTCGGCCGTCTAGAACCACCATCGTGTCAGCCCCTAACACCACATCCTGCGCGTTTCCCCCTGATTCCAACCAGTGGGTTAAACCCGCTTGGGCTTTGCGTACTGCCAACTGCCTTACCCCGATTTCCGGAGTAATCTCTTCTGTCAGCACTTCTGAAACGGAAGCCTTAACCGTTTCAAAGGTATACCCTCCCTCGCGAAGCAACATCGCCCTCCGAGGAGATGAAGAAGCAAGCACGAGCATATTACACCTTCCTTGACAACAAATATCCTCCTAAGGCCCCCAAAAGCGTCGCCATAGTAATACTCAAGCGAATACCGAAGGAGAGCGAGAGGAAAAAGAAATCTAAGTAAGTATGGGAGGGTATATCGATAACGGCAGGCCTCAAAAACGGTGCAAAAATACCGTATTTTTCTAAGCCAAGTCCAACTAAAGTCCCAATGGCAGCACCAATCAAAATGAGTAAGACGGTTCTACCTGTGCTCGAAGAATTGCGCCCAACCGCCATAGTTCTTTCCCCTTCCACTAAGTAGTAATATTTTACAACAGTCAACATAGACCCTTGTTTATACTACATTTAAGTGTAGCATCTTCCCCTTTACTAAGCAAGTTCGACAAGTGTGAGAGTAACACAAGTCCTATTAAGATACGCACTGAAACAATGAAAAAAGGGGGTTCAAATCTTAATCCCCTTTTTTCATTGTTTAGTTTTACCTTAACAGCTCCGCACCCGCAATACCTGGCTTGGTCATCTCATAGGGGTTCAAGATCACATCGAGTTCTTCTTTTGTCAGAATTCCCTTTTCCAATACGATATCGCAGACTGGTCGACCACATAGGATTGCTTCTTTGGCCACGCTTGATGCTACCTCATAACCCACATGAGGATTGATGGCTGTCACTAAACCAACGCTATTTTCCACCATCGCTCTGCAACGCTCTACATTGGCTGTGATGCCTATGACACAGCGTTCTCGAAAGATACGAGTCACATTGCGCAGGATGTCTAACGATTGGAGTAAATTAAAGACCATCACTGGCTCCATGACATTAAGTTCTAGTTGGCCAGCTCCACAGGCTAAACCAATGGTAAAATCATTCCCTTGTACCTGAAAGGCCACTTGATTGACCACTTCCGCGATCACTGGATTGACTTTTCCAGGCATAATTGATGAACCTGGTTGCATAGGTGGTAGATTTAGCTCATTTAATCCCGTCCGTGGCCCTGAGGCCATCAAGCGCAAGTCATTGGCGATCTTGGAAAGGTTTACGGCAAGTGTTCTTAATGATCCTGAAACTTCCATGAAGGCATCCGTGTTTTGAGTCCCATCAACTAGATCCTCGGCTAGTCGCATGGGTAAGTGAGTCCAGTCACGCAAATACTCAGTTACTTTTTCAATATATTTAGGATCTGCATTTAATCCTGTGCCCACCGCCGTCGCGCCCATGTTCATGACTTCTAGGGATCGTATCGCTTCTTTAATTCGCTTAATATCTCGCCCTAACATGTGGGCATACGCTGCAAACTCCTGGCCTAAACGAATGGGAACGGCATCTTGCAAATGCGTTCTCCCCATTTTTATAATACCGTCAAACTCTTGAGCCTTATCTGCAAAGGCCTGGCGTAAACTGTCTAAGGATTCGAGCAAATCATTGGCTACATTCAGACAAGCAATCCGGATTGCCGTAGGGAAAACATCGTTGGTGCTTTGAGCCATGTTGACATGAGTGTTGGGATGGACTTTAAAGTATTCACCCTTTTTTCCACCAAGAATCTCAATTGCCCGATTAGCAATGACTTCATTGGCATTCATATTCATGGATGTCCCGGCACCACCCTGGATTACATCCACCACGAATTGCTCGTTAAACTGACCATTGATCAGTTCCCTAGACGCCTGCACAATTGCTTTTCCTATAGAAGGATTCAAACTTCCAATATACATATTCGCCTCAGCTGCTGCACCCTTAACCATACCTAACGCACGAATTAACTCCCCATGGGGAGGATACCCCGTAATAGGGAAGTTCTCTACCGCACGGAGTGTTTGAATCCCATAATACACATCGTCCGGAACTTCATGGACTCCTATTAGATCCTTTTCTTGCCGCATAGTACACGTCTCCCCCAAATAATATTAACTCTGTATATTGTATACATAATATATCAACTCAAGAGGTCTGTCGAGAATTTATGTTTAGAGATTTTCCATTCAGCTGAAGTTATTGTCCGGAACATTATTTACACTGGATTATTATGAATCAAACAAAGCAATTTATGCAGAGCAAGCTACCCGGGGTAGGGTCACCAACAATGTCAAATTATTATTGAAAGAACCGAGGATAAATTCCTCGGCTCTTTTCAATAATGATTTCTGCAACTGATTATATTAATCTTGTCAACGTCAATTTGATAAATTAAACGGTGAACATCTGTAATGCGACGACTCCAATATCCAGATAATTCATGTTTCAATGGTTCAGGCTTACCAATTCCTTCATTCCCATTCCTTTCAATATCTCGTATTAACTCATTGATTTTTTTTAATATTTTCTTATCTTCTGTTTGCCAATACAAGTAATGATTCCATGCAATATCTGAAAATATCTTAATCATCCAGCAATTCCCGTTTCTTTCCTTTACCACTTTTAAGCTGTTCTATGGATTTAAGGAGTTCATTATAATATTTAGGGTTCCTTCTCACGTAAATATTTTCCAGAAGGTTATTGTATTCAGCCTCCGAAATCATAACCACATTTTTTCCACGTTCGCGAGTAATAATAATAGTCTCAAAATCATTTGTAGCCTTTTCGCAATATTCTTTAAAATTTTGTCTTACAGTCGAATAACTTATTGCTATCATATAATCCACCTCGCTTTTATTGTACATTATATTGTACAATAAAGCAAGATGTGCTTGTATGTCATCTAAACAAAATAATTTACTTTTTTTAAGATTTGCGTGTTCCATTCTTTCTAAGCCCAAGAGGGTCGCGTCACACGGCGCGAACGCCTTTGCGTGAGTCGTAGCCAAACTCGGCTTTAATCCGCTTTCATAAAGCAGGGCGGAACACAGGGACGTGTTCCGCCGGCCATGCGACAAGGATGTCGCTTTGGCCGAAACACATGTGTTTCGCCCTGCCTGCTTGCATACGGCTTAAAGCCCTAGTTTGGCACGACGATCGCATGGCTGAGCAAGTGTGACGCGACCCTCCCGCCCTCTCGGCGCCTTCCTATTGATACTTCCAAATCGTCCAATTGATTGCATCAAGTAGAGCCTGAGCGCTAGCCTTGAGGATATTCTTAGAAACACCGATGGTCCCCCAAACTTCATGTTCCAGTCGAGTATCGATGATCACGCGCACAATAGCTTCTGTACCTCGCGAACCATCCAGAACCCTTACCTTGTAATTAACAAGTTGACTTTGCCCCAAAATCGGGAAGAAACTGACGAGAGCCTGTCTCAATGCTGTATCTAAGGCATTAACCGGACCGTTCCCTTCCGAAGCGATCTGTACTGTATCTTGACCCACTTTAACCTTAACGACGGCCACTGAGTCTAGTTCTCCCCGCAAAGGGTCACTCCAAACATGATAATCTAAAACTTCAAAGGCTGGTGTGGGAACCTTGCCGAGGATTTTCAGAAGTAACAGATCAAGGCTTCCTTCAGCTGCTTCGAATTGAAACCCGTTATGTTCCAATTCTTTGATTTCGATCATGGCACTCTCAACCCGTGGATCTTCTTTAGAAATAGTGGGTTCAAATCGACGTAGACGTTCCCATATATTCGCCTTTCCTGCCTGATCAGAAATTAATATCCGACGTTCATTTCCAACCCCAGCAGGATCCATGTGTTCAAAGGTTCGTTGGTTCTTCAGAATCGCATCTACGTGCATACCAGCTTTATGCGCGAAGGCACTGCGGCCCACAAACGGCTGTTTTTCATCAAAAGGCGCATTGGTAAGCTCAGCAACGTAGCGGGAAAAGGAGGTGATCTTTAACAAAGCTTCCTCGGAAACAACCGAGTAATCCCCAGTAAGCTGTAATAAGGGAATGAGAGTACTTAGATTGGCATTTCCGCACCGTTCTCCAAACCCATTCCAAGTCCCTTGAATTTGAGTGACTCCAGCTTCCACCGCAATCATTGAATTGGCGACTGCAAGACCTCTATCATTGTGGACATGGATACCAAGTTCTTGGGGATTAAATTCCTGCATGACAACTCTGACTCCTTTTGCTACTTCAGCCGGCATGCTTCCTCCATTCGTATCACACAAAATAATGGTCTTCGCCCCTCCCTCGAGAGCCGCCCCGATGCACTTCAAAGCATAATCCCGATTCTCCTTAAAACCATCAAAAAAATGCTCGGCATCAAAGAAGACTTCCCGTCCTTGTTGAAGCAAGAAAGACACTGACTCTCGTATCAAACGAAGATTTTCTTCCAGGTTTGCCCGCAAAACATCCCTAACATGCAGATCCCAGGACTTCCCGAAGATCGTAATCGTCTTCGCTCCTGATGCCAAGAGATTTAACAGAATATCGCTTTGCTCCGGAGACTCCTTGACTTTGCACGTACTGCCAAAAGCAACGATGTGCGCCAAAGGGGAATGCAAGTCGCGGGCTTGTTGGAAAAATTCCTGATCCAATGGGTTAGCACCCGGCCAGCCCGCCTCTACATAAAGACTACCCATTTCCGCAATTTTCTTAACGTAACTTAACTTATCTTGCGTTGAAAAATGGATCCCTTCCCCTTGAGCCCCATCTCGCAACGTAGTATCGTACACAGTGATTTTTTTTCCTTGGTTCTGATTCAATATTCTCCCCCTCTTCTTTCAACTCAGCCTATGCCTTCGAAGAGCAAATGCGTCCAGTTGAAGTGCGTTTTGTTCTAATAAGAGCCTGATGGCGATGTTCCAAGAACTTGCCACGGGCCTATTTTCCCACTTAGTGTAGTTGGCACCTACCAACCTGTAGCGCTTTGCCTGACCCTTCCAGCGGAAATCTAAATACAATTCTTATTGTGCTATTATACGACAGGTTCCTATTACTGTACAACAGGTCAACAATTTTTAACAATAAAACTTACCCCCGTAATGTGCCGAATCAGCGTAAAAAGCCCTATGGCAGTTCCTCCCCAAGAACTGCCACAGGGCTCTTTTTCCACACGGTGCATGCAAGTCACGAACCGTCCCGAACTTGCTCTCGTCTTGCATTCGTCTTGCACGACTCGCTACCATCGTCCCTGACATGCAGAGGGTCGCGATCACACGGCGCGAACGCCTTTGCGTGAGTCGTAGCCAAACTCGGCTTTAA